>JAGOCP010000058.1 GCA_017998715.1 Thermoanaerobaculia bacterium | reverse complement strand
TGCGAGACCTTTCGCCGCGCCGCCGAGTCGGTGCTCTCCGGCGAAGCCGACCTGGCGCTGCTGCCGATCGAGAATACGACCGCGGGGAGCATCAACGAGACCTACGATCTGCTCGGCGAAGGGGGGCTCACCGTCACCGGCGAGGTGATCGCCGCGATCGAGCACTGTCTCCTGGGCCTGCCGGGGACGACCGTCGGCGAGCTCACCGCGGCGCTCTCCCATCCGCAGGCGCTCGCCCAGTGCGAAGGGTTCTTCCGCGCCCACCCGCAGATCCGCGCCCAGGCGGAGTTCGACACCGCCGGTGCGGCGCGCAAGGTGAAGCAGTTGGGCGACCGGGGGCTGGGCGCGATCGCGAGCTTCGCGGCTGCTGCAACCTACGGCCTCGAGGTGCTGGTGCGCGGCATCCAGACCCAGTCCGGCAATTCGACTCGCTTCGTCGAAGTCGGTTTGCATGCCGTGCCTTTGGCCGAGGGCGCGCGGGCGAAGAGCTCGTTGCTGCTCGAGTTGGCCGACCGGCCTGGAGTCCTGGGCGAAATCCTGCAGGAGCTCGCCCGGCGGAGCCTCAACCTGACCAAGCTCGAGTCGCGCCCGATTCCTGGCAATCCCTGGTCGTACCGTTTCTACCTCGACATCGACGGGCATGCCTCGGCGACCACGTTCCAGGAGGCCCTTGCCGCGCTCGCCAGCCTGACCACCGAGCTCCGCGTGCTGGGCACCTATCCGGCGGCCGGATGACCGCCGGGGAGAGGACCTGCGCATGAAACCGACCGAGCTCCTGGCGCGCGCGCCCACCGGCGACGGCGACGAGATGACCTTGACCCGGCGCGACGGCGCCTACTACCTCAATCTGCGCTCGAGCGGCGAGCTGATGACGAGCCGCGCCCACGGCTCGGAGAAAGCGCTCGCCACACTGGCGATCGCGGCCATGCCGAAGACGGCAGGACCGCGCGTTCTGGTGGGCGGGCTGGGCTTCGGCTACACCCTGCGCGCGGCGCTCGATGCGCTGCCGGAGGACGCGAAGGTGACGGTCGCGGAGCTCTTCGACCTCGTGCTGACGGCGAATCGCGGCGAGGTCGGGGAGCTTGCCGGCAGGCCGCTCGACGATCCGCGCGTTTCGGTGCGCATGGGCGACGTCCGCGATGCGCTCGGCGCCGCGACCTTCGAAGCCATCCTGCTCGACGTCGACAACGGACCCGAGGCGTTCACGCTCGCCGGCAACTCGCGCCTCTACACCGCCAAGGGACTCGCCAAGCTCGCGCACAGCCTGGTACCGAGGGGCATCCTGGGCATCTGGTCGAACGCCGAAGGGCCGCCCTCCGATGGCGTGCTCAAGCGTTTCGAGGGCTCCGGCTTCTACACCCCCTGGATCGAACGCACGCGCTCGCGCGACAACAAGCGCGGCTCGCACCACACGATCGTTCTCGCCCGGCGCCGCTGATCGCCGGGCTGGGCGTCCTCGCCTTGCGCCGGGGACAGGCACCCACCCTGCGTCATTCTTGGGCTGTCCTCGGCGACCCCTTTCGGGCGGGAGCCAGTCCCCGGCTAGGCCGAGACGGCCGCGGGCTCGGGGTGGACCTCTTCGAGCGCGACGGTCACCAGCTTCGACACGCCACGCTCTTCCATGGTCACGCCGTAGAGGGTGCTCGCCACTTCCATCGTGAGCTTGTTGTGGGTGATCACGATGCACTGCGTCTCCTTGGCGAGCTCGCGCAGCATGCCGACGAACCGCAGGGTGTTGATGTCGTCGAGCGGTGCGTCGACTTCGTCGAGGATGCAGAACGGCGACGGCTTGGTGCGGAAGAGCGCGAAGAGCAGGGCGATCGCGGTGAGCGCTTTCTCGCCGCCGGACAGCAGCATCAGGTTCTGCAGCCGTTTGCCGGGCGGCCGGGCGACGATCTCGATGCCGCTCTCCATGAGGTCTTCCTCGTCGAGGAGACGCATCTCGGCTTCGCCGCCACGGAAGAGGTCGACGAAAGTCTTGGAGAACTGCGCGTTCACCTGGGCGAACGCCTCCTTGAAGCGCTCGCTCGAAGTCTGGTTGATCTCCTTGATCGTCTGGCGCAGCGACTCGACCGACGCGGCGACGTCGGCGCGCTGCGCGGAGAGGAACTTGTGGCGCTCCTCCTCGCCGCTGTACTCGTCAGCTGCGAGGACGTTGACCGGCCCGATGGCCTCGATCTGCTCCTTGATGCGGGCGAGGTCGACCTCCAACTCGGCGAGGTTCGGCGGCACCTCGCCGGGGATCTCGGGCAACGGCTCGCCGAAGTGCTCGACGTGCTCGGCGCCGAGGTGGTTGGCGTCGTGCTCGAGGCCGACGAGGGCGACACGGAGATTCTCGACCTCGCCGCGCGCGACGTCGTGCTCGCGCCTCGAGGCGGCAACCGCTTCCTGGGCCTGGCGCGCGCCTTGCCGCTCGATCTCGAGGACTTCGCCCTCGCGTCGCAGCAGCTCCTCGCCGCCGGCGCGCAGATCGAGAGCCTCCTGCAGCTCGCGCTCGGCCTGCTGCATGGCGCCCTCGAGCTCGCTCTTGCGCGAGGAGAGCGTCGCCGACTCCTTCTGCCACTCCTCGATCTGTCGTTCGGCGGCGGCGATCTCGCGCGCCAGCCGGGCGTTCTCGCGGTCGAGGGACTGCAGCCGCTCGGAGAGCACATCGAGCTGGCCGCGTCGCCCGGCTCCGAGAGCCCGCTGCGTTTCGCGCTCCTTGCGCGCCGCTTCGACTTCGCGCTGCAGCTCGTCGAACTGGCGTTCGCGGGTGGCGTGGTCGGCCTCGAGCTGCTCGAGATTGCCGCCCAACCCCAGCTGCACCTCGCCGAGCCGTGCCAGCTCCGAAGCGAGCTTGGCCTGCTCGCGCTGCAAGGCCTCTTCGCTTTCGGTCAGGCGCTGGTGCCGTCCGGCGAGCTCGTCGCGGCGTGAACGCACGCCGGCCTGCTCCTGCTTGAGCGCCGCGGCACCTTCCTGGGCGCGGTGAATGGTCTCGGCGACGGTGGCACGCGCCGCGACCAGCTCCTGGATCCCGGTCTGGGCGGCGGCGATGCGCTGCTCGAGCTCCGGCAGGAGGTCGGCGAGATCGGTGAGCTCGCTGGTGCGGGCGAGGAAGCCGGGCTGCTGCTCGTCCCCCTGCAGATGAATCAGGCCGCCCTGCATCCAGAGGCGGTCGCGGGTGAGGAAGGCGACGCCGGCATGCGTGCGCGCCAGACGTTCGGCGTCTTCGGGCGTTTCGACCAGATAGGCCGGCGGGAGCGCGCGGGCGACCTCCGCCGCGAGACCGAGGGCGTCGCCGAGCGAGGCGACGATCGCCGGATCGTCGGCGTGGATCCAGGCGCCGGTCCCGGCGGCGCCGATTCCGGAGGTCGTCGGAATCGGCGACAGCAGCGTGCCGGCGGCGTGGGCGCTGTCGGCGAGCAGGGTGGCGACTTCACACGCCGGGCGATCGCCCGAGAGAACGACCGCATCGATCAGGTCGCCCAGGTAGAGATCGAGGCTGCGCTCCCAGCCGCGCATCGCTTGAATCCGGGTGCCGAGCGTCTCGGGTTCGGAGATGCCGAGAGCCGCGAGGCGCTCGGCGAGCGCTTTGCCTTTCTCCCGGTCGCCCGCCGCGAGCTCGGCCAGGAAGCGCTGGCGCTCGGACCGGCCGGTCCGCTCGTGCTCGAGGGTGCGCAGGGCCTCGGCAGCAGTGGACTCGCGGGCAAGCAGCCCTTCGAGCGACTCGCGCGCCGCGGCGAGCTCGATCTGGCGTTCGGCGAGCAGTCCCTCGATCTCCGCCAGGCGAGCGTTCGCGCCGGCCAGTCCGCGGCTCGCTTCGGTGATCTCCTGCGCGCGCAGCGCGAGCTCGTCGAACAGATGGCGCTGGCGGAAGCTGCTCTTTTCGGACTCGATCTGCTCGCGATGGATCCGGTTGCGCAGCGTGGTGAGGTCGTTCAGCGAAGCGAGGTGCTCCTGACGCGCTGTTTCGAGGCGGGCCTCGGCGGCTGTCGCCACCGACTCCACCTCGCGCAGGCGGGCGCCGTCGGCCTGGACGAGCGCCGCCGCCTGGTCGTGCTCGACGATCAGCCTGGCGCGGCTCTGGGCGAGCTCGCCGACCGTACGGCCGTGGACCTCGAGCTCCTCACGGCGCTTGCCGGAGACCGCCTGGCCGGCGGCGACGCGGGCGTCGATCTCGGCGATCGTGCGCCGGGTGCCGGAGAGGAACTGCTGGCGGCCGGCGATGGTCGCCCCGAGCTCGGCCTGGCGCTGCGCCTTTTCGGAGAGGTCCTTCGCCAGGCGGTCGAGGCGCTCGCGCATCTCGGCGAGCTCGGCCTCCTGGCGATGAATGGCGGCGGCGAGGTCGGTCTCGCGGGTTTGCGACTCGCCGAGCGCGATGCGCCGCTCGGTGAGCTCGCCCGCGAGCCGCGACCACCGGCCGCCGAGCACGGCGCGATGCAGCGTCTTCCACTCCGCCTGGCGCTCCTGGAAGCGCCGCGCGGCGCCGGCCTGGCGCTTGAGCGATCGCAGGTTGCGTTCGATCTCGCTGACGATGTCGTCGAGCCGGAGGAGGTTCGCCGTCGCCTCTTCGAGCTTGACCTCGGCGATCTTCTTGCGCGCCTTGTAGCGGGTGATTCCGGCCGCCTCTTCGATCAGCTTGCGGCGCTCCTGGGGCTTGCCGGAGAGAATCAGACCGATCTTGCCCTGCTCGATCACCGAGTAGGCGCGGATACCCAGACCGGTGTCCATCAGCAGGTCCTTGATCTCCTTGAGCCGGACCGTCTTGCCGTTCAGGCGGTACTGCGACTCGCCGCTGCGGAAGACGCGGCGCGAGATCGTGACCCGGCCGTCGTCGCCCAGGCCGCCGCCGGCGAAGGAGGCATCGGCGAGGAAGGAGAGGGTGACCTCGCCCATGCCCAGGGGCTTGCGCTTCTCGGAGCCGTTGAAGATGACGTCTTCCATCGTGTCGCCGCGCATCGATTTGGCGCTCTGTTCGCCCAGGACCCAGGTGATGGCGTCCGACAGGTTCGACTTGCCGCAGCCGTTCGGCCCGACGATGCCGGTAATGCCCCCGGCAAACAGGACGTGGACGGGGTCGACGAAAGACTTGAAACCAGAGACATCGAGGCGTTCGAGCTTGAGCATTCCGGAATCCCCAGGGAAGAGAGCGAAGCTAGCAGAGGCGACGCCCCCTACACAACCTGTTGGGGTATCCCTTGGCAAACTCAGCTAGATATGGGTGCTCTCCCCGGATTCCGTCGCCTTCTCCCGACGCTGCTGAAGGTAGGCCAGGGCGCCGCTCACGGCCAGCAGGAGGCCGAACAGGCACACGATGGTCGGTCCGGTGGGCAGGTCCATGCTCTCCCACTGGGTCGACAGCAGAAGGCCGGCCACGCCGGCGGTGAGAGCCACCCCCCAGCCGATGGCGAGACGAACGGCGGTGCGCGACGACAGCAGAGCGCCGCAGACCGCCGGGACGATCAGGTAAGAAAAGACCAGGTAGACGCCGGCGATGCGCACGAAGCTGGTCACGACCAGGCCGAAGGTGGCGTAGAACAGGAAGTCCCAGAGGCGGACGCTCACCCCCTGGCGAAGGGCCTCGTCGAGGTCGAACGAGACCAGGTGGAAGCGGCGGCGCAGCAGGTAGTGGAAGAGGCCGACCCCGGCAAACAGGCCGATCGTGCGCAGCACCTCGCCCGAGGAGACCAGCAGGATGTTGCCGACGAGCAGGTTCTTGATCTCCTCGTCGCCGGCGGCAGTGCGCGACAGGACCAGCGTCGCCGCCGCCGCCGCGACGATGTACAGGATGCCGATGATCGCCTCCTGCGGCACCCGTGGATGGCGGAAGCGGGTGAGCGAGAAGAGCGCCGCACCGGCGAGCGTGAAGGCGATGGCAAGGGCGTAGGGGAGGCTGCTGTGGTCGGGATCCGCGCCGAGGAGGATGGCGGTGGCGATCCCCAGCGCCGCAATCTGCGCCAGGGCGAGGTCGACGAAGATGATGCCGCGCCCGACGACGTGGAGCCCGAAGTAGACCAGCATCGCCGGCAGCACGACGAGCGCGACGAGCGGCCAGAGCCAGAGGGTCAGAAGTCCCATGGCGATCTCCTCAGTTCCCGCCGGCGAGGGCGCCGGCGATGCGTTTCACGTTGGTGTCGATGAGGTCGAGATAGGTCGCCGTGCCGGGCAGGGCGCCGGGAAACTGGCAGACATCGACCACCCGGGCGCCGTTGTGCGCCGCGACGGACTCGGCGGTCTTGCGCGGCTGATACGGCTCGAGCAGCAGGACTCGGATGTTCTCGGCCGCCATCTTGGCGATCACCGCGGCGAGGTGGGGCGGCGACGGCGGAATGCCCGGCTTGGGCTCGAGAAAGGTGTTCGCCTCGAGTCCGAAGCGGCGGCAGAAGTAGCGCCACGTGGGGTGGTAGGTGACGATCTGCCGGCCGCGGAACGGCGCCAGCGCCGCGCTCCATTCCTGCATCCTGGCGGTGAGCGCGCTGTCGAACGCCTCCAGGTTGGCCGCGAAAGCGCTCTTGCCGGCGGGGTCGAGAGCGGTGAAGACGCGCGCCAGATGGGTGGCGACGATTCTCGCATTCTCCGGATCGAGCATGAAGTGCGGGTTGCCGGCGAGGTGGGTGTCGCCCTGCGATCGGTCGGCGGCGGCCGGGATGTCGAGGAGCTGGATCCCTTCGGAGGCGACGACATGACCGGGCGCCCCGACGAGGATGCGGGGGTTGCGCGCGCCGTCGAGCAGCGGCGGCAGCCAGCCGATCTCGAGCTCGGCGCCGCCTTCGATCAGGACGTCGGCGCGGTTCATCGCCACGATCTGACTCGGACGGGCGTCGACGAAGTGTGGATCCTCGGTCGGCTTGGCGATCGTCGTCACCGCCACCCGGTCGCCGCCGACAGCGGTTGCCAAGGCAGCGTACTCCGACGTCGTGGCGACGACTTTCAGATCCGCCGCGGCACCGGACGGTGCGGCAGTGGCAGCGAGGGCGAACAGCAACGACGGCAGCAGTTTCCCGGAGCGCATGGCGAGCCTCATCTCTAGAACTTGTGCGCCGAATGGGCGCCGAGCAGGAATTCGAGCTGCAACCAGAGCGAATGTTCGTCGTCGACGAAGGCGTCGCCGCGATCGAAGTTGTACTGCAGTCGGAGCTTGGAGTATTCGGTCGGGAACCAGGTGAGCACCGGCGAGAGCCGGATACGTCGCCTCAGCGCGTCCGTGTCGGGGTTGTCGGTTGGATCGCCACCCTCGAGGCCTCCGGAGTCGCCGCCGACGCTGTCGAACCGCAGGCCGGCGACGTATCCCGGCTTGAAACCCCAGTTGATCTGGAGGTAACCGCCCCAGTCGTCGAAGGAAGCGGACGGCTGGGCGCCGTCCGGCGAGGCGTCGGCGTAGAGGTCGCGGTACATGAGCTCGCCCTGGACCTTGACGAACGGGAAGCCCTTGAAAGCGTTCGCCGCCTTCCACTTCCAGAAGCCGTCGACGCCGTAGATTCGCGTCTTGCCATTCTCGCCGGTGCCGTTCGGCCCGAGCGCCGCGGAGGCTCCGACGAGCAGGGTCTGGGTGTCGCTGAGATCGAACGAGGCGGCGTACCGGGGCGCGAGCAGAAGGTCGGACACCGACTTCACCTCGCGTTCGACGATCTCCCGCCCGAAGAGGCTCTCGCCGGGGACGCTGCGGAAGCTCGACAGAGTCTCGCCCTGGCTGTTCTGCAGTGTCAGGTAGGCCTCGGAGTAGAAGTTCGTCGGCAGCAGCCATGAGATACGGGCGCCGACCGACCGCAGGCCGTCGCCGCCGAAGAAACGGCCGTTGACCAGCGGCTGATCGACGAAGTCCCAGGCGTGCGGGTGACTCGGGTTGAGCCGGCCGAACTCGGTGAAGAACTGGCCGACCTTGAGCTGGAAGCCGTGCGGCAGCGAGGTCGTGGTGGCGTAAGCCTCTTCCAACTCGACCACCGACTCGCCCTCGGGCGAGATCTGGAGGATGACGTTGGCCTGGGCACGGAAGTACGGATCGACCGCCCCTTCGAGCACCATCTCGAGGTTCTGCACGGTGAATCCGCGCTGCGCCGGATCGTGGCCGCCGGGCTCGAGCGCCGGCACGTCAGGAGCCGTCGAGGCACCGGCGGCGAACAGGCCGTCGAGCGAGAGGTTGAGGTAGTTCTTGCCGCCCGCCCCGCTGAGCACGGTGACTGGGGCGGGTGCGGGTGTCTCGACGGGCGCGACCGGAGGCGGCGTGGGTGCCGGCGGTGGCGCCTCGGCGAGCGCCGCAAGTCGCGCTTCCAGGGCGGCGATCCGCTGCGCGTAGTCGGCGCGCAGATCGTCGATCTCGCGGCGCAGCTGGGCGACGGGATCCGGTTGGCCGGCGGCCGGTGCCGCCGGGGAAGATTGGGCGCCGCCCGCGGCGGCGAAGCTCAGCGCGGCGAAAGTCGCCGACGCCACTAGCGAGTTCAGTTTCATGGAAAGCTCCTCTGCCTTCGCCCGGTCCGCGGACGAAGTACCTGTGAACGGTCAGTTGGCCGGTGGCTCCGGTGCGGCGCACCGGGCCGAATTCGGGCGGAACCGTTCAGGCGGCCGGGGGGCCGCGCGGCGAGGCAGAGGCGGGAAGGGCGCTGGCGGCGGAAATCGTCGCCGGCGTCGAATCGAGGTGCTTGAAGCCGGTCGGGGCGCTCGTGCGGTTCGCGCCCGGCTGGATGCCGCGCGCCTGGGCCTGCAGAACGCAGGTCGCGCAGGCCGGTTCGCGCTGCTCCTCCGAGCGGTCGAAATGGTGCGGAATCCGCGGGTGCGAGGCCCCGGTTTCCAGGACGCCACCCGTCTCGATGGCGCGATGATGGTTGGCCAGGTTGTGCAGCTCGAGCGCCCCGCCGGTCGCCAGCAGCGCGCACAGGAACACGGCTGCCCGCCGGGCCAACTGACGGAGCAACGAACCGTCTGGGCGGCTGAAGAGGGTGCGGTCCGAGGTCTGGGCGGGCATCGGAAGGCGGGCGCTCAGGTCCGGCGCAGGTTCTGCTGGAAGTCGTGGAAGTAGAAAGCCGCCCAGAGAATGAACGGCAGCGCGAGCTTGAACGGCAGGTCGAGCAGGTGCTTGCCGAAGCCCCAGAGGTTCTGGGCGACTGGGCCGTAGTGCTCGTTGCTCCACGCACCGAGTTGCGTCGAATAGACGAACTTCACGAAAAAGAACAGTACCAGGATGTGGAAGACGACCGAAGCGAGCAGCGCCCAGCCCAGGTTTTCGGCGCGGCGCCGGCGCTCGATCCCCGGCACGGCGAGGAAGAGCGCCACGGTCAGGATCAGGTTGAAGTGCAGGTCGGTGAGGCGGAAGCGGTAGATGAAGCCGTCCTTGCCGGAGAGGTCGCTGCGCGTGACCAGGACCTGATGCGTCTCCTGCACGTAGAGCCGGGTGGCGGCGGGAAACTCTCCGGCGCGCGTCAACTGCTCGCCGGCGAGGGCGAGGAAGCGGTTGTAGAACGGCGTGAAGAGCACCCAAACGGCGACCGCCGGCAGCAGCCAGAAGAGGAGATTGCGTACCAGGCGCCCCGTCCAGGAGGCGGTCGCTGGGGGGTGGCTGCCCTGTCCTGCCATAGAGGCGAGTGCGCGCTCTCTAAGCGGAGGAAGCGCCCTTGGGCGCGGAAGAGGCCGCCGGAAGCGGGCCGGCAAAGCGGTTGGCCCAGAGGATCCAGAGCAGGACGCCAGAGAGGATCACGACCGTCTGCCAGATGACCGTATGCGAGCTGTCGAACAACTTCGGCAAATAGACGCCGGTGAGGAAGAGCGCGACGACGCGCAACAGGTTCACCAGCTGGATCGCGACGAAGCCCAGGCCGACGCCCAGGAGGCGCGACTTCCAGGTCGCCGGGAACGCGAGCACGGCGGCGAAGTAGATCAGCATGGCTTCGACCCCGTTGCAGCCGTTGCGGATGTTGACCGCGAAGCGCTCGCTGCGAATGATCGTGCCGTTCATCGCTGTCTGCTGCCCGAGGAGATTGAGAGTCGCTCCTCCCGCCCGGGCAATCGCCGCGGTGAAGGGCTCGATGACCCGGTCATTGACCGGATTCCACGAGATGAGCGTAAAACTGCCGCCGAGAATCAGCACGAAGAAGATCAGGAAGCCGAGCTCCCGCCGATGGCGCTGCCACGTGGAAAGCGCCGGGGAGGTCGGCGGCGGGGGCGGAGAAGGGGCTTTCATCGTTGGGTTTCTCGCCAGTTGCGAGGGAGGAGAGACTATGACGACGCAGCCACGCTGTCCACAATCGCCGGGGTTCGATTGACAACTCCGCCGAGCGGGCCATACCATCCAACCGCTCGTCCATCCCGGTACCTTCGACTTGTCCCTCGTCACCAAAGCGACCATCCTCGACGCGGCCGAAATGCGTCGCATCGTGCGCCGGATGGCGGGCGAGCTGGTGGAGGCCGAAAGCCGCCTCGAAGACCTGATGCTGATCGGCATCCGGACCCGCGGCGTGCCGCTCGCAGAGCAGCTGGCGGCGGACATCCTGCAGCTCGAGGGCAAGCGCGTGGCGATCGGGACGCTCGACATCACGCTCTACCGCGACGACCTTTCGCTGGTGGCGCCGAAGCCGGTGGTGCGCGAGAGCCACTTCCCCGAGCCGATCGAGAACCGCACGCTGGTGCTGTGCGACGATGTTCTCTACACCGGTCGTACGGTGCGCGCGGCTCTCGACGCGCTGCTCGACTTCGGGCGCCCCAAGGCGGTGCGGCTCGCCGTGCTCATCGATCGCGGATGGCGCGAGTTCCCGATCCATGCCGATGTCGTCGGCCGAAAAGTCCCGACTTCGGCGACGGAGGTGATCAAGGTGAGCTTCGAGGCCACCGACGGCGAGGCGAAAGTGCAGATCCTGGAGCGCAAGCCCGGAACATGATGCCGCCCGTCGATCGACCCGGCGAGCGGTCGACGGACCCGTCGCCGGCAGGCGAACCGGTCGCCTGGCATCGCAAGGACCTGCTGGGGATCGCGGAGCTCTCGCTGCCGGAGATCGAGCTCATCCTGGCGACCGCCGAGTCGTTCACCGAAGTCGCCCGCCGGCCGGTCAAGAAGGTGCCGACCCTGCGCGGCAAGACGGTGGTCAACCTCTTCTTCGAGCCCTCGACCCGTACCCGCGTCTCTTTCGAGATCGCGGCGCAGCGTCTGTCGGCGGACGTGGTCAACTTCAGCACCGCGAGCTCCTCGCAGTCGAAGGGCGAGACACTGCGGGACACGACGCACAACATCGCGTCGATGTTCCCCGACTTCGTGGTCGTGCGCCACGCCCATCACGGCGTCCCGGCGATGCTCGCGCGCGAGCTCGCCTGCGGCGTCGTCAACGCCGGCGACGGTTCGCACGAGCATCCGACGCAGGCGCTACTCGATGCCATGACGATCCGGCGCCGCAAGGGGAAGATCGCCGGTCTGACCGTTGCGCTCGTGGGGGACATCGCCCACAGCCGGGTCGCCCGGTCGAACATCCACCTCCTCACCCGTCTCGGCGCCCGCGTGCGGGTGGCGGGACCGCGTACGATGGTACCGGCGGCGATCGCGGCGATGGGTGTCGAGGTCTGCTACAGAGTCGAAGATGCGGTCGCCGGCGCCGACGTCATCGTCATGCTCCGTCTGCAGCTCGAGCGCCAGAGGAGCGTGCTGTTTCCCAGTCTGGGCGAGTACGCCAGTCTGTTCGGCCTGAACGGCAAGCGGCTGGCGCTCGCCGCCCCCGATGCCATCGTTCTGCATCCGGGGCCGATGAACCGGGGGGTCGAGATCACCAGCGAGGTCGCGGACGGCCCGCACTCGGCGATTCTCGAGCAGGTCGGCCAGGGCGTGGCGGTGCGCATGGCGGTGCTCTATCTGCTGGCCGGCGCGCGGAGATCAGCGACATGAAGTCGATCCTGCTCACCGGAGGGCGGCTGATCGATCCCGCGCAGGGTATCGATGGCGCCTTCGACCTCCTGCTCACCGACGGGGTCGTGGCCGCTGTCGGCGCCCCGGGGAGTCTGCGGACCAGGGCCGAAGCGGCATCCGGCGCGCGGGCGGGCGAAGCGCTCGAGATCTTCGACCTCGCCGGCAAGGTGGTCTGCCCGGGCCTGATCGACATCCACGTGCATCTGCGCGAGCCCGGACAGGAGGCCAAGGAGACCGTCGCCACCGGCGTCGCGGCGGCAGTCGCGGGAGGCTTCACCGCGGTCGCGTGCATGGCGAACACCCTGCCGGCGAACGACAGCGGCTGGGTGACGAGCGTCATCGTGCGCGCCGCCCAACAGGCGGCGCTGGCGCGGGTCTATCCGATCGGGGCGATCAGCAAGGGGCTCGAAGGCAAGGAGCTCGCACCCATGGGGGCGATGGTCGCGGCCGGCGCCGTCGCCGTCTCCGACGACGGCCGGCCGGTGTCGAACGCCGAGCTGATGCGGCGGGCGCTCGAGTACGCGCAGCACTTCGCCATTCCGGTCATCCAGCACGCCCAGGACATGGAGCTCACTGGGGACGGGGTGATGCACGAAGGCGAGTGGTCGGCGCGCTCCGGCATGCCGGGAATCCCGGGACTCGCCGAGGATGTGATGGTGGCGCGCGATCTCCTGCTGGCCGAGGAGACCGGCGGGCGTTATCACCTTGCCCACATGTCGACGGCGCGCGCCGCGGGCCTGGTCCGCGAAGCGAAGCGGCGCGGCCTGCCAGTGACCTGCGAGGTGACGCCGCACCACCTCCTGCTGACCGACCGTTCGGTGGTCGAGGCCGGCTTCGACGCGCAGTGGAAGATGAATCCGCCGCTGCGCGCCGATCGCGACCGCGAAGCCCTGCTGGCAGCGCTCCTCGACGGCACCGTCGATGCCATCGCGAGCGATCACGCGCCGCACACTTCGGACGAGAAGTGCTTCGAATTCGAGCTCGCGCCGTTCGGCATCCTGGGGCTCGAAACGACGCTGGCCGTCTGTCTCGAGCATCTCGTGCGTCCGGGACACCTCCCCTTGGGAAGGCTCGTGGAGCTCCTGACCAGCGGGCCGGCCAAGGTGATGGGTCTGCCCGGCGGAACGCTCGCGCTGGGCTCGCCTGCCGATGTGACGGTGATCGATCTCGAGCGAAATTGGACGATCGAGCCGAAGGCGTTTCAGAGCAAGTCGCGCAACACGCCGTTCGGTGGTTGGCCGGTGACCGGCGCCGCGATCCTGACCATCGTCGGCGGGCGCGTCGTATTCCGGGCCCGGGCATGACTCATCGCGAGCTGCTCGAGGCAGGAATCGCCGCCGCGGAGGCCGGGGCCGAAGTCCTCAAGCGCTACTTCCGCAGCGCCGACCTCGAGGTGCGGACGAAAGCGCAGAACGACTTCGTGACCCAGGCCGACCACGAGAGCGAAGCGGTCCTGGTGGCCGAGCTCCTGCGGCGCTTCCCCGATCACCGGATCCTCGCCGAGGAGGGCAGTCTCAACACGGCGGCGAGCGGGGACTACGAGTGGGTGATCGATCCGCTGGACGGCACGACGAACTTCCTGCAGGGCCTGCCGGTGTGGGCCGTTTCGGTCGCCTGTCGCCGTGGCAACGAGATCCTCGCCGGCGTCGTGCTCGATCCGCAGGGCGGCAACGTCTTCGCCGCCGCGCGCGGCGGCGGGGCCTTCTGGAATGGCCGGCGCATGCGCGTCTCCGATCGTCCGGCGCTGCCTGGCGCCTTTCTGGCCACCGGCTATCCCTTCCGCGCCAAGGCGGCGCTCGATCTCTACCTCGGACTGTTTCGCGGCGTCTTCACCGAAGCTCGCGCCGTTCGCCGCTGCGGCGCCGCGGCGCTCGATCTCGCCTACGTCGCGGCGGGCGTCTACGACGGTTTCTTCGAGTTTCGCCTGTCGCCGTGGGATATCGCTGCCGGTGCTCTGCTGATCGAGCAGGCCGGCGGCGTGCTCTCCGACCTCGACGGCGGTGAGCGCTATCTCGTCTCGGGCAATGTCCTGGCCGGCAGCCCAGGAGTTCACGCCGGGCTGCTCGCCGTCGCCCGAGGGCTCGCGTCGGAGGCGGAGCTCGACCGACTCGTACCGTGAATTGGGACGAGTCCGTCGAGCTGCACCTGCATCCGCGCAAGGCGCACGGGCGAATTCGGACGCTGCGCCTCAGCCGGCGGGCCCGGCGCTTCGGCCTGGTAATGCTCGCGGCCTACGTGGTCTTCCTCGCCGCCGGGTTGGTGCTCGCTCCGCGAACGATCTCGAACCAACTGCTGCAGCGCGAGTACCGGCTGCGGGTGGCACATCGCCAGCAGCTCGGCGAGCGTCTGCAGGCGCTGGTCGAGCGCTTCGCCGAGCTCGCCCGCCAGGGAAAGTCCCTGCGCAACCGGGTCGATCGGATCGAGCGGGTCTACGGTCTGCCCGCGGCGCCGAGTGAGACGCTGGCGAGCTTGCCGGCGCGGCCGCCGGACGCGCCGGCGACGATTTTCGGCAGCGCCGTGACGCAGGGCAACCGGCTGGAGGCCGCTTTGCGTTTGGACCTCGACCATACCGCTCGCGCGCTCGCGGCGATCGAGGAGTTCGAACGCGCCGAGGAGCGGTGGGCAGCGCAGGTGCCGGCGCGCTCACCGTTGCGCGGCGAGGACGTCGTCCTCACCAGCGGTTTCGGCAGCAGGCGCAGCCCCTATACGCGCGCGTTGGAGTTTCACTCCGGCATCGATCTCGCCGCGCCCTCCGGCACGCGCATCTTCGCGCCGGTGGGCGGCGTCGTCGTCTGGGCCGGCGCGGTCGAGGCCGACCGGAGAAATGACTGGTGGCGTCTCGGACTGACCGTTGTCATCGCCAGCGGCGACAACTTCCGGACGGTCTTCGGGCACTGCCAGGAGATTCTGGTTCGCCCGGGAATGCGCATCGATGCCGGCGATCCGATCGCCACGGTCGGTGACACCGGCTGGGCGACGGGCCCACATCTGCACTACGAGATCCGTCGCCGCACGGCGAACGGCTGGACCGCGGTCGATCCCATCGACTACCTGCTCGACCGCCCGCTCGACGACCACGATCGGCCGCCTTCGGCGCGCGGTGCGAACAGCCTGGAGGCGCAACCCTTGCCGCCGCAGTTCCTGCGCTGAGCGGCACTTCAGGCGGCGGGCGCGGGGTTCAGGTGCCTTCGGCGTCCCAGTGAAAGCGGTGCATAAGGCGGTGGAGGAGCGGGGCGAAGACGATGCCGGCGACGATCAGCACCGCCAGGCCCGAGTACAAGGCGTAGAAGCCGGCGAAGAGTTTGCCTCCGACGGAGGCCGGGAGATCGACCGGCCCCATGCCGCCCAGGATCATCGCGGCGTTGAGAAAGGAGTCGGTCCATCCGAGGCCCTCGAATCCGGCGTAGCCGGCCATGCCGATGCCGAGCGAGCCGACGATAAAGCCCAGGGCGGTGAAGAAGTGCAGCAGCAACCGGCGGCGAAAGGCCGGGCGCGGCAAGAGCGGGCGGGCGCGGTGCTCGTACACGCGTCGAACCTCAGCTGTTCCGCTCGCGCGCCGGCGAGCGAAACATCGTACTCGCGAACCAGGCTGCGAAGAGGCAGTAGAAGCCGGTCAGAGTCACGATGCCGGCCCGATGTTCTCCCCCGGCAACGGCACGGAGCAGCGCCAGAGCGACGATCAGGAAGTGCAGCAGGTTGCCGAGCGCGATCGGCCGGTTGTAGATGCCGCCGATGACCATGTCGCGGACCGACCAGTTGAGCATTGCGAAGCCGAGATAGAGCCCGCCGGCAATCTGCACCAGCAGCACGAGATAGCCGTTGGCGCCGCCCCGCTCCCCTCCATCGGCGACGATCTCCTGCGGCAGGAAGGTCGCTGCGAGACCGAGAGCGGCGAGAAAAGCTGCGCTG
>JAGOCP010000319.1 GCA_017998715.1 Thermoanaerobaculia bacterium | reverse complement strand
CCAACAGCGAGTTCAGCGTCCGGGCGATCACCCGCAAGCCCGATTCGGACAAGGGGAAGGCGCTCGCCGCGGCGGGAGCGACGGTCGTGGCGGGCGACGCCGACAACCCGGCGACCCTCGCCGCCGCCTTCGCCGGCGCGCACGGCGCCTTCATCGTCACCAACTTCTGGGAGCACTTCTCGGCCGAGCGCGAGATCGCCCAGGCGACGGCGATGGCCCGCGCTACGCGTGCTGCGGGTGTCGCGCACGTCGTCTGGTCGACGCTCGAGGACACCCGCCAGTGGATTCCGCTTTCCGATCCGCGGGTGCCGACGCTGCACGGCAAGTACAAAGTGGCGCACTTCGACGCCAAGGGCGAGTGTGACGCCATCTTCGCCGCCGAGGCGGCGCCGACCTCCTATCTCGCGACCTCGTTCTACTGGGACAACTTCATCCACTTCGGCATGGGCCCGCGGCGCGGCGAGGACGGCAAGCTCGGCATCGCCTTCGCGCTCGGTGGCGCGCCGCTGCCCGGTATCGCGGTGGCGGACATCGGCGCCTGCGCCTGCGGCGTCTTCCGGCGGGGACCGGAGGTCGCCGGGCAGCGCTTCGGCATCTGCGGCGAGGTTCTCACTGGCGACCAGATGGCGGCGGGCCTGGCAAAGCATCTCGGCGAGCCGGTGAGCTTCACCGACATCCCGTTCGAGGTCTATCGCAATCTCGGCTTCCCGGGAGCCGACGACCTCTCCAACATGTTCCAGGTGCAGTCGATCTGCTCGCAGCAGTTCCTGGCCAACCGCGACGTGAATCTCGCCCGGGCGCTCCACCCCGGCCTGCAGAGCTTCGACACCTGGCTGGCGCACAACATCGGTCAGATTCCGATCGGTTGAGGAGACCGCGATGATCGAGGTCGAAGAGCGGATACCGCAGGCGACGGTCTGGCTGGCGACGGAGCAGGGTGGCCAGAAGATCGCCACCGGCGACTACTTCGCCGGCCGCAAGATCCTGCTCTTCGGCCTGCCCGGCGCCTTCACCCCGACCTGTTCGGAGATCCACCTGCCCGGCTACATCGCCAAGGCGAAAGCGCTGCGCGCGGCCGGGGTCGATGCCATCGCCTGCCTGGCGGTCAACGATCCCTACGTGATGTTCGCGTGGGGGGAGGCCGCCGGGGCAGCCGGCAAGGTCGACCTGCTCGCCGACGCCAACGGCGAGCTGGCGCGCGCTCTCGGGCTCGAGGTCGATCTCTCCGGAAGCGGTCTCGGCCGGCGCTGCCGGCGATTCGCGGCGGTGGTCGATGACGGCGTCTTCGCCATGCTCGCCGTCGAGCCGGCGCGCGGCGTCACCGTCTGCGGCGCCGAGCATCTGCTCGAGGCGATCGAAGAATCAGCCTCCGCCTGACCCGGCTACCGCCTCAGTTCCAGTCGCCGCCGCCGCAGCCGCCGCCGCCCATGCCGCACTGCCCACCGCCGCAACCGGTGAAACTCGGGGCGGCGGACGGGGCACTCGTACCCGAGCTGCCGTTGGCGACCGCGAAGGTCGAGAGCTGGCGCTCGACATGTTGCGCGCCGCAGGTCGGGCAGACGGTTTCGGCGGCGGAGGTCCCCAGGTGCTGAATGATCTCGAAACGTCCCTGGCAGTCGGGACAGCGGTATTCGTAGAGCGGCATCGGAAGTCCTCCCGGCGCCATTCTACTGTCCACTCGCCCGCCGGCGCTGCGCGTCGCCGGCGGAGGCAGGCAAGAAAAGGACCGGTAAAGGAAATAGGCGGTCCCTCCTGTTCGTTGCTCCCTTCGACGATGTTGACGAGGCTACCTCCTGAGGGGACCGCCGCGCCCAGAGTCCTCCGAGGACCTCGGGCCGGAGGCTCCTTTCTCTTACTGGTCTTTTCGCTTGTCGCTTCGCATGCCATCGCCCTCGCGGCTGGCGGTTGGGCGGCGGCGGAGCCGCCGCGGACAACGCGGGTCTTGGTCCAGGCGCCGCCGGAGCTCGCCGCGGTCGGGCGGGAGGTCGAGCAGCTGGCGCCGGCGGCGTTGGCTGCCGCGGCGGAGCTCGTCGGCGGCGATTCCGCGACGCTGCTCGCTGAGGTGCAGCCGGTCTCCGTCGTGCTGCTGCCGGAGGGGAGTGCTGCGGCGCGGGCGGTGGCGCCGTGGATCGCGGGCTATGCGATCTCCGGTCGTGGCCCCGGCCAGATCGTGCTGCTGCCGGCGCGCGCCGACCGCTATCCGGACTTCGGACTCGAGTCGGTGCTGCGGCACGAGGTGACCCATCTCCTCGTCGATCGCCGCGCCAGCGCGGGCGACCTGCCGCGCTGGTTCAACGAGGGGCTGGCGATGGCGGTGGGGCGGAGTCCCGACTGGGGCGACAGCGCACGCCTGACGCTGGCGGTGATCGACGACGGCAGCCTGCCGCTCGCCCGCCTCGATGCCGCCTTCGCCGGCGGCGAGTCGGAGGTGAACGCCGGCTATGCGCTGGCCGGCGACATCGTGCGCGAGCTGTTCGCGCGCCACGGCCGCGAGAGCGCGGCGGCCATCCTCGACGGTGTCGCGCGCGGCGAGCGTTTCCGCGATGCCTTCCGCGCGGCCACTGGCGAATCGTTGGTCGATTTCGAAACCAGCTACTGGGATCGCCGGACGTTTCTCGACCGCTGGGTGCCGATCCTCTCGAGCTCGGTGCTGCTGTGGGGCGGCATCGCCCTCCTCGCTCTTGCCGCCATCCGCCGCCGCCGCGCCCGCGACGCCGCGCGCCTGGCGCGCTGGGGGGCGGCGGAGGGGGATGGCGTTCTGCCCGACGAAGGGTTCGATGAGCCCGAGCTTGCCGTCGAGCCCGCCGTCGAAGGGGCGAGCGCCTCCGACGACTGGCCACCGCGCAAGTCGGCCCCGCAGCCGGGGCGTCGAAGATGATCCGCTAGCGAGGCTAGCGTTCGTCGGGCCTCGCGGGTCGGACAAGGCGCGCTAGACTCGTCACTTCTGGATCGGATCGACGTTCTCGCCGCCGCGCGCCGCGGCTTCGGATGAGGAGCCCATGATCGGCAGCCGCCTCGGCACTTACGAGATCACCGCCAAGCTGGGCGAAGGCGGCATGGGAGAGGTCTGGAGAGCGACAGACACGAGGCTCCGGCGCGACGTGGCGGTGAAGATCCTGCCGCCGGCCTTCGTCGCCGATACGGAACGTCTCGCCCGCTTCGAGCGCGAAGCTCAGCTCCTCGCGCAGCTCAACCATCCGAACATCGCGCAGATCTACGGCATGGAGACGGTGGGAGAGGCGCACGCCCTCGTCATGGAGCTGGTCGACGGACCGACCCTCGCCGAGCGCCTCGCGCAGGGGGCGCTGCCCCTCGAGGAGAGCCTGGCGATCGCGCGCCAGATCGCCGACGCTCTGGAGGAGGCCCACGAGAAGGGCATCGTCCATCGCGACCTCAAGCCGCAGAACGTCAAGGCGCCGCGGGAAGGCAAGGTCAAGGTCCTGGACTTCGGGCTCGCCAAGGCGATGGAGCCGGCGGGAGCTCCGTCGCTTTCGACCTCGGCCGACTTTGCGCGCTCGCCGACGCTCATGCACTCGCCGACTCTCACCGCCATTCACGGCACGGAGCTCGGCGTGATCCTCGGTACCGCGGCCTACATGGCGCCGGAGCAGGCGCGAGGCCTCGCGGTCGACAAGCGGGCGGACATCTGGGCGTTCGGGGTGGTGCTCTTCGAGATGCTCACCGGCCGTTCGCTCTTCGCCGGCGAGACGGTTTCCGACACGCTCGCCGGTGTGCTCAAGACGGAGGTCGATTTCGGCGCGCTACCGGCGTCGGTTCCGCCGCAGGTGCGCGAGCTCCTGCGCCGCTGTCTCGAACGCAATCCGAAGCGCCGGCTGCGCGACATCGGCGACGCGCGGCACGCGCTCGACGAGGCGCTGGCGGCCCCTGCCGGCGAACCCGGGGCGCCGCGCGTCGCAGAACCGCCGAGGGCGGCGACCAGGTGGCCGTGGCTACTCGCCGCGGTTGCCACCGGTGCGCTGGCCACGTTCGGCCTGACCCGCTGGCTGGCTCCTCCCGCGCTGGCGGGCAGCGCGAAGACCGCGCACGTCAGTATCGCGCTGCCTCCCGGTTACGAACTGGGCTCGAGCCAGCTCACTCCGATTGCGATCTCGCACGACGGTAGCCGGATCGCCTTCGTCGGGCTGAAGGACGGCAAGAACCGCATTTTCGTGCGTGCACTCGACGAGCCCGAGGCGAAGCCGCTCGAAGGCACCGAAGGGGGCGACGGACC
>JAGOCP010000057.1 GCA_017998715.1 Thermoanaerobaculia bacterium | reverse complement strand
GGATCGAAGGCGCGCACCCTGGCGCCGCGTTCGATCAGCCCCTCGATCACCGGAATCGCCGGCGACTCACGCATGTCGTCGGTGTCGCCCTTGAACGCCAGGCCGAGAACCGCGACCGTCTTGCCGGCGAGCGCGCCGAAGGCCTGCTCGATCTTGGCGATCATGCGTCCCTTGACGCGCTCGTTGGCCGACAGCACGGCCTCGATGATCTCGAAGCGCAGGCCGTGCTCCTCGGCGATCTGGGCCACCGCGCGGGTGTCCTTCGGGAAGCAGGAGCCGCCGTAGCCGGGCCCGGGATGGAGGAACTTGGGGCCGATCCGATTGTCGAGACCCATGCCGCGCGCCACGACGTCCACTTCCGCCCCGACCGCCTCGCAGATTTCGGCGACTTCGTTGATGAAGGTGATCTTGGTGGCGAGGAAGCCGTTGGAGGCGTACTTGATCATTTCCGCCGACTCGACATTGGCGACCACGAACGGCACGCCAGCGGCCTTGAGCGGCGCGTAGATGTCGAGCATGACGTCGATCGCGCGCTGGGTGCGGGCGCCGATGACGACGCGGTCGGGACGCAGGAAGTCCTCGATCGCCGAGCCTTCGCGCAGGAACTCGGGGTTCGAAACCACCGCGAACTCCTGCTTGCCGCCCGAGTGTTCGCGCACCGCGCGCTCGACCATCTGGCCGGTACCGACCGGCACGGTCGACTTCGTGACGATGACCTTGTAGCCGTTCAGGTTGTCGCCGATCGACTCGGCGACCTGGCGGACGAAGGAGAGGTCGGCCTTGCCGTCGGGCAGCGGCGGCGTGCCGACGGCGATGAACACCGCGCGCGCCTCGCGGATCGCCGGTGCGAGATCGGTGGTGAACTTGAGGCGGCCGGCGCGGACGTTCTTCTCCACGACCTCTTCGAGACCGGGCTCGTAGATCGGAATCTCGCCGCGTTCGAGGGCTTCGATTTTCGAGGCGTCCTTGTCGACGCCGGTGACCGTCATTCCGAAATCGGCCAGGCAGGCTCCCGTCACCAGGCCGACATATCCACTGCCGACGACACAGATCTTCATGAATCTCCCTTCTCGAGTTCCGTCAGGAGAACGAATGGAGAGGCTGGGGTCCGGCCTACGACGGCCGGGCGGGGCGAAGGGCCCCGATTGCTGCGGCGCTAGTCTATCGTGCCAGGGGCGCGGCCCGAAAGCCGCGATTTGTCCTCCCGAGACGGAATTCGACGTTTGGGACGAGAGAGAATTCCACAACGCGAAAGGGGCCTGTATGCGACGAAATCCCACCCAAACGAGCAGTTGCTTTTTTCTCCTGCTGATCTTTGCGCTGCAGATCGCCACGGTGCCGCAGGCCGCCCGGGCGACCGCGGAGGAGAAGGCGCAGCAGGCTTCAGGCAAGGTCGAGAGCAAAGGGTGGACGTTCGAGGCCCGCGGAGCCTACGCCTTCCCCGCTGAGGTCGGATTCGACGACGAGCCGGGCATCAAGGTGGCGATCTCGAACGCCGGTTTCCTCGTCGAGGCGCTCGACCGGGACTACGATCGCGAGCACATGATCGACACTTTCTTCCGCGACGACGAGACGCTGGTCGCCTACTTCCAGTTCTCGAAGACGGGTGCCTACAAGGGCGTCTCGTACTACTTCGGCTCCGGTGACGGCTGCGGGTTCTGCTACGACGGCAGCGTGCAGTCCACGGTCAAGGTGGAGAAGGGGCGGATCCACGGCACCTTGAAACTCGCCGGCAAACCCGACGATCTGCAGTTCGATCTCCGGTTCGACGTGCCGATCGCTCCGACCGACTACGGCACGGCGCTACCCGCCGGCGGCGGCGACCCCGGCAAGGCCTACGCCGCCCTGCATACGGCGATCGTCGCCTGGGACTACCCGGCGGCGAAGCCCTACTTCAGCGAAGAGGTCCAGGCCGGCTATGGCGAGCATGCGGAAGAGATCGTGCAGTCTTTCCGCAAGGACCATCCGGACAAGAGCTACAAGATCGTCCGCGGCTTCGTGCGCGGCGACCGGGCGCTGCTCCTGATCGAGGGCGAGACCTCCTACTCGAAGGTCAAGACGGAGGCGCAGATGGTGCGCGAGAAGGGCACCTGGCGCCTCGTCTCCGAGGTCCTGCAGATCCGGATGGAGGAATAGCGCCGCTTCCGCCTAGCCGGCGTGGCGGCCGCGATACCAGGCGGCGACGCGCCGCAGGCCCTCACGGATCGGGACTTTGGGCGAGTAGCCCAGCATGCGGCCGGCTTTGCTGACGTCGGCGAAGGTGATCGGCACGTCGCCGGGCTGCTCGGGGAGCATCTCGACCCGCGCCTCGACTCCCAGTGCCCCGGCGATGCCGTGCACGAGGTCGATGAGGGTGGTGGTCTGCGAGCCGCCGAGGTTGAAGATCTCGAAGCCGGGTGCCAGGTCGAGGGCGGCGATCACGCCGTCGACGATGTCGTCGATGTAGGTGTAATCGCGTCGCGTCTGGCCGGTGCCGAAGAGCGGCACGGTCTGGCCCCGCGCCAGCAGGTCGGTGAACTTGGCGATCGCCATCTCCGGGCGCTGCGACGGCCCGTAGACGGTGAAGAACCGCAGGCACGAGGTGCGCAGCCCGTAGAGGTGGTGGTAGTTGAAGCACAGCAGCTCGCCGGCGCGCTTGGTCGTGGCGTAGGGCGAGATCGGCCGGTCGACCGCGTCGTCTTCGCAGAACGGCACTTTCTCGTTGATGCCGTAGACCGACGACGAGGAGGCGAAGACGAAGTTCGCCGGGCCGTGGCGGCGCGCCGCCTCGAGCAGACGGAGCGTGCCGATGCAGTTGACCTCTTCGTAGAGGATCGGCTCGGCGAGACTCGGGCGCACGCCGGCCCTCGCCGCGAGATGAATGACGGCGTCGAACCGGCTGTCCTCGAACAGACGGTCGACCAGGGCGGCGTTGCGGATGTCGCCTTCGACCAGCCGCCAGTCGTCCCGTCTGGCGAACTCGGAGGCGTTGGCGCGCTTGAGCGACGGATCGTAAAAGTCGTTGAAATCATCGAGGACGGTCACCCGGTCGCCCCGGGAGAGGAGCCTGCGGGTGACGTGACTGCCGATGAACCCGGCGCCGCCGGTGACGAGGATGTGCTGACGCATACGTGCCGCCGCGAGCCTATCGCAGCTCCGGTTCCCTCCGCCTTCTGCCCTGCTCAGGGCTGCTTCGCCGGGGGTGGGGCCGGCACCGCGTCGAGGCTCTGCTCGAGTCGCACCTCGATGCCCTTCTTCTGGCGGTTGCGGATCAGGCGCCGCAGAATCGCCGACTCGTCGATGCCGACGACGATGTCCTTCATCGCCTGATAGAGCTGCGGGTCGTTGATGATCTGGGCTGCTGAGCCCGTTCCATGGTCGATCTTCCCGGCCACACGGTTGAGATTCTCCAGCAGGGATTGGAGCTCGCCCGAGAGCTTCTCGCCGTAGGCTTCGTCGCCGAGGAGCTTGGGCAGGAGCGCGCGCTCCTCGCGCAGCGACGCGGACGCCGACTCGAGATTCGCCGTCGTGCGTTCGATGCTGGCGAGAGAGCGCTCGAGGCGCGCCTTCTGCTCGCCGTCCGTGAGCAGCATCGACAGCGCCCCGCCGCCCGACTCGGCCTGGCCGAGGAGGGAGTCGAGCCGGGTCACCGTGCTCTCGAGCTTGTCGCCGAGGGTGCGGTCGCCGAGCATGCGGGGCAGCGGGCCAGCGCCGTTGCGGAACTCGTCGAACATGCCGCGGATCGAGTCGAGAGTGGCGATGAACTCGGTGGTGACCTTGCGATTCGGCTCGACGTCCCTGGTCAGCTCGCCGAGGATCCCCTCGCCGCGCTCCATGCGGCCGAGGATGGTGGTCAGCTGCTCGGTGATCCGGGTGACGTTGTTCACCAGGTCCTCGCCCGAGGCCCGCAGACGGTCGACGTCGGCGACCGGCGCGGTGCCGATGGCGCCGCCTTCCGGGATCTCGGGGAACTGCGACGTCCCGGACGAGATCTCGATGTACTTGTCGCCCAGGAGCCCCAGCGTGCGGATGCGGGCCATCGAGTCGTCGCGGATGCGCGCCGCGAAGCGCTCCTCGACGCGGATGCGGATCTCGATCTGGTTCTGGCGGACGTCTTCGGAGAGGTCGATGGCGGCGATCGATCCCACGCCGACACCGTCGAGCTGCACGTTGCTGCCGGGCTGCAGGCCGGAAACCGAGTCGAAGCGGATGAAGTAGTCGTTCTTGGCCGAGAACAGGTTGCGGCGCTCGCCGACGGTGAAGATCGCCGCCATGCCGAGCGCCAGCGCGACCAGCAGCAGAAGTCCCACTCTACGGGCGGTGGACGGAGGGGTCGGCATCTTCGTTCTCCTCGCTTCCGGATAGGAAGGCGGCGAGCAGGGGGTCGGTGGAGCGGTCAGCCTCGGCCAGGGTGCCCTGGAAGCGGAAACGGCCCTCGTCGAGAAAGGCGATCCGGTCGGCGACCCCGCGCGCTAGCGCGAGGTCGTGGGTGACGACGATGACCGTGGTATTCAGGCGTTCCCGCGTTTCGCGGATGAGGCGGGCGATCGAGGCCGAGGTCATCGGGTCGAGCCCGGTCGTCGGTTCGTCGAACAGCAGCGTTTCGGGTTCGAGGGCGAGAGCGCGCGCGAGCGCGACACGCTTCTTCATGCCGCCGGAGAGGTCGGAGGGGAGCTTGGTCTCGATCCCCGGCAGGCGGACGAGCTCGAGCAGCTCGGAAACCCGCTGCGCGAGCTCGGGTTCGCCCAAGGCGCGGTGCTCACGCAGCGGGAAGGCGAGATTCTCGAAGACGTTCATCGAGTCGAACAGCGCGCCGCCCTGGAAGAGCATGGCGACGCGGCGCCGCACCGGCAGGAGCTCGCGTTCCGAGAGGCCGACGAGCTCCTGCCCAGCGTAGCGGATCGAGCCCGAGTCCGGCGGGTCGAGCCCGATGAGCAGGCGCAGGGTCACGCTCTTGCCCGAGCCGGAGCGCCCGAGGATGACCAGGCATTCGCCGCGCCCGACCTCGAACTCGAGGCCGGCGAGCACCGCGCGCGCGCCGTAGCTCTTGCGCAGGTCGCTGACGGCGAAGATCGGCCCGCTGGTCGGCTCGTCCCCTGGCGCAGGAGTCTCTCGGGTCGGTGTCATGGTCGGCGGGTCAGAGGAAGGAAAACAGCTTGGTGAGAAAGAAGTCCGACACCAGGATGAGAATCGAGGCCAGGACGACGGTGTTGGTGGTCGCCCGGCCGACGCCGTCGGCGCCGCCGCGTGCGGTCAACCCGTTGTGGCAGGCGACGATGGTGATGAAGAAGGCGAAGAAGAACGACTTGCCGAGGCCGCTCGCGAAGTCGTCGAGCGTCAGCGCCGTGACGACATCGTTCCAGTAGAACGCAGCGGTCAGCTGCAACTGCCCGACGGCGATCACCAGGCCGCCGAGGATGCCGAGGACGTCGCCGATCAGGGTCAGGGCCGGCAGCATGACGAGCGTCGCGGCGAGCTTCGGCACGACCAGCTTGCGCACCGGGTCGGCCGCCATGGCGCGCAGCGCGTCGACCTGCTCGGTGACCTTCATCGTGCCGATCTCGGCGGTCATGCCGGCGCCGATGCGGCCGCCGACGATGAGCGCCACCAGCACGGGCACCAGCTCGCGTACGGTCGACTTCGAGACCACCGTGCCGATGTAGTACTTCACCCCGAGGCCGGGCAGCGCGAGCGCCGTCTGCAGCGCGAGCACCATGCCGGTGAAGACGGTGGTGATGGCGGCGACCGCGAACGAGCGCACGCCGACCTGCTCCATCTGCATCAGCCAGGCGGAGGTGTCCCAGGGCGGCGTCACCAGCGAACGCAGCGAGTGCGCGGCGAGCAGCGCGAGCTCCCCGGCCTCTTCGGCGATCCTGCCTCCGCGGTCGGTGGCCCGGCGCCCGAGCCGTTCGAGCGTTGCCGACAACGTCCTCATGGTGCCCACATCATGCGCGGGATGCAGGATCCGCACCCAGCGAGCGCGACAGCGCGAGGTGCGCGGCGCCGAAGAGCAGGTCGCCACCGGCGATCGCCCAGAGTCCGCCGAGATCGGGTCGCCCGACTGCCGCTGCGCCGATCACGGCCGCGCCGACCAGGCGTGTGGCGATGGCCAGCCGGAGGAAATCGCGCCGTTCGGCCGGATTGCGGGCGACCAGGATGTAGAAAACGCCCAGGCTGAGCAGAAAGACGGCGATGAGCCAGAGATAGAATCGCTCGCCGGGCAGCGGAAGCCGGAAAACCGCGGCGATCTGCCGCGGAAAGGCGGCCAGGAGCAGGGCGAAGAGAGCGTCGTAGGCGGCGCCGGCGCGAAGCGACCAGGAAAGCGCCGTCGGCGAGAACCTTCGCGGGGGCATGTCGGTCAATTCTAACAGGCAGTTGCGAGAGATCCCGGTGACTTCGGTGAGTGAACGGCCCCAACAGAACGCTGCGAGCCCGGAGCCGGCGCGCCCGGCGTTCCTGCGCGTGGCGCTGGCGACCCTGACCGGCAACCTCTACCTTCTGCTGGGCACACTGTTCTTCTCTGTCGTTTCGATCCTGGTGGCACCGATTCCGCCGCGCGGCAACTGGACGAATCGCGCCGCCCGGATGTGGGCGAAGGGCCTCCTGTGGGCGAGCTGGATCCGGCTGGAGGTCCGCCACGAGGCGGTCGCCGACGCCTCACCCGGACCGGTCTCCGACGGTCGCTGCGTCATCATGGCGAACCACCAGAGCCTGTTCGACATCCCGGCGCTGCTCGTGGCGATCCCCGGGCAGAGCCGGTTCATCGCCAAGCGGAGCCTCTTCCGGATTCCGGTTTTCGGCTGGGCGATGGCCCTCGGCGGCTTCATTCCGGTCGATCGCAAGGATCGCTCGACGGCGAAGGACAGCTTCGCCGCGGCGCTCGACAAGCTCTCGCGCGGCGCCTCGATCGTGGTCTTCCCGGAGGAGCTGCGATCGCTCGGCGGCAAGGTCCTGCCGTTCCGCCGCGGCGGCTTCCTGATGGCGTTGAAGAGTGGCCTGCCGGTCGTGCCGGTGGGTCTGCACGGGACGCTCGCTGTGCAGTCGCGGCGCAGTTTCCTGATCCGGCCGCAAACCGTGACGGTGCGCTTCGGCGAGGCGATACCGCTCGCCGGACGCTCGATCCGCGAGCTCCCGGCCCTGACGGCCGAGGTGCGCGCCGAGGTCGCTCGGCTCGCCGGCACCGAGTGCGCAGAAGAGGATGTTCCGCAGTGAACTGGAAAGGGTGAAGAATCGATGAGCTCTCCGCAGGGTCCCCTCGACGAGAAGATCTGGGAAGCGCTGAAGGGTGTCCGGTTTCCGGGCATGAGCCGCGACATCGTGTCGTTCGGTTTCGTCAAACAGATGGCGGTCGAAGGCGACACCGTGCGTGTTCGCCTCGCCATCACGACGCAGAACCGCGCGGCGGCGGAAGAGGTGCAGCGCGACGTCGAGCGTGCGGTCGCCGCTTTGCCGGGCGTCGGCCGGGTCGCGGTCGAGATCGAGGTTGCCGCGCCGCCGACGCGCGAGGAGTCGGCGGCGCGGGCGATCGCGCCGAATCCGTCGCTGATACCCGAGGTGCGCGCCGTGGTGGCGGTGGCGAGCGGCAAGGGCGGCGTCGGCAAGTCGACCGTGGCGAGCAACCTCGCCATCGCCCTCGGGGCTGCCGGGCACCGCGTCGGCCTCCTCGACGTCGACATCTACGGCCCGTCGTTGCCGACGATGTTCGGTATCGACGAGCGTCCGGTGGTCATCGGCAACCGCATCCGGCCTTTCGAGAAGTACGGCATCAAGCTCATGTCCCTGGGGTTCATCCTCGACACCGACACGCCGGTCATCTGGCGCGGTCCGATGGTGATGAAGGCGATCGAGCAGATGCTCGGCGACGTCGACTGGGGGGCGCTCGACTTCCTGATCCTCGACATGCCGCCGGGCACCGGCGACGCCCAGCTGTCGGTGATCCAGAAGGTGACGGTCGCCGGCGCGGTGATCGTCACCACGCCGCAGGACGTCGCCCTCTTCGACGCCCGCAAGGGTCTGGCGATGTTCCGCAAGATGGAGGTGCCGGTGTTGGGCATCGTCGAGAACATGTCGACTTTCGTCTGCCCCAACTGCGGCCACGAGACCCACGTCTTCAGGAGCGGCGGCGGCGAGCGCACGGCGAAGGAGCTCGAGACTCCTTTCCTCGGTTCGGTGCCGCTCGACGCGGCGATCGCCGAAGGCGGCGACGCCGGCACCCCGATCGTCGTCGCCCAGCCCGCCGGCCCGCATGCCGCGGCCTTCAAACGCATCGCCGCCGCGGTGGCGACCGCGGTCGCAGCTCAGCCCGCGCGCGGCTAGGGCCAGCCGGCTCGCCGCCTTCAGCCGGCGGCGGGGGGGACGATGATCACGCTGCAGCGGGCGTCGCGGGTGATGTCGCTCGCGACGCTGCCGAGCATGAAGCGCTCGAGCCCGGAGCGGCCGTGGGTGCCGAGGATCACGAGGTCGACGGCGCGGTCGTGGATCTCGGCGAGGATCTCCTCGCTGGGCCGGCCGATGCGGATGCGCCGGCCGATCGCTCCCGTCGCTCCCATCGCTCCGGCGCTCTTCAGCTTGCCGAGCGCGCGGTCGAGCTCGTCGAGCGCCAGCCGCTCGACCTGTGTGCTGGTGAACTGCAGCTCGGTCTGATCCGGGAAGGGGGAGAGGACGAAGAGCGCCTCGACCGCCGGCCAGTTCGGCTCGCCGAATGCCCGCAGGAGCTCGCCCCCCCAGGCGAGTGCGTCCATCGACGGACGCGAGAAGTCGACCGGCAGGAGTACCTGGCGCGGGACTTCGAGGAACGGGCTGCGCGCCAGGAGGATCGGTCTGCCGGAGTGCCGGAGGAGCCGGTCCGAGGTGGAGCCGAGCAGGCGGCGGGCGATGCGCGAGCCGCTCTCGGCCGGTCCGACGACGATCAGGCCGGCATCGTACTTCTTGGCCGCTTCCTCGAGGGCGAGCGCCGGCGGCGCGGGCGTCAAGCGGAAGCCGCCGATCTCCCCGGGCCGCGCATGGACGCGCTCGGCCTGGGCGGCCAGCGCGCGCTCGAGCGCCGCCTCATGGTCGGCGAGGAGCTCGTCGCTCGCCCAGGCGACCGGGAAGGGATCGCCGATGTACGGCATCGGCGGCACATAGGCGTGCACGACCTCGACCTGCGCGCCGACCAACCGGGCGAAGGCGAGGGCGCTCGAGAGAACGCCGTCGCTCTGCGGGGCGAGCGAGCTGCCGACGACGATGCGACGAAGGGGCTGGGTCATCGCTTCCTCCTAGGATCCAGGCAGGAAACCGCCGGGCGAGAACCGCCGGGCCTGAATCAGTGTAGGAGCGCCGGGGTCCCACCGACACACCCCGCTCGCATGGCGCGCCCCGCCCCGCAGGGCGGGGCGATATCCTTGGGCTTCGCAGGATGGAGATCGGAGGAGCATGAGAGTCGCGGTGGTGGCGGATGCACACCTGGGCGGACCCGGAGGCGACGCGCAGCCGCTCGCCGACCAGCTCGAGCGCCTGCCGGAGGAGGGAGCCGGGCGTCTGCTCCTCCTGGGCGACCTGTTTCAGGCCTGGATCGGCTTTCATCAGTACGAAACGCCGGGCATCCGGCTTTTTCTCGAGGCCATCGCGATGCTGCGCCGGCGCGGCGTCCGGGTGGACTACGTCGAAGGCAATCGCGACTTCTTCCTCGCCGAAGGTCCTTATCGCGACTGTTTCGACTCGGTGGGCGGCGAGTGCGCCTTTGCGGCCGGCGGCGTGCGCTACCTCGCGGTGCACGGCGACGGCCTGAACGACCGCGATCGCCAGTATCTCGCCTGGCGCTGGCTGTCGAAGAGCGGCCCGGTCAAGATGGTCATTCGCGGCGTGCCGCGGCGGATCGTCGGCCGTTTCGTCGACGCCGCCGAGCGCCGCCTTTCGCACACCAACTTCAAGCACAAGTCGGCGATCCCGGAAGCGGCGATCCGCCGCTACGGCACCCGCCGTCTGGCCGAAGGGCACGATGTGCTGCTGCTCGGCCATTTCCACGAGCCGAGGAGCTTTGCGGTACCGGGCGGCGAGATCCGCCTGCTCGATGCCTGGTTCCGGAGCCGTCGGATCGAATGGCTCGGATAGACTTTTCGCGTGATGCCGCTTCGGTTGACCATGCTCGGCAGCGGCACCTCGACGGGTGTGCCGGTGGTCGGCTGCGACTGCGCCGTCTGTCGCTCGACCGATCCGCGCAACCGGCGCATGCGGCCGGGCCTGCGCGTCGAGACTGCGGGCGCCTCGCTGGTCATCGACACCTCGCCCGACTTCCGCGAGCAGGCGCTGCGCTTTGCCATCGACCGGGTCGACGCGGTGCTCTACACCCACCCGCACGCCGATCACATCTTCGGCCTCGACGACCTGCGGATCTACAACTTCCGCCAGCACGCATCGATTCCCTGCTTCGGCTCTGCCGAGACCATGAACCGGATGCGGCAGATCTTCACCTACGTCTTCGAGGGCGGGCAGGAGGGCGGCGGCAAGCCGCGGCTCGAGCTCGTGCCGGTGCGGGCGCCGTTCGAGCTGCTGGGCCTCGGCGTGGTGCCGATTCCGGTCGCGCACGGCGACATGGAGGTCTTCGGCTACCGGATCGGCCGCTTCGCCTGCGTGACGGACGTCAACCACATCTCCGAGGCGAGCTTCGCTCTGCTCGCGGGTGTCGAGCTCCTGGTGCTCTCGGCCTTGCGCTACCGCCCGCATCCGACGCACTTCAGCCTGGCCGAGGCGATCGCCGTCGCGCAGCGGATCGGCGCGCGCCGCACCCTGTTGACGCACATTGCGCACGACATCGACCACGGCCGGCTCGAGATCCCGCTCCCTCCCGGCATCGAGCTCGGCTATGACGGTCTGGTGGCCACCCTCGATTGACGCCGGCGCCGCCGGCGCCGCCGGGCGCTCCGGCGCCGTCGCCGTGCCTGCCGGCCGGCCGGTCGCCGGCCGGCTGCGCCCGCCGTCGTCGAAGAGCCTGACCCATCGCGCCCTGGCGCTGGCGCTGCTCGCGCGGCAGCGCACCGTCATCGCGCGACCGCTCGCGGCCGAGGACACGGAGCTCTTCCTCGCTGCGCTCGCCGACCTCGGCTTCCGCTGCGCCCGCACGGCCGCTGCCGTCGTGATCCAGCCGCCCGCCGCGATTCCGGCGACCGCGGAGCTCCACTGCGGCAACGCCGGCACGATGTTCCGTTTCCTGGTGGCGATCGCCGCGACGCTTCCCGGGCGCTTCCGGATCGACGGCGTGGCGCGACTGCGGGAGCGGCCCATTCGTCCGCTCACCGATGCGCTGCAGCAGCTCGGTGTGCGCATCGAATTTGCGGCGGCGGAAGGTCATGCACCGCTCGTCGTGCACGGCGGCCGGCTGCGCGGCGGTTTCGTCCGCCTCGATGCCTCGGCCTCGAGTCAGTATCTCTCGGCTCTGCTCCTCGCCGGCCAGCGCGCCGAGACTCCCCTCGAGGTCGAGGTCCCGGAGCTCGCCTCGGCGCCCTACGTCGGCCTCACACTGGACATGATCGAGCGCTTCGGCGGTCGGGTCGAGGCGGCGGCGGGGAATCGGTGGATCGCCCACCCGAGCACGCTCGCGGCCAGCGAAGTCGAGATCGAAGCCGATTTTTCCGCCGCTGCCTACCCGGCGGCCGCCGCGGCGCTCACCGGCGGCAAGGTCTTCATCGAGGGGGCCTCTCGCCACTCCCGCCAGGGCGACCGGCGGCTGTTCGACCTGCTGACGGCGATGGGGGCGAGGGTGGCCTGGGAGGACGGCGGCGCCGCTGTCGAAGGAGGACCCGGCCTGGTCGCGATCGACGCCGACCTCGGCGACATTCCCGACCAGGTGCCGACGCTCGCCGCGCTCGCGCCGTTCGCGCGCGGTACGACCCGCATTCGCAACGTGGCCCACCTGCGGATCAAGGAGAGCGATCGGCTGGCGGCGATGACCACCGAGCTGCGCCGGGCCGGCGCCGTCGTCGAAGAGCTCGCGGACGGTTTGGTGATCTCGGGTGTCTGGGCCGATCGCGAGCCCCCCGACACCGCGGTGCAGGTCGATTCGCACGGCGACCACCGCATCGCCATGGCGATGGCGCTGGTCGGCCTGCGACGTCCGAACCTTCGCATCGCCGACCCGGGCTGCGTCGGCAAGTCGTATCCCGACTTCTGGCGCGACCTCGGCCTGTTGGTGGGGGTGGAGGCTTGAGCCGCGCCGCCGAGCGCCTCGAGCACCCGGCCTTCGCCGCCGGGTCGGGGCGCCCGGTCGACGCCGCGGGATGCACCGACCGCGCCAAGCTGGCGGCGCTGCTGCAAGCGGCGGCGGCACTCTCGCTCTGCGAAGCGGCCGGCTGGTCGCTCGCAGACGGCTGGACGGGGGCCTCGGTCGACGACTGCGGGCGCCTGTCCGGTCTCGCGGCTGGGCCAAAACGCGCTTCCCGGTCGGACCAGGAGCAGCTGCGTGAGCTCCTCCTCCGGCTTTTCCGGGCGCACGATCGAATTGCCGGACGCGGTGAGGGGCGCAGCGCGGCCCGTGAGCTGCTGGCCGCCTGGGAAGGGGCGCTGGCACCGATGTCGGCCGACGAGGCGATTGGCAGGATCTTCGCCGCCGCCGGCTTTCTCTGGCAACCGGAGTTCGAGTTCGCGCGCCGGGCCCTTGCCGGTTGCCTGGTGCGGGAGGGAGCGGCGATCCCCTGGCTGGCCGGCCCGGCCGCGGTGCGCGAACGCCTCGCCGGTGTGCCGTCGCCCGAGCCCGCTGCCGGGCCAACTGCGGCGGCGGGGACGCTGCAGCGCGCGGCAGCGCTGCTCGCGCAAGGCCGCTTCGAGGAGGCGAACCGCGAGCTCGACGGCGAGGACGAGACTGCGGCCCTGACGATCCGCGCCACCTGCTGCCAGCTGCTCGGAGATCTTCCCGCCGCGCGCGAGATCGTCCATCGGCTGGCCGCCCGTCCGCTGTCGGCGGCCGAGCGGGTCGCTGCCGGCGACACGGCGCTGCGCGTGCTGGCGCTCGCGGGCGAACCCGACGCCGCAGCGGACTGGGCCGCGGCTGCCATCTCCCGGGCGAGGTCGGTCGAGGCCCGCGCCCTCGCCCACCTCCTTGCGGCGACGGCGGCGCTCGATCGCGGTGATCGCGCCGCCGCCGAGCGCAGCTTCGCCGCTGCTTCCGCCGCGGCCGCGCATCCACGGGTCGCGCGCGCCTGGAGCGAGGCGCAGGTCTGGAAGGCGCTCGCCGAATCCGATGGCGCGGCGGTCGTGGCGCACTCGCGAGCGCTGCTCGCCGGGCGCCGTGCGATGCGCCGCCACGAAGCCGGACGCGCCTGGAACAATCTCGGTCTGGGGCTTCTCACTCTCGGCGACTTCGTCCACGCCGAGCGCGCCTTCCAGCATTCGGCTCGTCTGCTGCGGCGTTGCGACGGGCCGCTGGCGATCACGCTGGCGCAGTGGAACCTGGCCGAAGTGCGATTGCGCTCGGGCAAGCTACTCGAGGTCGAGGCGATCCTGCGCGCGTCGACGGCGCACAATCGGCGCAGCGGCAATCGGCGCGGGCTGATCGTCGACGAGGCCCTCTGGCTCCGGCTCGAGCTCGTGCGCGGACGGCCGGAGGCGGCGGTCGAGCGCTGCTCCCAGGTCTGCGCCGAGGCCTCGCGAGCCGGCGACGACTACCACCTGTCGCAGCTGGCCGTGCTTGCGGCGCGCGCCTGCGGCTGGCTGGAGCGCCCCGGCGAGGCCGCCGTCTGGCTCGAGTCGGTCGACGCCGCCGGTCTGGGCGAGCTCGAAGCGGAGGAGTTGCCGGCCCTCTTCGCCCTCGCCGGCAGGCTCGACGAGGCGCGGCGGGAAGCGCGCGGTGGCGCGTTCGCGGCGCTCTGGCTGCCGGTTCTCGCCGGCGAGGCGCCGCCCGCCGAGGCCTTCGCGGCGCTCACAGCCCGCTCAACCCTGCCGCCGTTCCGCCGTGCGCGCCTCCTCCTCGATCTCGAGCTGACCCTGCCGGGGGCGGTTCCGCGGGCGCTGCGGGAAAGCGCTGCCGAGCTCTTCCGGCGGCTCGGCGCGACGCGCTACGCCGCGGCCCTGACGCGCGGCGAGGCCGGGCAATGGACGGCGCTGCGCGAGTATCTGCAGTGTCTGCCCGGCGACCGGGCGGCGCTCGCCGATCTGCTGCGCGCCGTCGGAGCCCCGGAGGCCGAGCTCGTCTGGAGCTCGCCCGCCGGCGATCATCGCTGGATCGATGGGGCGCCCGCCATGCAGGGTAGCGAGGAACTGCTGGCCGAGGCCGGCGGCGGAACGCTGCGCCTGCGGGCGACCCGCATCGACGAGGTCCTGCGGGCGATTTTCGCCTTGCTCGTGCGCGAGCTCCCCGAGCTCCGGCCGGCGCCGCGGCTGGCGCGTGCGGCGGCAGGCGAAGGTGCGCCCGCCAGCGCCGCCGCATCCGGCATGATCGGTGAGAGTCCGTTGCTGCTCGCCGCCGTCGAGCGCCTGCGCCAGTTCGCCCCGAGCGACATGCCGGTGCTCCTTCTCGGCGAGAGCGGCTGCGGCAAGGAGCTCGCCGCCCGCGAGCTGCGCCGCGTGAGCGGCCGTGCCGGCGCGCCCTGGGTGCCGGTGAACTGCGCCGCGCTCTCCGAGACGCTGCTGCTTTCGGACCTCTTCGGACACGCCCGCGGCGCCTTCACCGGCGCCGATCGGGCGCGCGCCGGAGTCTTCGAGACAGCGCATGGCGGCACGGTCTTCCTCGACGAAATCGGCGACCTGCCGGCGGTAGCGCAAGGCAATCTCCTGCGCGTCTTGCAGGAGGGAGAAGTCCGCCGGCTCGGCGAGTCGACGGCGCGCCGGGTCGACGTGCGGCTGGTGGCCGCGACCCATCGCGATCTCGCCGCGATGGTACGCGCGGGCAAGTTTCGCCAGGACCTCTACTACCGGCTCAAGGTCTGCACTGTCACGTTGCCGCCGCTGCGCGAACGCGGCGACGACCGGATGCTGCTCGCCGAGCACTTCGTCGCCGAGGAGCGCCGCCGGCGCGCGCAACCGCAGCTGCAGCTCGCCCAGGACGCCCGCCGCGCCATCGCCGCGCACCGCTGGCCAGGCAACGTGCGCGAGCTGGCGAATGCGCTGCAGGCGGCGGCCGCCCTCGCCGGCAACGGCCCGATCCGCGCCGGGATGCTCGACCTCGGCGCTCCGGCAGCGGCGGCGGAGGAGTCGGCCGCGAGCGCCTACCACCAGAAGATCGACGAGCTGCGCCGCTCGTTGCTGCGCAAGGCACTGCGCGCCGCCGCCGGCAATCGGGCGGAGGCGGCGCGCCAGCTCGGCCTTTCGCGCCAGGCGCTGTCCTATCTGGTGCTCCACCTCGGGCTCGACGACGACGGTGCGCAGGACAGCGGGCCGGCGGCGGGAGGGCAGGAGTGACCGGCTATCTGCTGCGGCGCCTGGCGCAGGCGGTGCCGGTGACGCTGGCGGTGGCGACGCTGGTCTTCGCCCTGATCCATCTCATTCCCGGCGATCCGGTGGAGATGATGCTCGGCGAAGGGGCGCAGGCGGGCGATGTCGCGGCGCTGCGCACCGAGCTCGGCCTCGACCGGCCGCTTCTCGCGCAGTACGCGGCCTTCGTCGCCGGTCTGGCGCGCGGCGATCTCGGGCAGTCGTTGCACTTCGACGAGCCGGTCGCGACGCTCATCGCCCGGCACTATCCGGCGACCGCGCTTCTGGCGGCGGCGGCCCTCGCTTCGGCGCTCGCGCTCGCGCTGCCGCTGGGGATGCTCGCCGCCTACTTCCGCGACGGTTGGATCGATCGATTCGCGCGCCTCTTTTCGCTCGCCGGCGTGGCGATTCCCAACTTCTGGCTCGGCCCGATGGCGATGGTGTTGTTCTCCATCCACCCCGATCTGCTGCCGGTCTCCGGCAGCGCGGGCTGGCAGGGCCCCGGCCCGCCGGCGGCGACCCGGGGGCGGGG
>JAGOCP010000056.1 GCA_017998715.1 Thermoanaerobaculia bacterium | reverse complement strand
TGCAGGAGGCTGCGCAGCGCTTCGGGCGGATTCTGCGGCGCGGTGCTGCCCGGGCTCGACTGGTCGAGGCTGTTGAGTCCGTGACACGAGGTGCAGACGCGGATCTCGCCCGGCTGGAAGGTGAGCCAGTAGCGCTCGCGCACCACCGGCGTGCCCGCACCGTTGGTGAGGTGCCAGCTGAGCGCACGCTCGGCCGGCACCAGCGCCGCCATCGAGCCGTCGAGGCCGAGCTCGACGCTCGCCGCCGGGGATCCCGGCGCCAGTGGCGGGTTGATCGCCCGCGGATCGTGCAGCTTCTGCGCCAGCGCCCGGCGCCCGGCGCGCGGTGTCGCCGTGCCGCCCAGACTCCGGATGAGGTCGGCCTGGAAGATCTGCATGTGCGTCACGTCGTAGATCGTTCCGGCGGCGCCGATGGTCTGTACGCCCCCCGGCACGCTCAGGTTGTAGGGCTGCTGCTTGTCGGCGCGATCGCGGGTGGTCACATCGCGACTCACGATGAGGGCGAGCTTCTGGCTTTCGAGATAGTCGCGAAAGGCGGCGACATTCACCTGCTCGTCGCTGAACACCGAGGCCTCCGGGGTCTCGAGAGGGGGAAGCGGCGGTGTGGGCGGCGTGCGCGGCCGCACTTCGACCGGATCGAGCTCCCACATGGTGACGTTGGTGTAGCTCACACTGACGTCGGGATCCCAGTAGGAGAGGCTCTTGGTAATGCCGCTGGTCAGCGTGGTGCCGTACTTCTGGTAGCCGGCGCAGGGCGTGGTCGCGGGCGTCAGATTGCGCAGGCGGAACTTGTAGCGCGCCACCGGAGCGGCCGTCGAGCCGTCGTTCGCCGCTTGCCGGGTCTCCGGTACGCCGGCGCTGCGTTCGCCGGCGTGCACTGCGATGAGAGCCCCGGAACCGCTCGCCGCCGAGAGCGGCAGCGGGTTGCGGTAGAAACCCGAGTGGCAGGGTCCCGGCGTGTCGGTGAAGCTGCCGGTGTCGGGGTGGGAGATCCAGGTGACGGCCATCTCGTCGGCGGGATCGGTCGGCGCCCCGTTGAGCGAGAACAGCATGCCGGCGGCGTGGGTGTAGAACTCCGGTGCGTCGACCGCGAAGTAGAGGCCGGGGATCATGGCGCTCTCGCGGATCTCGAGCATATTGACGATCTCGCGGCCGTTGAAGCGCCCGCACGAGTTGTCGCCGCAGAGGAACTCGTCGAGATTGTTGTCGTTGTTGAAGCTGCGATTGAAATAGCTGTGCAGCTCGTGGCGGCCGATGTGGTTCAGGGTCTCGAGGCCGGTGCCGTCGGGATTCACCATCCAGGGAAAGAAGTGGTTGAAGCTGTGACCCTCTTCGTGCGGCAGCAGCAGGTCGCTCCTTCCGGCGCGCGGCTCGGGGAACTGCTCGACGCGGGTCGCCAGCGCCACGGCGTCGGCGCGCTCGCTCGACCAGTTGAAGGTGCCGTAGGTCGGCGGGTTGCCGCCGGTCTCGTCGTAGTAGTCGCTGTCGGCCTGCTGGTCGCGCTGCAGGTGGTCCCAGCGGGTGAAGACGACGCGGCCGAAGCTGTCCACGGTCGGCTTGAAGTCGCCCGACGGGGAGTGATCGAGGAGCTTCAGCGCGCCAGTCGCCGGATCGAGACTCCACAGCCCGCTGACGGTCGGCGCCTCCTCGTACTCGTCGAGCTGCGGATAGAGATGCGCCCGGCCGTCGCGCGGCCGGTCGGAAGTGAACAGGATCTTGCCGTCGGGAGCGTAGACCGGACTGACGTTGTTGGCGAGCAGGGGCTGGTTCGGCACCTTGGTGATCGTCACCGGGTCGGCAGCGCCCAGGCCGGTGACCTCGTAGAGCTGCCAGTAGTAGGTGCCCCACTGATACTGCTGCGTCGGAGCGCCGATGACCATGGAGAAGATCGCCTTGGTGCCGTTCCAGTGGACTGCCGGCTCGCGCACCGCGATCGAGGTCGCCCCCTGGAATCCGGAAGCAACCCCGTAGCCGCCGAGCTGGGTCAGGTTCTTGAGCGCGCCGTTCGGGTAGAGCACGTAGAGGTCGCCGACGCGACCGGTGCTCTGCATGTCGGCGCGATGGTTGCCGAAGACCGAGCCGATCGCCGTGAAGTCGTAAGGAATCGGCGTCTGGGTGACGAACAGGATGGGATAGAGGCGTTGCGCCTGGGCGGCACTACAGCAGACGAAGAGCAAAGCGAAGATTCCCTTGCGCATGGAAACGTCCTCCAAAGAGTACAGATCGGAGCGGAATTCTCGGCTCCGGCAACGAACCGGGCCAATGGACTCCTGCACACCCTAGGAAACGACACCGGAGGCCGACTTGTGCCATCGGCCCCCGCCCCGTATCGTGCGGGCATGTGCGGCCGCTACGTCCTGACCACTCCCGGCGAGGTCCTGGCGCAGATCTTCGAGACGGCGCCGCCGCCCGAGGAGACGCTCGCAGCGATCGTGCCGCGATACAACATCGCGCCGACGCAGACCGTACCGATCATCCGCCGCTCCTCCACGGCCGCAGCCACACGCGAGCTTGCCCTGGTGCAGTGGGGGCTCGTCCCGCACTGGGCGAAAGACCCGGGCATCGGCAACAGCCTGATCAACGCCCGCTCCGAGACCGCGGCCGAGAAGCCGTCCTTCCGCGACGCGATGAAGCGGCGCCGCTGCCTCATTCCGGCGAACGCTTTCTATGAATGGAAAAAGCTCGGTAAAGGAAAGCAGCCGTTCCTCATTCAGTTGCGGGGAGGCTCCACCTTCGCTTTCGCCGGCCTCTGGTCGCAGTGGAAGAACCCGGAAGGCGGCGCGACGCTGGAAACCTGCGCCATCCTCACGACGACCCCGAATGAGCTCACGGCCACCGTCCACGATCGAATGCCGGTCATCCTGCCGGCAGCGAGTCAAGGACCCTGGCTCGATCCGGCTGCCGACACTTCCACCCTTACCGGTCTTTTTCTTTCCTACCCGGCGGCAGGCATGGAGGTCTTTCCGGTCAGCAAGCGGGTCAACAGCCCAGCGAACGAAGGGCCGGAGAACGTCGCGCCGGTCCAGCTCGCGGAGACGCCGAGCGAGAACTGATCGCGTTCTCGTGCGTAGTACTTCAACCGACCTTCTCTTTCGATCGATACCCAAGGAGCTCAAGAAGATGAATCGACGCTGCCTGCCACTCGCCGGATCTTTCGCTGCGCTGCTGCTTTCCTTCCCTGTCGCGGCGCTCCGCGGCGCCGACGCCCCGTCGGGCAAGAGCCTGTCGCGGCAGGAGATCGCCGCCTCGGTCACTTCTGCGATGGACCGCACCGCCGATCCGTGCAACGACTTCTACCGCTACGCCTGCGGCGGCTGGCTCGACTCGACGAAGCTGCCGTCCGACCAGGCGCGCTGGGTGCGGAGCTTCTCGACCATCACCGAGCGCAACCGTGAGCTGGTGAAGAATCTCCTCGAGAGCGAAGGCAAGACCCCCTCGGCCGATCCCGAGCGCCGTCAGATCGGCGACTTCTACGCCGCCTGCATGGACGAGGCGGCGGTCGAGAAAGCCGGCACCGCGCCGCTCACCGGCATGTTCACCGCCGTCGACCAGGTGACCGACGCGAGCTCGTTGATGTCGGTGGCTGGCGGTCTCGCCAAGAGCGGCGTCGGCGCCTTGTTCGGCGGCGGCGCCGCCCCCGACTTCAAGAATCCGACGATGAACCTCTTCTTCATGAGCCAGGGCGGACTCGGCCTCCCCGACCGCGACTACTACGTGAGCGACGACCCGAAGAAGAAGGAGATCCTCGCCAAGTACGAGACGCATGTCGCGCGGATGCTCACGCTTTCGGGCGAGAGCGCCGCCGACGCGGCGCGCCATGCGACGGCGATCATCGCCTTCGAGACCGAGCTCGCCAAGGCCTCCCGTCCGCGCGCCGAGATGCGCGACCGCGACAGGATCTACAACAAGATCGACCGCGCCGGCCTCGAGAAGCTCGCGCCGCAGCTCGCCTGGCCGCGCTACTTCGCGACCCTGGGCTACCCGGACGTCGAGTCGATCAACGTCGCCGTCCCCGAGTTCTTCGAGGCACTCGAAAAGCTCGCGACCACGACGCCGGTCGAGACGCTGCGCGCCTACCTGCGCTGGAACGTCGTCGACAGCCACGCCGACCGTCTGCCGCAGGCGTTCGTCGACGCCAACTTCGAGTTCTTCGGCAAGACCCTCTCCGGCCAGCAGGAGATCCAGCCGCGCTGGAAGCGCTGCGTGACGGCGACGACCGCTGCTTTGGGCGAGGCGATCGGCAAGATCTACGTCGCGCAGGAGTTCGCCGGCAACAGCAAGGCGGTGGCGGTCGAGATGATCCGCGACATCGAGAACGCCTTCGAATCCAATCTGCCGGCGCTCTCCTGGATGGACGACGCGACGCGCCAGCGCGCGGTCGAGAAGGCGAAGAAGGTGACCAACAAGATCGGCTACCCCGACGTCTGGCGCGACTACTCGACGGTGGTGGTGAAGCGCGGCGATTACTTCGCCAGTGCGCTTTCGGCGACGCGCTTCGAGTTCGACCGCGACATGAAGAAGGTCGGCCAACCGGTCGACCGCAACGAGTGGCGGATGGTGCCGCACCAGGTGAACGCCTACTACATGTCGACCGCGAACGAGATCGCTTTCCCGGCCGGCATCCTGCAGCCGCCGTTCTTCCACAAGGACTTCCCGGCGGCGATGAACTACGGCGCGATCGGCACGGTGATGGGCCACGAGCTCACCCACGGCTTCGACGACCAGGGGCGCAAGTCGGACGGCGACGGCGTGCTGCACGAGTGGTGGGCGCCAGAGGTGGCGGCGAAGTTCGAGCAGCAGGCTGCCTGCGTCGACGCGCAGTACTCAGCCGTCGAAGTCGAGCCGGGAGTCCACGTGAACGGCAAACTGACGCTGGGCGAGAACATCGGCGACATCGGCGGCGTCAAGGAGGCCTTCGTCGCCTTCCAGGGCTGGAAGAGCCGCCACAAGATGCCGGCGCCGGGGGAACCCAAGGAGCCGCTGATTCCGGGCATGAGCGACGATCAACTCTTCTTCGTCGCCTTCTCGCAGGTCTGGTGCTCGCTCGCGACCCCGGAGTTCCTGCGCAACCAGGTGACCACCGACTCGCACTCCCCCGGCCAGGTGCGCGCCATCCTGCCGCTCATCAACCAGCCGGAGTTCGCCCAGGCCTTCTCCTGCCCCGCCGGCTCGAAGATGAACCCCAAGGAGCGCTGCACCGTCTGGTAAGCAGCGACGGCGCTGCGGAGTCGGCGCCCTTGCTAGACTCCGCAGCTCATGAACCCTGAGCAGTGGGCGCGACTCTCCGACCTCTTCGGGGAGCTCGTCGAGCTCTCCGAGGACGAGCAGCGGCGCCGGCTGGCCGATCCCGGGCTCGAGCCGGAGACGGCGCGAGCGCTCGAGCGGATGCTCGCGGCGCACGCGGCGGAGCGGCCGCTGGCCATCGAGGAGCGGCTCGCCGCGGAGCCCGAGCCGGCACCGGAACGGATCGGGCCGTATCGCTTGCTGCGCCTCCTCGGCGAAGGCGGCATGGGTGAGGTCTGGCTCGCCGAGCGCGACGAGCCGGGATTCCGCCGTCAGGTCGCCCTCAAGCGCATCCGCCGCGGCCTCGAGAGCGGCGAGCTCCGGCGCCGGTTCGGCATCGAGCGCGAAGCGCTCTCCCGCCTCTCGCACCGCGGCATCGCCCAGCTTCTCGACGGCGGCATCGACGCTGGCGGCATCCCCTTTCTCGCACTCGAGTACGTCGACGGCCGGCCGCTCGTCGAAGCCGCGGACGCCTTGCGCCTCGGCCTCGACGAGCGCCTCGGCCTGTTTGCCGAGGTCTGCGCCGCGGTGCACTACGCCCACGTCCACCTCGTCGTGCATCGCGATCTCAAGCCGACGAACATCCTGCTGACCGCTGAGCGCGAAGTACGGCTGCTCGACTTCGGCATCGCCAAGCTCCTCGATCCCGACCTGCAGGAGCTCGGTGCGACGCGCACGTCGCTGCGGCTCGCAACGCCCGAGTACGCCAGCCCCGAGCAGCTCGCCGGCGAGCCGGTCACCACCGCGACCGACGTCTATGCGCTCGGCCTCCTGCTCCACGAGCTGCTCACCGGCCACCGGCCGTTCCGCGAGCACGAGGGTTCGCTCACCGCCCTCGAACGCGCCGTGCGCGTGCTCGAGCCGCGACGGTCGAGCGAGGCGGTGGCGGGCGATCGCGACGCGGTTGCAGCCGCCGCGCGGCGGACGAGCCCGCCGGCGCTCGCCCGGGCGCTGCGTGGAGATCTCGACACGATCGTCGCCACGGCGCTGCGCAAGGAGCCCGAGCGGCGCTACGCCTCGGTCGAGCGACTCGCCGAGGATGTCGCCCTCTTCCGCGCCGGCCGGCCGATCCGGGCGCGACCCGAAAGCCTGGCCTATCGCGCCCGGAAGTTCGCCGGCCGTCATCGCTTCGGCGTCGCCGCGGCGGGACTGATCGCGCTGCTGCTCACGGGCTTCTCCATCTTCGCCTGGCGCCAGGCGGCGGTGCTCGCGGTCGAACGCGACGCTGCGCGCGCCGAGCGCGACAAGGCGCGCGAGCTCTCCGAGTTTCTGACCGACCTGTTCGGCGCCGATCCCTACGCCGACGACCCGGGGCTGCGCGACTCGACGACCCTGGGCGAGTTCCTGGAGCGCAGCGAGGCCTCGGTGCGCCGCGAGCTCGGCGGCCGGCCGGAGCTCGAGGCGGCGCTCCTCGCCCGACTCGCCCGGCTGCACGGCAATCTCGGGCGCCTCGACCGCGCCCGCCCGCTCGCCGAGGAGGCGCTCGCGGCGCGGCGCGCCCTGCCCGGCGACCGCCGGGCCGACGTCGCCGAAAGCGCCAACACCCTGGCGACCGTGCTGCAGGAGCAGGGCGACCTCGCCGCCGCCGAGGCGCTCTTCCGCGAGGCGCTGGCGCTGCGCGAGGCGCTCTACGACGAGCCGCACGCCGACATCGCCGAGAGCCTCAACAATCTCGCCATCGTCCTGGTCGAACGCAACGAGCCCGCACGGCTCGCGGAGACCGAAGCGATCGAACGCCGGGGCCTGGCGATGCGCCGCGCACTCTACGGCGACGATCATTTCGACACGCTGCAGAGCCGGAACAACTTCGCCGTCTTCCTCATGAAGCGGGCCGGGCCCGGGGATCTCGCAGAAGCCGAGGGGCTGCTGCGAGAGGTGCTCGCCGGGCGCAAACGCCGGCTCGGCGACGATCACCCGACGGTCGCCAACACCGAGAACAACCTCGCCAACCTCCTCGACGACCTCGGCCGGGAAGCCGAGGCGATCCCGCTCTTTCACGAGGCGATCCGTGCCTGGAGCGCCTCGCTCGGCGCCGGGCATCCGCGGGTGGCTACCGGCCTCTACGGGCTCTATGCCGCGCTGCTCGACACCGGCGACCTCGCCGGCGCCGAACAGGCGCTGCGCGCCTCGCTGGCGATCGACGAACGCCACCTGCCGCCCGGGCATCCGTATCTCGCCACCGACCGCCAGAAGCTGGAAGAGCTCCGGCTCGCCGCCTCTCGCCGGAAGACGGAGACGCTCGCGGCGCCCAACTCCTCGGAGACGAAATGAGCGGCGCGGTCACACTCTGGCTGCGGCGCCTCGGCGAGGGAGACGAGGCGGCGCTCGACCAGTTGGTGCCGTTGCTCTACGACGAGCTGCGCGGCGTGGCGCGCCGCCTGCTGCGCGGCGAACGCCCGGGCCACACCCTGTCGACCACCGCGCTGGTGAACGAAACCTATCTGCGTCTACTCGAAGCGCGGCGCCTCGCGCCCGGCGACCGGGCGGCCTTCCTCGGCGTCGCGGCGGTGACGATGCGGCGCCTGCTGGTCGACGCTGCCCGCCGGCGGCTCGCCGACAAGCGCGGCGGCGGCGCGCCGGTCGCGCCCCTGGACGATCTCGCCGAGCTCGTTGCGGCCCCCGAGGCCGACGCCGAGCTGGTGGCCCTCGACGCGGCGCTCGACACCCTCGCGGCGGCGAGCCCGCGCGTTCGCCAGGTGGTCGAGCTGCGCTTCTTCGCTGGCCTGACGCTCGAGGAGACCGCCGCGACTCTAGGCTTGTCGATCAAGACGGTGCAGCGCGACTGGCTGGCGGCGCGCGCCTGGCTGCGGGCCGAAATCGGTCCGGGCTGACGTCTCCAGGTCGCGCCGGGCAGAATCAGGCCGGGCGATTGGCCTGGGCAATCTGGATCAGCTCGCCCAGATTGTCGAGCGTGATCATGCCGACGAGGCCGCTGGCGTCGCTGTTTTCGCCGGCCCCGGGTCCAAGCACCAGAATCGGCTGCAGCGGCCGGCTCTGCAGGTGACGCAGGACCGCTTCGAGCGGCATGTCGACCGGCACCGTCTGCGGTTCGCGGTCCATCACTTCGAGTACCGCCCGCTCGCGGCCTCCGGGAGCCGCGAGCGCCGCGAGAAGGGCACCGCGCGGCAACAGCCCCGCCAACCGCCCCCAGGCATCGACGACCGGGAAGTCCTGCTGATGGCCCGAGAGCAGGAGCTCCGCGGCGCGACCGAGCGACTCCTGCGGCGCGATGGTCTCGTAGCGCGTGATCATCGCATTGCGCGCCGTGAGGCCCTGCATCGCCGAGCGGCTGCGTTCGTAGGCCGCCTCCTGTCCGGCGCCGACGAAGACGAAAAAAGCGATCAGCAGGCCGACGGGATTCACCGGCGGGATCACCGCCAGGACGGCCATCAGCACCGCGACTCCCTGGCCGATCCGCGCCGCGATGCGGGTCGCCCGGGTCTGACCCAGGAAGACACTCAGCCCGGCGCGCAACGCCCGCCCGCCGTCCATCGGAAAGGCCGGGATGAAGAGGTTGAAGGCGAAGAGCATGAAGTTGATGAAAACGAAACGGCCGAGGAGCGGCGCGCCGGCGAACTCCATGCCCTGGCCGTCGAAGGTCGGCACTTCGCCGCTCAGGAGGAGAAAGAGCAGCACGGTCGAGCCGAGAACGAAATTCACCGCCGGGCCGGCGAGCGCGATCCAGAACTCGGCCATGCCGGCAGGAATCCGGTCGAGCCGGGCGACGCCGCCGATCGGATAGAGCACGATCTCCCGCGTCTGCACACCGAACCGGTGGCCGGCAGCGGCATGTCCGAGCTCGTGCAACACGACGCAGGCGAAGACGAGCAGGATGAAGACCACCCCGTCGAGGAAGCCGCGGCCGGCCTGGGCCGAGCCGGCTCCCCACCAGACGAGCAGGAGGAGGAACGTGAAGTGGATCCGGATCGGGATGCCGAAGACCGTCCCGATCCGGAAAGCGCCGCCAGCTGCGCGCGCGTCGCTCATCGCCGCCCCGGCTGCAGCGCTAGGCGCATCGGACCCGGCCTACCAACCGCAAACCTGCCCCTCGTTCTGGGCGTCGAGCCAGGTCTTGAGCGGCGCGAAGTAGTCGAGGATCGCCGAGGCGTCCATCTGCCGCTGGCCGGTGAGCGCTTCGAGCGCGTCGGGCCAGGGCTGCGAAGCGCCCAGCGCCATCATCGCGCCGAGCTTCTCGCCCGCCTTCTCGCTGCCATAGATCGAGCAGCGGTGGAGCGGGCCCGACTTCTCGGGTGAGTAACCCGCCGTCTGGCAGAGCGCGCGATGGAACTGGAACTGCAGCACGTCGGCGAGGAAGTAGCGCATGTAGGGCGTGTTCCCGGGCACGTGGAACTTGGCGCCGGGATCGAAATCGGCCTCGCTGCGCGCCGCGGGCGGTGCTACACCCTGGTACTTCCGCTTCAGATCCCACCAGGCCTGGTTGTAGTTGCCGGGAGCGACCTCGCCCGAGAAGACCTGCCAGCGCCACTTGTCGATGATCAACCCGAACGGCAGGAACGCCACCTTGTCGAGCGCCTTCTGCAACAACAGCGCGACGTCGGCTTCCGCCGGCGGTTCGCTGTCGATGAGACCGAGCGTCTTCAGATAGGCCGGAGTCACCGACAGCGCGACGGTGTCGCCCAGCGCCTCGTGGAAGCCGTCGTTGGCGCTGTCGAGGAAGAGCGTCGGCTGTGTGTTGTAGGCGCGCTGGTAGTAGTTGTGGCCGAGCTCGTGGTGGATGGTCGAAAAGTCGTCCTCGGTGATCTGGATGCACATCTTGATGCGCAGATCGTCCTTCTGATCGAGGTCCCAGGCCGAGGCGTGGCAGACGACGTCGCGATCACGCGGCTTGAGGAACATCGAGCGCGTCCAGAAGGTCGCCGGGAGCTTCTCGAAAGCGAGCGAGCTGAAGAAGCCTTCGCCGTAGCGCACCATGCCGAGCTCGTCGACGCCCTTCGCCTGCAGCCGCGCGGTGAGGTCGTACCCGGTGTCCACGACGTTCGTCGGCTTGACGATGTCGTAGATCGAGCCCCACTGCTGGGCCCACATGTTGCCCAGGAGCTGCGCCGGAATCGGCTTGCCCGGCGGCACGAGCTCCTTGCCGTAGGTCTCGGTGAGGCGGGCGCGGACGTAGCAGTGCAGCGAGTCGTAGAGCGGCTTGACCTGCCCCCAGAGGCGATCGAGCTCGGCGACGAAGGCGTCCGGCGCCATGTCGTACTTCGAGCGCCAGAGCTCGCCCAGATTGCGGTAGCCGAGCTCGGCCGCGCCCTCGTTGGCGAGCTCCACGAAACGCTGGTACTTGGAGCGCATCGGTCTCGAGATCGAGTGCCACCCGGTCCAGGCCATCTCGAGCTGCTTGGGATCCCGGCTCGACGACAGGATGTCGGAGAGCTCGCCGAGATCGAGGCAGTCGTCGCCGGCCTTGCCCTCCGGACAGTACTTGCCGCGGCCGTACATCCCCTCGAGCTCGGCGGCGAGCTGGGTCAGCTCCTCGCGCTTGGCGGCGTCGGCGGGGGCCGGCAGCACCTGGCTCGACTTGAGCAGGCCCATCTTGCGCTCGAGCGCGGCCGGCAGCTTCAGGCCGGCAAAGCGCGTCGCCCTCTGCGCCAGCTCCATCGAAGCCGCAATCACGAGCTCGTTGGCTTGCGCGGCCAGCGTTTCGGTGTCTTCCGTGATGTAGGTGGCGGCGATCCACTGCGCGCGGTCACGGGCGATGAAGAGTTTGAGCAGCCGGGCCTCGGCCTCGGCCATGAACTTCTCGGCCTCCGCGACGGTGGCGGCCGCAGGCTTCGCGGCCGGCTCCGCGGCGAACACGGCGGGAGGCAGCAGGAAGCTGAGCGCGAGCAGCGCGAGGGGCAGGAGACGGAGTGCGCGCACGGCGGCGACTCCGGACTGAGACGGCTTTCGGGTCAGCATGATGATCTCCCTGGAAAAAAGCGGGTCTTGCCCTCGAGGGCGCCCGGATCGGCGGCGCAGCGGGCCGCCGCCTGGAGCGCGGGCTATCCCCGGGCGAGAAATTCCTCGATACGCCGAAAGCCCTCGGCGAGGTTCTCGCGCGAGCAGGCGAACGAGATGCGAATGTGGTTGTCGCCGCCGAAGGCCGAGCCCGCCACGACGGCGACGTGGGCCTCCTCCAGCAGGCGTTCGGCGAAGCGGGTCGACCCTTCGGGCTCACCGCTGTCGTCGGTGCGGAAACAGGCCGAGACGTCCGGGAATGCATAGAACGCTCCGGACGGCGGCAGACAGCTGAAACCGGGCAGAGCATTGAGCCTTGGGACGACCACGTTTCGCCGCGCTTCGTACTCGGTGATCATCGCCTCGACTTCCGGCTCGGCGTGCTCGAGCGCCGCCAGCGCGCCCACCATGGCGAACGAGGTGGCGTTCGAGGTCGCGTGGCCCTGGATCGTCGCGGCGGCGTCGGTGAGCTCGCGCGGCCCGAGGAGATAGCCCAGGCGCCAACCGGTCATGGCATAGGTCTTCGAGAACGAGCCGACGACGACGACAGTGTCGGGGAAACGTCCGGCGAGCGCCGCGGCCGAGAACGGTCGCTGCCCGTCGTAGACGAAGCGCTCGTAGGTCTCGTCGGAAATCACCAGCACGCCGCGCGCGGCGCAGCCTTCGACGATCGCGGCGAGCGCCGCTGGCGAGATCATGCCGCCGGTCGGGTTGCACGGCGAGTTGAGGATCACCGCCCGGGTCCGCGAGGTGATCGCGGCGAGCATCGCCTCGGGATCGACCGCGAAGCCGTCGGCGCCCGAAGTCGGAACCTCGACGACAGTGGCGCCGGCGAAGCGGATCTGTTCCGGGATGCTCACCCAGGCCGGTGTATGGACGACGACCTCCTGGCCCTCTTCGAACAACGCCAGGGCGAGCTCGAAGAGCGCCCCCTTGCCGCCGACCGTGATCAGCGTCTGGTCGGCGTTCCACGGTGCGCCGTACTGCCCGGCGTAGCGTTTCGCGAGCGCCTGGCGCAGCGCCGGGATTCCCTGATTCTGGGTGTACTTGGTGAAACCGTCGGCGAGCGCCTTGCGGGCCGCCTCGACCGCGACCGCCGGCGAAGCGAAATCGGGCTCGCCGGCGCCGAAGTCGATCACGTCGATGCCCTGCGCCTTCATCTGCATGGCGCGCCGCGTCACCTTGAGGGTCGCCGACTCGCCGATCCGCCGCACCCGGGCCGATAGGTCCATGGCTTGCATGGTATCATCGCCCGCGGGCCGTTTTGACCGCGACAGGGGCCACCCAACCCGATGAAAAGACAGATCTTCGCTGCCTCTGCCCTGGTCCTCGCAGCCTTCGCGGCGACGCCGTCGTTTGCCGCTTCCGGGCCCTCCCCAGCCGTCTCGCCCTGGCACGAGCATGCCGAAACGGCGTTCGCCGAGGCCAAGAAGAGCGGCAAACCGGTGCTGGTCGATCTCTTCGCCGCCTGGTGCGGCTGGTGCAAGACCATGGAGCGCGAGGTCTTCACCCAGGAGCGCTTCCAGAGCTACGCCCAGCGTTTCGTCCTGTTGCGCGTCAATGTCGAAGACGGCGGCGCCGGAACCGAGTTGCAGCGGCGCTTCCGCGCCGACTCGCTGCCGACCCTGTTGCTGCTCGATCCCAAGCGGAGCCTCATCGGCACCATCGAGGGCTTCATGGAGACCGAGAAGCTCATCGCTCGCCTGGATCGCGAGCTCGCCACCTACGACGCTTTCCTGGCGGCCTACGAGAGCACCCTGGCCGCGACCGACCCGGCAGCATGGCGTAAGCGCGCGCAAGAGCTGCATGCGCGCGGCGACGGCGGCCGCGCAGCGGTGCTCTTCGAGCGCGTGTTGCGCGACGGCAAGCTCACCGGTGACGACCTCGCCTGGACCCGGCTGCAGCTCGCCGACTCCTACCGCATCGACGGGCGCTTCGCCGAAGCGAGGAAGACCGCCTCCGAGCTGCGTTCCGCCCTCTCCGCCGACGGCCAGGCGCCGCCGAGCTCCGGCATCGCCGAACGCGTCGACCTGCTGCTGCTCTTCATCGCCGGCGGCGAGCGCGACTGCACGGGAGCTGCCGGCGCGCTGGCGGCCTTCGAGCGCGGCCATCCGCGCAGTCCCTATCTCGCCGACGCCCGCCGCGTCTACTCCACTCTGAAGTCCGACAACACGGCCCAGTGCTCCTGAAGCGCGCCGGCACCTGCGGCATCGGCGTCTTCGTCGCGGCGGCGCTTTCTGCCGGCGCGGGCTGGGCACAATTCGGCGCGCCGGGCGCGCCGGCTGCCGGCGGCGCGCCGCCGCGCCTCGAGAAAGTCGTCCTCAGTGCCGCCGCCGATCACACGGCCTATCTCCCGGGCGAGACGGTCCGGGTGGCGGCGCGGCTCGATATCGCCGCCGGATGGCATCTTCAGGCGCACGTTCCGACCTACGACTACCTCATCCCGACGACGCTCGCCATCGCGGCGCCCGCAGACTGGCCAGCCGCCGAGCTCGACTACCCCGCGCCGGGCCGTTACAAGTTCGCTTTCGCCGAAGACGAGCTCGACGTCCTCGAAGGGCGCCAGCGCATCGTCGCGCGCCTCGCCGTTCCGCCGGCGGCCGCGGCCGGTCCGGTGCGGCTCGAGCTGCACCTGCGCTACCAGGCCTGCGACGACCGGCAGTGCCTGCCGCCGGTCGATACCAGCGCCACGGTCGACTTCGCCGTCGGGCCCGGCGGGGTGCCGGCTGCCGCCGACTTCTTCACCGACGCCGCGCCGCCGGCAGCACCCGCGGCGCGGCCGGCGTCCACGCCTGCACCCGCATCGGAAACCTCGCCCGTTCCTCTGCCGCCGGCCGCGCGTTCGCTGCCGGCCATCCTGCTTCTCGCCCTGCTCGGCGGCTTCATCCTCAACGGCATGCCGTGCGTGCTGCCGATCCTGTCGTTGAAGCTCTTTGGCCTGGTTCAGGCCTCCGGCAAGTCGAAGCGCTCGATCCGCATCGGCGCGCTCGCCACCACGGCGGGAATCCTCGCCTCCTTCTGGGCGCTCGCCGGCACGGCCGTGCTGGCCCGCCAGGCAGGCGCGGCCATCGGTTGGGGGGTGCAGTTCCAGCAGCCAGGCTTCGTCGCCTTTCTCACCGTCGTCGTGCTGCTGTTCTCGCTCAACCTCTGGGGCCTGTTCGAGATTCCGCTGCCGGCCCGGTTGGCCCGGTTGGGCGACGCCGGTGCCAGCGCCGGCGCCGGAGACGGCCTGGCGGGCCACTTCGCATCGGGCCTCTTCGCCACGCTGATGGCGACGCCCTGCTCGGCGCCGTTCCTCGGCACGGCGCTCTCCTTCGCCCTCGGCCAGAGCGGCGGCACGATCTTCGCCGTGCTCACCGCCGTCGGCGCGGGTCTCGCTCTTCCCTATCTCTTGCTGGCGGCGGCTCCGGCGGCCGCGAAGTGGATGCCGCGACCCGGCACCTGGATGCTCACGCTGCGCGGCGTGATGGGTTTTCTCCTCGCCGGCGCGGTCGTTTGGCTGGTCTTCGTGCTCGCCGGGCAGATCGACAGCGTGAGTCTCGCGCTCTTCGAGCTCGGCCTCCTCGGCCTTTCGTTCTTCCTCTGGCTGCGCCAGCGCGCCGAGCAGGAGCGCCGCGCCACTGGCATCTGGTGGCTGCTCGCCGCCGCGACCGCGGTGGGGCTCATCGCCTTCGCCGGCCGCGCGACACCCGCGGCGCACGCCCTGCCCGGCGCCGGAGGCGACTCCGTCGCCGGCGCGGTCACCTGGATCCCGTTCGACCGCGCCGAGGCGGAGCGCCTCTCCGCCACCGGCCGGCTCGTCTTTCTCGACGTCACCGCCGACTGGTGCGTGACCTGCAAAGTGAACGAGCGCATCGTCCTCAACGCCCCGGAAGTCGTCGCGGCCTTCCGCGCGCACGACCTGGTGGCGATGAAGGCCGACTGGACCAACCGGGACGACGGTATCGCCCGCTTCCTCGCCGAACACGGGCGCTACGGCATACCGTTCTACATGCTCTACCGGCCGGGCGCCGCCCCGCACCTCTTCGGTGAGCTCCTGAGCGCCGGCGAGGTCGCCCGGGTCATCAACGAGGCCGCCGCCGCTCGTTGAATCGGGCCGCGGCCCACCCCAACGGTCGTGCCCCGCATTGAGGCGCCGGCGTACACTGCCCGGGCCATGATCAGGCTTCTGCTGCAGCGCCTGTCTCCGCTCGCCGTCCTTCTCTGTGTCGCGTCCGCACCGGTGACGGCCCAGGTCGATGTCACCGCGAATGCCGGCAACCCGGGACCGGTGACCTACGCGACGCTGCAGTTGGCCTTCGCCGCGGTCAACAACGGCACGCACAAAGGCGATGTCGTCATGGAGATCACGACGGACATCGTCGAGACAGGGACAGCGGTCCTGCACGCTAGCGGCGCCGGTGCGGCGGACTACGATTCGCTCGCGGTCATCCCTGCGGGCGGCCTGCCGCGCGCGATCTCGGGGGCGATGGCCGACGGTGCGCCGCTCATCGACCTCGACGGTGCCGACTACGTCGCCATCGACGGCCTCGACGTGAACGGCAACTCGCTGACGATCTCGAACACCAACCTGTCGGCCGTCGCCGGCACGAGCACGATCCGCTTTACCGGCGACGCCACCGGCAACATCGTCACGCACGTCACAGTGCTCGGGTCATCGACGGCGACGACGACGACCGCCGCCGG
>JAGOCP010000318.1 GCA_017998715.1 Thermoanaerobaculia bacterium | reverse complement strand
ACTGCTGGCGCACTTCGAAGCCAGCCGCGCCCTCGCCCGCCGCTGGCCGCTGGGCTGACCCCCGCCGCTCCCCGGTTTCTTCGCGCCCGGCTAGCCGGTCTGGGTGGCGTTGCCGCCGGCGCGTTTAGCGCGGTAGAGCGCTTCGTCGGCGCGGCGGAAGAGCTCGGCCGGGTCCTGATCGACGGTCGGAGTGGTCGAAGCGACGCCGCAGCTCACCGTCACGACACGCCCGGTCTTCGACGCCGTGGTCGCGATGCCCAGACGCTCGACGCGCCGGCGCAGGTGCTCGGCGACCAGCAACGCCCCCGCCACCTCGGTCGCCGGCAGAATGACGGCGAACTCTTCTCCGCCGTAGCGCGCGATGGCGTCGCCGCTGCGCACCAGGCCGTCGGCCAGACACAGCGCCACCGACTTCAGACAGCCGTCGCCGGCGAGATGGCCGTAGGTGTCGTTGAAGCCTTTAAAACTGTCGATGTCGAGCATCAGCAGCGAGATCGGCGAGCCCGCGCGCAGGCAGCGCTTCCACTCCTCGGCGAAGAGGTCATCGAAGCGGCGGCGATTGGGCACCGCGGTCAGCGCATCGACGTAGGAGAGATCGACCAGCAGCTCGTTGGCGCGCTTCAGCTGACGCGTCCGGGCGTCGACGAGCTCTTCGAGCGCGTGCTCGCGACGCTGGTGCGCCCGCGACCGCGCCCGGGCGACGAGGAGCACCGCAAACGCCACCGCGCAGAGCAGGAAGAGCTGCGCCCAGCGGGTTTGCCACGGCGCCGGCCGCACCGCGAAGGCGAGCTCTTCCGGCCCCGAAATGTTGCCCGCAGCGTCGCGCCCCCAGACCCGGAAGACGTAGCTGCCCGGCGCGAGCGCCGCGACCTCGCGGCTCGCCGCCGACGACCACGCCGACGGGCTCTCCTCATAGCCGACGAGCTGGGTGCGGTAGCGGGTGAGACTCTCGCCGAAAAAGCTCAGCAGCGCGTAGTGAAACTGGACCCGGTTCTGGTCGTGAGAAAGGACGCCGCGGTCGAACAGCGCGCAGTCGGCGCAGCCCACCGGGTTGCCGTAGAGGCGGAGGCGCTTCGGCCGCTGGTCGCGGAACTCCGCCGCCGGATCGAAGGCTGCAGCGCCGGCGATCGTGCCGAACCAGAGCCGCCCCTTGTCGTCGACCAGTCCGGCGCCACGGTTGCCCTGGTTGAGCGGCAGGCCGTGCTCGGAGCTGAACTCCTCCTTGCGGAAGCCGCTGGAGGTCGGCGTCAGGCGGGAGACGCCCTCGTTGGTCGAGGCATAGATGCGCCCTTCGCGATCGGCGAGGATCGAATAGATCGAGCCGTTGGGCAGCGCCGGAGAGCCGAAATCGGACAGCGGCCGCGGCGCCGGCTCCGCTTCGTCCATGGCAAGAAGCGCGATGCCGCCGCCGTCGGTGCCGATCCACAGCGTCCGTCGGCCGTCCTGGGCGACGTTCTCGTGCAGCGACTGCACCGACCGGTTGCGCAGGCCCGAATGCTCGTTCCAGTTTCGCCAGCTCCCGCCGGCGAAGCGATAGAGGCCGTTGGTCGTCCCGACCCACAGCTCTTGACTTCCGTCGGGAGCACGCGATCCGAGCAGCGAGAGAATCGACACTGCAGGATAGTCCGGCTCGTCGCTGCCGTTGCGCCAGCGCGCGCCGTCGAAAGCGGCGAGGCCCGTGCGGGTGCCCACCCAGAGAGTCCCCCGGCCGCGCTCGTCGACAGTCTCGAGCACGACTTGAACGAGGTCGGACTGCAGCGCTCCGCCGGCCTGATCGAAGCGCTGCCAGCGCTCGCCGTCGAAGCTCGCGAGGCCGCCGTTGCGCGAGCCGACCCAGACCTGGCGTCGCCCGCCGACGGCGCGCGACTCGGCGAGCGCCAACACCGTGTTGTTGCCGATCGCGCCAGATGAGGTGTCGACGCGCTTCCAGGCGCCCGCCCGCCAGACTGCGACGCCGTAGCCGTCGGTGCCGAGCCAGAGCGAGGTCGAGCCATCGGGTTCGGCGCGCTGCAGAATCGCCGTCACCGGCACGTTGGGGGTCTCCGGGAAGGGCTGGAACGCCCGCCAGAGTCCCTCGGTCATCCGGATCAGGCCGTTGTTGCGCGTGCCGAGCCAGACCGCTTGCGCCCCCTGCTCGGCGCGCGTTTCGAGGATCTTGTAGACAGCGCGCGAAGCAAGCAGGGCGCCGAGCTCGATCGCCTGAATCCGGCCGTCACTCCACTTGGCGATGCCGCCGCCGTCGGTCGCGATCCAAAGCGTGTCCGGTCCGCCCGAAGGGCTGGCAGCCAAGTCGGTCACGAACAGGCTGGGCAGGCCTTCGGCGGATCCCAGTCGACTCCAGGAGCCGCCGTTCCAGCGCAGCAGGCCGCCGCCGTAGGTTCCGACCCAGACCGTCGCCACCCCCTCGGGCGAGGTCGTCTGCAGAAGGCTGCTGACGGAGTCCTTCGGCGCACCCGCCGGGACTTCGATTCGGCCGTCCGCGAGGCGCAGCGTCGCCGGTCCGGCGGTCGTGCCAATCCACAGCTGGCGTCCCTCGGGACCGTCGGTCTCGAGCAGCGACCAGACCTGCGCGCTCGGCAGGCCGGCGGCGGGCCCGAACCCGGTCCAGTTCTGCCCATCGAAGCGCAGCAGGCCGCTGTTTGCCGTCCCCACCCAGAGCACGGGACGACCGTCCGGCCCTTGAGTCTCGAGCAGCGCATTCACCCGTTCGTCGGCGAGACCGCTGGCGCCGAAGTCGACCTCGAGCCACTCTCCGTCGCGATAGCGTGAAAGCCCGCCGGCCTGGCTGCCGATCCACAGCGAGCCATCGCGCGACTCGAGCATCGCGCGCACGAAGTTCGACAGATCCGGATTCGGCAGATCGAGCGTCTTCCAGCTGCTGCCGTCGTAGGCCGCTGCTCCGTCCTGGGTGCCGACCCAGAGCGAACCCTCGCGGTCGACCAAGAGGGCGTGCACCGTGTTCTGCGGCAGGCCGTCGACATCGAGGAAGAGCTTGCAGTAGGGCCGGCCGGCGCTCATCGGATCGAGGTCCGGAGCCTGGAGCGCCGGCGCGGCGGACGCGGCGGACGCAGCGAAGGCCGCCAGAGCAAGGATCAGCGCCGCTGCGACCGCAGAGGTCTGGCGTCGCGGAGATGGGCCGTGACTGCCGCCGATTGGCAGTCTTGCTCCTGGCCCGCAGGGGCTGCCGATGTGGAAGGGTTGGCGACGCACGGAATCGACGGATTATAGAAGAGCGGCAGCTCGACGCCCGAGGTTCAGAGCACCACCAGGCCGACGCCGAGCGACATCAGGCCGACCGCGACGACCTTGGCCAGTGTCACCGGTTCGGCGAGGAGCGCACGCCCCCATATGACCGCGAGAACGCCGCCGACACCGCGCTTGACGGTCTCGAGAAACCCGACGCCGACGCTGCCTAGCGCGACCAGCTGGCTGGCGATCGCAACCGCGCCGGTGGCGATCGCCAGCAGCAGGAGCCAGCCGCTGCCGCGCAGGGCGCCGAGCTTGCCGAGGTCGCGCTGCGCGGCGAGCGCGATCAGCGCGCCGGCGGCGACGCCGCCGTTCAGGTAGAGCGCGTGCAGATGAGGTGTCGCCAGTGCGAGCGCCTGCTTGTCCAGCAGGAGCGCCGCCGACCAGAGGAAGGCGACGCCAACCATGAGGCGGCAACCGCGATCCTCGAGCAGACCGACGAAGAAACCGCGCAGTCCGCTGCCCGAGCGCAGAGTCAGCAGGAGCGCCCCGCCGACGACCAGGAAGAGCCCGCACACCGGACGCAGCCCCAGCCGCTCGCCGAGGAAGATCGCCGACAGCACGGCGGCGAAGGCCGGCGTGAAGGAGAGCATCGGCAGGGTCTGTGAAAGCGGCGAGAGCTGGAGCGACCGGAAGTAGGCGAAATTGGCCCACAGGTTGAGCAGCACCGACCCGGTCGCCGGCAGCCAGTAGGCTGCCTGCGCCTGCTGCGGGCCGCTGAACCATGCCCAGATCGCGAGCGGCGGCACCGCGCCGAGCGTGACGCCGGCGACCAGAGCCATCGCCTCGATGCGCATCGACAGGAATCTTCGCTCGAGATCGAAGAGCGACCAGGCAAACGATGCGACGAGCGCCAGCAGGACGGCGGTGGAGATCTCCGGCATCGGGGCAGTCTACAGGCCGAAACGGGCGTAGATAGCCAGGAAACGCGGGTCGTCGCGCAGGCCATGGAACGCCGCGCTCGAGCGCCCGTAGAAGAAAGTGTCGGCGTCGGGGCAGACCGGCGCCTTGGCCAGCTCGGCGAGCGCTCTCT
>JAGOCP010000317.1 GCA_017998715.1 Thermoanaerobaculia bacterium | reverse complement strand
AGGTAGGCGCCGAAGAGGATCAGGCCGACCGGCCACCACTCCTTCAGCCAGGAGAGCGACATGCCGAAGGCGGTGTGCGAGAGAAGGAGAATCCCCACCAGGGCGACGACCACGCCGCCGACCGTCGAGCCGCCGAGGCCGGGGAGCATCAGGTCGGCCGGCAGCTCGATGCCCGTGCGGCCGGCGAGGACCTCGTTGTAGAGCGCTGCCCGGCGTCCGGCGTCGATGATGTTGTAGAGCCAGAAGAACATGAGAAAGATCGCTGCGAGCGGCGTCAAGTCCTCGAGCTTGCTGGAGAGGATCGTGATCAGCGTCGCGACCACGGCGGCATGCACGAAGCCGCGCTGGTAGTAGCCGACGTAGACCTGGCCGAGCCCGGGCATGAGGGAGAGGAAACAGGCGAGGCCGGGCGACTTGCGCCGCGAATCGAGGATCGACAGATACTGGGTGGCTGGCGGCGGAAGAGTTGCGGTGATCTCGGTCATGACGTCTCCTTGACGGGTTCGGGTGTGGAGGAGGGCGCATCGTCCCTCGTCTCCAGCAGGGACGCAGCCTCGTCCCAGAAGGTTCCCATGCGGGTGCGGACTTCGATGATCAGCTGCACGGTGTCGTCCGCCGTCGCCCGCGCTTCGTTGCCCCAGCCGGCCGCGGCTTCGGCCGGCGCGACCGCCACTGCAGGGAGCTCGAGGCGCGGCAGCTGCGGTTCTTGAGCGATCGCCAGCGCCCCGGCCGGCACGGCCGCGAGCGGCGAGCCCGGCGTGGCGAAGGCGAGGACCAGGACGACGAGGCCGACATAGGCGGCCTCCGAAGCGAAGCGCGGCCGGTGCCAGAGCTGCGGCCAGAGGGCGTCCCACCAGCGGCGGATCTGCACGTCGAAGGGCAACGTGATCCGCAGCACGTCGGCCGTGAAGCCTGGGTCCGGCGGCACTTCGGCGAGGCGGGCGAGATCGACGAGCTCGCGACAGGCGGCGCAGCCCGCGAGGTGCTCCGCATGTGCACGCTCTTCGGCGGCGGGCAAGGACCCGGCGGCCAGGGCTTCGAGACGGCATTCCAGGTCGCGGCAGTTCATACAGGACTCCCGTACGACGGGTCGAGCGCGCGGACCGCCAGGGCGAGCTCGATGCGCGCGCGGTGGGCGCGGGACTTGACGGTGCCGAGCGGCAGCGAGAGGCGCTCGGCGATCTCCTCGAGCTTCAATTCCTGGGTGTCGCGGAGAAGGATCATCTCGCGGTTCTTCTCGGAGAGCTCGCCGAGCGCGCGAAGGAGCAGGGCCTCGCGCGCGCCGCTGAGGGCGTTGTCTTCCGGCGACGGCTCCGGCGAGGAGATCTGGACGGCGTCTTCGAGCGCGACGGCGAAGGCGGGAGTGCGCACCTCGCGGCGGCGCAGCCGGTCGATGCAGCAGTTGCGGGCGAGACGCAGCAGCCAGGGGAGGAAGGCCTGGCCGTCGGCGAGGCTGTCGAGCCGCGTATAGACGCGCAGGAAGATCTCCTGCGCGGCGTCGCGGGCCTCTTCACGGTCGCGCAGGAAATGCAGCGCGACGCCGAAGACCCGCCCCTGATGCTGCCGCACGAGCGTCTCCCAGGCGAGGTCATCGCCCTGGCGACAGCGTTCGAGCAGAGTATCGGTCTCCAGCAAGCGCCCCTCCGTCCGACCGGGAGCGCGGGATCACGCCCCCCTGCAGACCTAGACGCAGGCGCCGCAGGAAGGGTTGCATTCCCTGGACGGGCGAGGGCGCCCGGGGCGAAACTGGGGACTGTCCCCATCCTTTCTGAACAGGGCAAGGAGCCAGGAGGGGAGTAGCATAGAGGCGTGTCCTCTCACCGTTGCCGTGCTACCGCTCCGCTCATCTGCCTCATCCTCTTCGGGTTCGCATCCACCGCTGCCCAGGCGGCCGACTGGGCCCGGCAGAACCCGCTATCGCAGCAGATCCACCGCGATGTGTGGGGCAGCAGCGGGAGCGATGTCTTAGCGGTGGGCGAGGCCGGGGCGATGCACTACGACGGCAGCAGCTGGTCGGTGATGAGCAGCGGTTCGACCCCCCTCTACGGCGTTTGGGGCAGCAGCGGGAGCGACGTCTTCGCGGTGGGTCTATACGGGACGATCCTGCACTACGACGGCAGTAGCTGGTCGGCGATGAGCAGCGGCCAGTCGGACCACCTCTTCGGCGTATGGGGAAGCAGCGGGAGCGACGTTTTCGCCGTGGGTGGCTCCTGGCCGACTGCGACGATCCTGCACTACGACGGCAGCAGCTGGTCGACAATGGGCAGCCTCGCGGGCAACACCCTCTGGGGCGTGTGGGGCAGCAGCGCAAGCAACGTCTTCGCGGTGGGAGAACTCGGGACGATCCTGCACTACGACGGCAGCGGCTGGTCGGCGATGAGCAGCGGCACGACGAAAGACCTCTACGGAGTGTGGGGCAGTAGCGAGAGCGACGTCTTCGCCGTGGGTTTCTCCTGGGGTGGCAACTGGCCGATCGGGACGATCCTGCACTACGACGGCACGAGCTGGTCGGCGATGGGCACCTTCGCGGGCTACTACCTCCAAGGCGTGTGGGGCAGCAGCGGGAGCGAGGTCTTCGCGGTGGGTTCCGGCGGGAGGAACCTGCACTACGACGGCAACAGCTGGACTTCGATGAGCAACGGCACGTTCCAATTTCTCACCGGCGTGTGGGGCAGCAGCGGGAGCGACGTCTTCGCGGTGGGCGACGTCGGGACGATCCTGCGCTACGACGGCAGCAGGTGGTCAGCGATGAACGGCGGCACGACCTCCTTCCTCACCGGCGTGTGGGGCAGTAGCGGGACCGACGTCTTCGCGGTGGGTGACTTCGGGACGATCCTGCACTACGACGGCAGCAGCTGGTTGACGATGAGCAGCGGCACGAGCGAGCACCTCCGGGGCGTGTGGGGCAGCAGCGGGGGCGACGTCTTCGCGGTGGGCGAGGCGGGGGCGATCCTGCACTACGACGGCGGCAGCTGGTCGGCGATGAGCAGCGGCACGGGTGCAAGCCTCACTGGCGTGTGGGGCAGCAGCGGGAGCAACGTCTTCGCGGTCGGGCAATTCGGGGCGATCCTGCACTTCGACGGCATCACCTGGTCGATGATGAGCAGTGGCACGAGCGAATTGCTCACCGGCGTGTGGGGCAGCAGCGGGAGCGACGTCTTCGCGTCGAGTAACTCCGACTTGGTGTCCGGGCAATTCCGGCACTACGACGGCACCAACTGGTCGGCGATGAGCGCCGGCACGGTGAACCCCTTCTACGGCGTCTGGGGCGTCAGCGCGAATGACGTCTTCGCGGTCGGTTTCCGCGGCGAGATTCGGCACTACGACGGCACTAGCTGGTTGACGACGACCATGTTCCTGGCCGAAGCGCTCTTCGGCGTGTGGGGCAGCAGCGGGAGCGACATCTTCGCGGTGGGTCGCGACGCGGTGGGCGCCGTCGGGATGATCCTGCACTACGACGGCAGCGACTGGTTGGCGATGAGCAGCGGCACGAGCAACTGGCTCTACGGCGTGTGGGGTAGCAGCAGGAGCAATGTCTTCGCGGTGGGCGAGAACGGGGCGATCCTGCACTACGGCAACGAGCTCTTTGCGAACGGGTTCGAAAGCGGCGGCCTGGGCGGTTGGTCGGCTACGGGGCCGTGAGGGAGCGAACCCTGGCGACGAAGGTACCCAGCGCGAAAGTGCCAGTCTCTCGCCGCGTATAGAGTCTCGGAAAAGCTCCGGGAAGGAACGCCATGCGCAAGGCTCTGTGGATCGTCCTGGTCGTCGTGCTGTCCGCCGCCCCCGCGCGGGCGGAAGGGCTTGTCGCCGAGCTCGAGCTCGGCTCGCAGTGGCTCGGTGCGGGCGACGACCTCGTCGCCACGGTGACGCTGGTCAATCGCTCGGCAGAGACCGTTCTCGTGCCGCGCTGGCTCGTTCCCGGCGCCCGGCTGGAAAGCGATCTCTTCGCGGTGACGCGCGACGGCGAGCCAGTGGCCTATGTCGGGCGCCGGGTCAAGCGCGCGGCGCCCAGCGCCGCCGACTTCGTGACGCTCGCACCGGGCTCGACGCTGCGCGGCACGACCGAGCTGACGAAGCACTACGACCTGCGCGACGGCGGCGAATACGTCGTCGCCTACCGCGTCGACCTGGTGGGCGGGGTCGGCGCCGGCGGCCGAGCGGGCGCCGGCGCCTTCGCCCCGGCCCCGGCGCTCTCCGACCTCGTCGAGTCGAACGCGCTCGCTGTCTGGCGCGACGGTCCGAGCTCCGGCCCCGGCCCGGCGTGGATCGTTCCAGACGCCGCGCCGGTGGGCGGCGGAT
>JAGOCP010000316.1 GCA_017998715.1 Thermoanaerobaculia bacterium | reverse complement strand
GCATCGGGAATGGCGAGACCGAAGACCGGATCCGGCGTCGTGGCCGCGTTGTGGAGCTCGCCGGAGAGCGCCGCGTCGACGAGACGCCGGGTCAGACCGAGCTTCATCCGCGAACCAATGCCGTAGGGTCCGCCGGTCCAGCCGGTGTTGAGCAGCCAGACCCGAGCCTTGTGATGGCTGAGCTTCTTGCCCAGCATCGCGGCGTAGACGCCGGGGTGGAGCGGCAGGAAAGGGCTGCCGAAGCAGGTCGAGAAGGTCGCCGAGGGCTCGGTGACGCCGCGCTCGGTGCCGGCGACCTTGGCGGTGTAGCCGGAGAGGAAGTGGTACATCGCCTGCTCTTCGGTGAGCCGCGAGAGCGGCGGCAGGACGCCGAAGGCATCGCAGGTCAGGAAGACGACGTCTTTCGGATGTCCGGCGGTACCGGCCGGGTCACAGTTGCGCAGGTGAGTGATCGGGTAGCTCGAGCGGGTGTTCTCGGTGAATCGGGTCGACTCGAGGTCGAGCTGCCGGCTCTCGGGATCGTACTCGACGTTCTCGAGGATCGTTCCGAAGCGGTGCGAGGCCTCCCAGATGTCGGGCTCGCCTTCGCGCGACAGCCGCACCACCTTGGCGTAACAGCCGCCTTCGATGTTGAACACGCCGTCGTCCGACCAGGCGTGCTCGTCGTCGCCGATGAGCGTGCGGCGCGGATCGGCAGAAAGCGTCGTCTTGCCGGTGCCCGACAGGCCGAAGAAGAGCGCCACGTCGTCCCGATCGGCGCCGTAGTTGGCGCTGCAGTGCATGGGGAAAATGCCCTTGCCCGGCAAGACCTTGTTCATCACGGTGAAGATCGACTTCTTGATCTCGCCGGCGTATTCCGTACCGCCGATGAGCACCATGTTCTCGGCGAAATTCACCAGGATGAAGGTCGACGTGCGCGTCCCGTCGACCGCCGGATCTGCCTTGAAGCTCATCGCGTCGAGAACGACGAAGCGGGGCTCGAAATGGGCGAGCTTCGCCGGGTCGGTCTCGCGCACGAACATGTTCGAGGCGAAGAGCGACTGCCAGGCGGTCTCGGTGATGATCCGCACCGGCAGGCGATAGCGCGGATCGGCTCCGGCGTAGCCGTCGAAGACGAAGAGGTCCTTGCCGCCCAGGTGGTGGCGGACCTTGGCGAGCAGTTGGTCGAACGCTGCGCCCGAGATCGGCTTGTTGACCTTGCCCCACCAGATGTCCGCCGACGTCGCCGCATCCTCGACGACGAACTTGTCGTTGGGCGACCGGCCGGTGAACTCGCCGGTGTGGCAAATGAGCGCGCCGTCGGCCGACATGCGCGCTTCGCCGCGGCGGATCGCCTCCTCGTAGAGCCTTGCCGGTGGCAGATTCCAGTAGACGTTTCGGGCGCCCGCCAGACCCTGCTCATCGACTCCGTGACGGCTGTGCACCGGACCGTGATTCTGCATCACTCACCTCGGGAAGGACGGGTCGTTCTGTGCCCGTCGAAGATCGGAAAAGCTCGCGCATTGTACTTGAAAGGGGGCGGATTCTCCCCGTCCTTACGAGTGGCTCGCGGCCAGCATCGGAACCGCCCGCGCGCCCCTTGCGGCGCCCGCGGAAAGGTGGAAAGCTGCCAGCGTTTCGACCGCCGCGCACCCACAAGCCCGGCATTCCTGCGCCACTAAGGGGATCCCCAAACCATGAGCGAAATCAGTTTCTTTGACCAGGTCAACGCCAACTTCGACAAGGCAGCCGCCTACACCAAACACTCCAAGGGCATGCTCGAGCAGATCAAGGTCTGCAACAGCGTCTACCACATGGCCTTTCCGGTCGAGAAGGACGACGGTTCGATCGAGGTCGTTCACGCCTGGCGCGCCGAGCACTCGCAGCACAAGCTGCCGACCAAGGGCGGCATCCGCTACGACTACCGGGTGAACGAGGACGAGGTCATGGCGCTCTCCGCGCTCATGACCTACAAGTGCGCCATGGTGGAAGTGCCGTTCGGCGGCGCCAAGGGCGGCATCCGGATCGACCGCCGCAACTACTCCGAGGCCGAGCTCGAGCGCATCACCCGCCGCTACACCTACGAGCTCTTCCGCAAGGGCTTCATCGGACCCGCAGTCGACGTGCCGGCGCCCGACTACGGCACCGGCCCGAAGGAGATGTCCTGGATCGCCGACACCTATCAGGCGCTGGCGCCCCAGGATGTCAACAGCCTGGGCTGCGTCACCGGCAAGCCGATCGCCCAGGGCGGCGTGCGTGGTCGCACCGCGGCCACCGGTCGCGGCGTGTTCTATGCCATTCGTGAGTGCGCCAACGACGCCGCCGACATGAAGCAGCTCGGGCTCACCCCCGGCCTCGCCGGCAAGACGGCGGTCGTCCAGGGTCTGGGCAACGTCGGCTACTACGCCGCCAAGTTCCTCGGCGAGTCCGGCGTGAAGCTGGTTGGTGTCGCCGAGCGCGAAGGTTCGATCTCCTGCCCGGCCGGCCTCGATCTCGAGAAGCTCATGGCGCATCGCGAGAAGACCGGCTCGATCCTGGGCTTCCCCGGCGCGACCGATCTCAAGGACCGCATGGCGGCGCTCGAGCTCAAGTGCGACATCCTCGTTCCGGCGGCGCTCGAGAACCAGATCACCGAGGACAACTGCGACCGTATCCAGGCCAAGATCATCGCCGAAGGCGCCAACGGTCCGACGACCGCCGCGGCCGGCGACAAGCTCTATGCCAAGGGCGTGATGATCATCCCCGACATGTACTGCAACGCCGGCGGGGTGACCGTGTCGTACTTCGAGTGGCTGAAGAACCTCTCGCACGTCCGCTTCGGCCGCATGGAGAAGCGCTTCGAGGAGCGCGCCTTCCGCAACCTCCTGCAGACCGTGCAGACGATGACCGGCAAGTCCCTTTCCGAAGAGGAGCTCAAGGGCCTGGCCTCTGGCGCCTCGGAAGAGGATCTCGTCAACTCCGGCCTCGAGGAGACCATGGTCACCTCGTACCAGAAGATCCGCGAGATGCGGCGCAAGCACAACGACAAGCCGGACCTGCGCACGGCGGCGTTCATCGTCGCCATCGACATGATCGCGCTGACCTACAGCGACCTGGGGATCTTCCCCTAGGACGCGGCCGGCAGCACCTGTTGGCCGGATTCGGGGGTCGGTGAAGAGCCGCATTGACAGGCGAGCGGCCGAAGCGCAGACTCCCGCAATTCGCTCCGCACCCCGACCCCGGGGCGGCGGCGGTCTCTTCGGAGTTCGGACGGCTCCGGAGACCGGGTGGGGTGGGTCCCACCGCTCGACCGTGACGTCCAGAAAAGGAGGTGATCCAGTGGGTAATGGTAAACGCGGCTCGATGGGGGCGGCGTCCTCCTAGGGGTACCTCCTGGGGCGAAACGCAATGCGCCACGGGCAGAAGCGAAGGGCATCTCGCAAGGGATCCCGCTAGAAGGCTTCAACCCAGCGCCGTCCGCATCGAACCCCAAGGCCCCGGATCTCGCGAGAGATCCGGGGCCTTTTTCGTTCTGCCTCGGCCGCCGGGCGGCTCGCTAAAGGGCGGCGTCGGCCTTGGCGGCGAGAATGAAGTCGCTCTCGGTCAGGCCTTCGATCTTGTGCGTCCAGACCGTGATGCGGACCTTGCCCCAACCGAGGTAGATGTCGGGGTGGTGCCCCTGCTCCTCGGCGACCGCCCCCACCCGGTTGACGTAGGCAAGCGCGGAGGAAAAGTCCGCAAAGGTGTAGGACTTTTCGAGGTGATGGCCGGAGACGACCTGCCAGCCGTTGGGACCCAGCTCGGCGAGCAGCCGGTCCAACTCGCTTCCGGCGAGCGGCGCAACGCCGCCCCGGCACGGCACACACTGCTTCGCGGCAAGCTCGGACATGTCGCCTCTCCTCCGGGAATCGCCCAGGGCTCGTGGGCTCCTCTTCAGCCCTTGGACTTGCTTTGCAAGCGCGCGACCAGGGCGCGCATCGCCCCCTGGGTCTCGGCGCCGAACCAGTCGTCGACGAAGCGTTCGTAGGTCGTACCTTGTTGGCGATCGAACGCCGCGACGAGGTCGGCGCGGCAGAGCGCCCGGGTGGTCGCCATGGCGCGCGGCGGGAGCTTCAGGAAGTCGCGACAGCGCTCGAGCGCCCGTTCGACGACCGCCTCGACCGGAACCAACTCGTCCACCAGACCGATGCGCAACGCCTCGCCGGCGGGCACCAGCAGACCGCCAACGCCCAGCCGCTCCGCCTGGCGACAGCCGACCACTCGCACCAACGCGGTGTGGATCACCTGCGGCAGCGACAGACCGACCTGCACCTCGTTGAGCCCGATCCTGAAGTCGCCTTCGGCCATGATCCG
>JAGOCP010000315.1 GCA_017998715.1 Thermoanaerobaculia bacterium | reverse complement strand
GGCGGGGGCCCGCTGGTCGTCTCCTTCGAGCTCATCCGCGAGCTGCTGCCGGCGGCCTTCACCATCGCCATCCTCGGAGCGATCGAGTCGCTCCTCTCGGCGGTGGTCGCCGACGGCATGACGGGCAAGAAGCACGATCCGGACAGCGAGCTCCTGGCGCAAGGCATCGGCAACTTCGTGGCGCCGTTCTTCGGCGGCTTCGCTGCGACGGGGGCGATCGCGCGCACCGCGACCAACGTCCGCGCCGGCGCGCGCTCGCCGTTTGCGGCGGTCTTCCACGCCCTCTTCGTGCTCGCCGCGGTCATGGCGTTCGCGCCGCTCATGGGCCATCTGCCGATGGCCGCGCTCGCGGCGCTGCTGCTGCTCGTCGCGGTGCGGATGTCCGAGGGCAAGCACATTCTGCATATCCTCAAGGTCGCTCCGCGCACCGACATCGTGGTGCTCGTCACCTGCTTTTCCCTCACCGTGCTGTTCGACATGGTGGTGGCGGTGACGGTGGGAATCGTGCTCGCTTCGATCCTGTTCATGGAACGCATGGCGGCGGTTTCACGGGTCTCGCTGGTCTCTTCGGAGGAGCTCGACCTCGACCGTCCGCTGCCGCCGAACCTGCTGCTCTACGAGATCGCCGGGCCGCTTTTTTTCGGTGCGGCGCAACGGGCGATGACGGCGGTGCGCGCCGTGGCCAAGAGCATCCGGGTCGTCGTCCTGGATCTGCGTGCGGTGCCGCTCCTCGATGCCACCGGCCTGGTGGCGCTCGACTCGTCGGTGACCAAGCTGCGCGAGGCCGGGATCTTCGTCGTCCTCGCCGGCGTGCAGCCCGGACCGCTGCGCGTGCTCGCCAAGGCCGGCTGGCGCAACCGCGAAGGTGAGCTCGCCATCGGCACGTCGTTCGACAAGGCACTCGCCCTGGCGCTCGCGGCCGCCGACGCCGCTTCCGCCGCCCACACGCCCCCGCCTCCGCCTCCGCCCACGCCGGCGTAGCGCGCAGCCGCGTCTTCAGAGCGCGCTGCCGCTGTCGCCCTTGGCGCGCGTGAGCCGGTGCGCCAGGAAGATCGGCACGAAGGTCACCGCGATGACGAAGACGGCGACGACGTTCGTCACCGGCCGGTCGCGCGGGCGGGTCAACTGGCTGAAGATCCAGATCGGCAGAGTCTCCTGCTGGCCGGCGGTGAAGGTGGTCACGATCACCTCGTCGAACGACAGCGCGAAAGCGAGCATGCCGCCGGCGAGGAGCGCCGAGGCGAGGTTGGGCAGCAGCACGTAGCGAAAGGTCTGGAACGAGTTCGCCCCGAGGTCCATCGAGGCTTCGAGCAGCGAGCTTCCGGTGCGGCGGAAGCGGGTGAGCGCGTTGTTGTAGACCACTACGACGCAGAAAGTGGCATGCCCGACGACGATGGTCCAGAAGCCGAAAGGGATCTCCGCCAGACCGATCGCCGAGCGCAGCGCGATGCCGGTGACGATCCCGGGGAGCGCGATCGGCAGGACGAGCAGGAACGAGACCGCGTTGCGGCCGAAGAATCGGCTGCGCCAGACGGCGGCGGCGGCGAGCGTGCCGAGGACCAGCGCCACCAGCGTCGCCACCCCGGCGACCCGGACCGACAGAGCGAGGGCCTGCCAGAGATCGGCGCGCTGCCAGGCGACGCCGAACCAGCGCGCGGTCAGGCCCGGGGGCGGGAAGGTGTAGCTCGCGTCATCGGTCGTAAAGGCGTAGAGCAGGATGATCCCGATCGGCCCGTGCAGGAAGAGCAGCACGGCGCCGGAGGCGAGTGCCAGCACCCAGCCTCGCTGGGCCCTAGAGCGCATCGAACGCTCCGGCGCGGCGCGCGACCAGCAGGTAGATCCCCATGATCGTCATCGGCACGACGGTGAAGGCGGCGGCGAGCGGGATGTTGCCCGAGGTGCCCTGATGCGCGAGCACCGCCTGACCGATGAAGTAGCTCGAGTTGCCGAGCACCGAGGGGACGATGAAGTCGCCCAGAGTCAGCGAGAAGGTGAAGATCGAACCGGCGACGACGCCGGGAAGAACCAGCGGCAGCGTGACGTGCCGGAACGTGGCGCCCGGCCGGGCACCGAGATCGCCCGAGGCCTCGACCAGGGAACGCGGCACCCTCTCGAGTGCCGCCTGGATCGGCAGGATCATGTAGGGCAGCCAGACGTAGAGGAAAGCGAGGAACATGCCCGTCGTCGAAATGGCGAGCGACGGCCCGCCGACGAGCGGCAGCGCGAGCCAGCGCTCGAGCAGACCGCCGGTGCCGGTGTGGGCGGCGAGCCAGGCGAGGATCCCCTCCTTCGACAGCAGGAGCTTCCAGGCGTAGACGCGCACCAGGTAGCTCGACCACAGCGGCAGGACGATGGCGAGATAGAGCCAGCCGCGCGTGCGCGGTGAGGCGCGAAAGGTCATGAAGTAGGCGAGCGGAAAGGCGAGCAGCGCCGCCGCCAGGGTCACCGCGGCCGCCATGCCCGCGGTGCGCGCCACGATGTCGACGTTCGAGCGCGTCCACAGCTCGCCGTAGGTGACCAACGTCAGCCGGCGCACGACCTGGCCGGTGAAGTGGTCGAGGCTGAAGAACGACTGCACCAGCAGGGCGCAGAGCGCCCCGAGGTAGGCGACTCCGAGCCACAGCAGCGGGGGACCGAGAAGAAGGGCCAGCGTGAGCCGCGGCCGCAGGTAGAGGTAGGTGGAGAGCCGGGCGAACATCGGAGGGCTGACTTTGTCTAGCCCGCGACGAGGGGGCGGCTGTGAGACGGATCCCAGGCGATGGTCACCGCCCGCCCGCGCTCCGCTCCGGTGTCACGCGCCGAGGTGGCGAGATTCTGCGCTGCCAGGACGAGGCTGCCGCCGCCGTCGAGGGCGACGGTGTAGCGGCTCATCATGCCGGCGTACACCAGGTCGCTCAGGGTGCCGGTCGCCGACCAGAAACCGGCAGGAGCGGTCGCGCCGGGCGCGAGCAAGCGAATCTTCTCCGGCCGCAGCGAGAAGACGCCGTCGCGGCCGATCCACCGCCGCGCCACGTCACCGCGCAGAATGTTCGAGGTGCCGACGAAGCCGGCGACGAACTCCGTCGCCGGCTCCTCGTAGATCGCGGCGGGCGTGCCCAGCTGCTCGATACGACCGCGGTGAAAGACCGCGATCCGGTCGCTCATCGTCAACGCCTCTTCCTGATCGTGGGTGACGAAGACGAAGGTGATGCCGAGGCGCTGCTGGATCGCCTTGAGCTCGACCTGCATCTGCTGGCGCAGCTTGAGGTCGAGCGCCCCCAGCGGCTCGTCGAGCAACAGGACGCGCGGCCGGTTGACCAGCGCACGCGCGAGCGCCACACGCTGGCGCTGGCCGCCGGAGAGCTCCGACGGCTTCCGGGCTCCGAGGCCCGGGAGCTCGACGAGCGCCAGCATCTCCTCCGCCAGGCGGCGCCGCTCCTCCCGGCCGACGCCGCGGAGCATCGGCCCATAGGCGACGTTCTCGCCGACTGACAGGTGGGGAAAGAGCGCATAGTCCTGAAAGACGGTGTTGACGTTGCGCTCGTACGGCGGCCGATGCGAGACATCCGCGCCGTGCAAGCGGATGCGCCCGGCGGAAGGCAGATCGAAGCCGGCGATGAGGCGCAGACAGGTCGTCTTGCCGGAGCCGGAAGGACCGAGCAGGGTGAAGAACTCGCCGTCGGCGATCGCCAGATCGACGTTGTCGACGGCGACGATCTCGCCGAAACGGCGAGTGACCCCCTGGAGCTCGACTGCGGCTTGCTTCGCCTCCGGCATCTCGGACTTATGCAGCGCAGCGCTCGCGGCGCCGGCTATCTCCCGCCGATGACCGCGATGTAGTTCGTCACCCACTCGTGGTACGGCACGCAGTCGGTGCGGCCGTCGCCGCAGTCGGCCTTCGGCGTCTTCCAGAAGGCGATGCGGTCGAACTGGCCGAAGCCGTTGGTTTCGCAGCCCTTGTCGCCGAGGAGCGCGTTGCCCTGGCAGGCGGCGGGGACGGCCGGGAGCGAGCCGAACCAGGCGGCGATGTCGCCCTGCACCTTCGGCGCCAGCGAGTGCTCGATCCAGGCGTAGGCGCAGTTCGGATGCGGCGCGTCGACGTGCATCATGGTCGAGTCCGCCCAGCCGGTGGTGCCTTCGACGGGGAAGGCGCTCGCCACGGGCGCGCCGCCGGCGGCGAGCACGTTCACCTGGAACGGCCACGAGCTCGAGGCGACCACCCCTTCGTTCTTGAAATCGTCCATCTGGACGTTGGCGTCGTGCCAGTAGCGGCCGACGAGCTTCCGCTGCTGGCGCAGGAGGTCGAGCGCGGCCTTGAACTGATCGGCGCTGAGC
>JAGOCP010000055.1 GCA_017998715.1 Thermoanaerobaculia bacterium | reverse complement strand
CCGGGCTGCGCGCGGCCCCGCTCGGCGCCACTGCGGTACGATCCGGTCAGAGCTCCTTGAGCCTCACGAGGGCATACCGGCCACCCTCCCCCTATCCTCCCCCCATCTTCCCCCCATCTTCCGATGACGAGCGATTCGTTCCAGCTGCTGTCGCGTCTCCTCGACGAGGCCCTCGAGCGCCCTGCCGAGGAGCGAGAGGAGTACCTGCGGCGGGCAGCGGGCGGCGACGAGCGGATTCTCGCCGCCGCTCTCGCCGCCCTCGCCGCTGACGACGTGCCGATGGCCCACCTTCGCGCCGGGATCGCCGGCGCTCTCGACGAGCGCCTCGACTCGGGGCTGGCGCCGGAGAGTGCAAGGCGCTGCGGCCCCTTCCGTCTCCTGCGGCAGATCGGGACGGGCGGCATGGGGGAGGTCTTTCTCGCCGAGCGAGTCGATGCGGACTTCGCGCAGCGCGTCGCGGTGAAGGTCCTGCCGCCAGAGATCCGCTCGCAGGAGCTCCGCCGGCGTCTGGAGCGCGAACGGCAGATCCTGGCGCGCCTCGAGCACCCGGGAATCGCACGCCTCGTCGATGGCGGCATCGCCGACGACGGGTCGCCCTACCTCGCCCTCGAGTACGTCGACGGCCTCTCCCTGCCCGAGTTCCTTGCCGAGAAGAGGCCGAACCTGCAGGAGAGATTGCGGATCTTCCTCGAGCTGTGCGATGCCGTGGCGTTCGCTCATCAGAGGCTCGTGATTCACCGCGATCTCAAGCCGACGAACGTCATGATCGGCTCGGACGGACGGGCGCGCCTCCTCGACTTCGGCATCGCCGGACTGTTGGAGGAGGACGACCTCGGTCTGACCCGCACCGTGGATCACCTGCTCACGCCGCGCTACGCCGCGCCCGAGCAGGCTCGCGGCGAGCCCTCGACCACCGCGACCGACGTCCACGGACTGGGCCTCCTGCTCTTCGAGCTCCTCACCGGTGTGCGCGCCTTCGGCGCCGAAGCGACCACCGCGACGGCCGTGGTGCGGGAGATTCTCGAACGAGAACCGCCACGCCCGACGTCGGTCTCTCGCGAGCTCCGTGCCCGGCGCGAGGGCGGCGACTTCGACGCCATCACCGCCAAGGCGTTGCGCAAACGCCCCGAGGAGCGCTACGCCGCGGTGACCGACCTTGCCGCAGACGTGCGTCGTGCGCTGGGGGGCCTCCCGGTCTCCGCTCGCGGCGGCGACCGGCTCTACCGCGCCAGCCGATTCCTGTTGCGCCACCGGTTCTCGCTGGCGACCGCCGCAGCCGTCTTCGTCGCGCTGTCCGTGGGGCTGCTGCTCGCCGTCCGGGAGCGCGACCGCGCCCAGGCGTCGGAGGCCAAGGCGGTCGCCATCCAGCGATTTCTGGTCGACGATCTCCTGCTCGCGGCGACGCCGGAGGAGTCGCGTGGCCGGGCGCTCACCGTGCGCGAAGCCCTCGACTCCGCTCACCTGCGAGTGGAGCGCGCTCTCGGCGGCGAGCCCGACCTCGAGCGCAGCGTCCGGGGTGTTCTGGCGGACGTCTACCTGCGGCTGGGCGAAATCGACGCCGCGGACCTGCAGATTGCGCGCGAAGAGAAGCTGATGGAAACCGCAGGCCCGGAAGACCGGTTCCCGGGCCAGGTGCGCAGGGCCCGCCTGGCGCTCGCGCGCCAGGAGTTTCCGCGCGCGCTCACGATCGCCAGCGGGCTGCTCGACGAGAGCCTCGCGAGCGGCGATCCGGCCACGGGCCGCGCTGTCGCGTTGCTCCTGCGCGGCCGCGCGGAAGAGGGTCTCGGCCTGTACGCACGCGCGGAGGCGAGCTATCGCAGCGCGCGCTTGGCCAGCCTCGGCCCGACTCGTGACGAGCGCGTCGAGCTCGAGATCCTCTCCCGGCTGGTCGCCATCTTCACCACCGAACGCCGCGATCTCGAAGCCGAGTCGGCGGCGCGCGAGCTGCTCGAGCGCTCAGTCGCGGTGCACGGCGAGGAGCATCCGGCGAGGGTGCTGGCGCTGTCCCGCCTGGCTTTGGCGCTGCGGCGGCTGCAGCGGCCGCTCGAGGCCGAGGAGGCGGCGCGGCGCGGCCTCGAGCTCGCACGCCGCCTCCTGCCGGAGGGCCACGAGCTGGAGTTCGAGGCGACGCGGGTCAGGGTGCTGAGCTTGGTGGATCTGCGCCACTTCGACGACGCGCGGCGGGAGTCGGAGGGGCTGCTCGCGCGATCCCGGGCGGCGCGTGGCGCCGACAGCGTCGCGGCGGCGTCCGCGGAGGAGCTCCGCGCGATCCTGCACGCCTACGACCGCGAGTACGCGGCGGCGGCGGCGCTGTATCACCATGCGCTGCCGATTCTTCAGGCCGGGCTCGGGGAGCTCCATTCCACGACCCTGCGGGTCCGGCGCAACGTGACCGCTCTATCCCGCCGTCAGGGAGACGAGGCGGCCCAGCGGGCGGGTTCGGCCGCCCTGGTGCAGCTCGCTCGCGACCACCAGAGCAGTCGAGGTCTCGATCCGACGACGCTGCGGGACCTGTCGCTCCTCGCGTTGCGTGCCGAGCCCGCGGACCTGCGCGACCCGGCAGTCGGCCTGCAACTCGCCCGAAGCGCGGTCGAGCGAACGGAACGGCGCTGGCTCGACGCCCTGGTGACGCTCGCCGAAGCGCTCGAGAGCAGCGGCGATCTGCCGTCCGCGATCGCGGCGATGCGAGAGGCGTACGCTAACCCCGATGCGCTGCTCGACTCTTCGATGGTCCGCATGATGGTGCGACTGCTGAAGAAGCTTGACTACCCTTCGTCCGCTGGGGAGATCGACGCCTTTCTCGCCGCCACGGCGGCGCGCCGGAGGGCGCTCTATCCGGCCGACTTCGCGCTCGAGTCGGACACCCTCAGTCATCTCGCGGCGCGCGACCGGGAGCTCGGGCGTCACGCCGACGCCGTCGCGAAGCTCGAGGCCGCCGACGCGGCGCTCGCACCGCACTACTCCGAAACGCATGAGGACCGGGTGACGACGATCCTGGCGCTGGTCGAGAACCTCCGGTCGCTCGGGCGTGCCGGCGAGGCCCGGGCGCGCCTCCAGCACCTCAAGGAGCGTCTCGCCCGCGAGCCCGACGCCGACCCCGACTTGCGCGAAGAGGTCGACGCCGCCCTCGCGGAGCTCGGCGGAGCTTCCTAGCCCCCCTGGCAGGGTCGAACGGAAAATGACGTGGAAGATCAGGAGGGAGCCCACGCGCCATGCTCACGATGAAGACGGTAGGACGATTCAACCGGCGGCCTGCTAACTCGCCGCTCTTCGCGGCCTTTCTCGGCGGCCTCGCGCTCGTCGGCGTTTGGCTGCCCGGGCCGCTTCAGGCCGCGGACTACTGGGTCGGAAGTTCCGGTCCCTGCACCCACGCCTCGGTCGGCGCTGCCTTCGCGGCTGCGCTCGCCAACGGCCCTACGCCCGACACGATTCGGATCGCCGGCGGAAGCGCCCACTACCCACTGACCGCGCTGGTGGAGGTGACCAACGATGACATCACCGTCCTCGGAGGGTACAACTCCTGCGGCGACTCCGTGCGTGAGGTCAGTCGCCCCGTCTTCGATGTCACCGGCGCGCACGACGCCTTCCGGGTCTTCGGCCCCAGTGCCGGGGCCAGCGGCCGCCTCCGCCTCGACACGGTCTCCATCGCGATGGACCCCGGCGCGGGGCGGCCGCTCAAGATCGAGGACAACGGCGCCGTCGAGCTCTGGTACGCGAGTCTCGCCAGCGGTCACGCCGTCGACGGCGGCAACGTCCACCTGAGCGGCGCGAATAGCCGCCTCGAAGTGCGCTTTCATTCGGCCATCTACGGCGGAACGGCGAGCCCGGGAGACGGCGGCGGCATCTACTGTGAAGCCGGAGGTCAGATCGTGCTCGAATCGGGATCGGGGGTCGGGGGCAACAGCGCGCAGCAGTCCGGAGGGGGAATCTACCTCGACGCCTGCGACCTCACCTTTACGACCTGGGTCGAGGCGGCCGCCGGCCCGCACGGCTACTCGGACATCTACGAGAACAGCGCCATCACCGGTAACGGAGGGGGCGTCGCGGCGGTCAACGGCGCAACGTTTCACGCCCTCGGCGCCCACCCCGACGATCCGGCCCGAGTCTCTTCCAATGGGGCCGGCGGCAGCGGCGGCGGCATCTACGTCGAAGGAGCGGGAACCGAGGCCCTCATCGCCAACGGCGATCTCTTTGGCAACAGCGCCAATGGGGCGGGCGGTGGAGCGGCGGTCGCCGCCGGGGCGGTCTTCGAGATGGATCAGGATCCGGCTCACTGCCGGCGGGGAAGGGGCTGTTCCAGGATCCGGACGAACTACACCTACTCCTACGGTGGGGGGCTGGTCGTCGGGGCCGGGGGCTTGGCCAGGGTCCTTCGCACCACAGTGACCGAGAACTACACCAAGGTCGCGAGCGGAGCCGCGGCTCTCGGGGCACTTGGCGCCGGAGCCAACCTGCTGGTCGAAGGATCGGAGATCTACGACAACGATCCGAACGGCTTCACTGGCGTCGAATCCTCGCGGATCGGTGCGGGTGTCTCGGCGACGGTGACGGTCGCTCACACGACGATCGTCGAAGGGACCTCCGGTGCGTCGATGGCGACCTTCGAGGTTGCCAACGCGTTCTCGATGTCGCTGCAGTCGTCGATCGTCCAGGCGAATCACACCTTCACCGCGGTCTCGCCGGCGACCCAGGTGCGTTGCGCCATCGTCCGCGAAGCGGCTTCGCTGCCGGTGGGGAGTCTGGGGATCGCCACGATTGCCGATCCGGCGCTGATTTTCCGTCTCTCGCTACCGAACGACTACGCGCTGTTTCGATACTCCGAGGCCGAGGACTTCTGTGACACTTCGACGTACACGCCGACGAGATCCGATATCGAAGGCCAGGGGCGCGGCTACGACGATCCGACCTTCGGCAACCTCCTCGGACCCTACGACGTGGGGGCCGACGAGTGGCAGGCGGAAGTCTTCGGTGACGGCTTCGAATCCGGGGACACTGCCGGCTGGTAGGGCGCGCCCGGTCTAGCCGGCGACGGCGCCTAGGCGGAGGGCCAGCCAGCCCTTGGCTTTGATCCAGTCGCGATGGACCGTGCGCCAGGAGCAGTCGAGCGCAACGCCGATCTCCTCCTCGCTCATGCCGCCGAAGACGCGGCACTCGAGGACGCGAACCAGGCGGGGCTCGGAGGCCTCGAGCTCGCAGAGCGCCCGGTCGAGATCGAGGAGCCGCTCGGGCTCGGACGCGCGTGGCGGCAGCAGGTCGACCGCGCCGAGGGTGAGCGGCTCCGAGCCGCCGCCGCGGCGCTGCCGCGAGCGCCTGCGGAGCTCGTCGATCAGGACCTGACGCATCGCGCGGCTGGCGAGCGCGAGGAAGTGCTCGCGATCGGCGACCCTCACCTCCTCGGCCTGCGACAGGCGGAGGTAGGTCTCATGGACGAGCGCGGTGGTATCGAGGCCAGCGGAGTGCAGCCGGCGCCTCTGGGCATGCGCCGCCGACCGCAGCTCCTCGTAGAGGAGCGCGACGATCTGATCGAGTGCCGGCGCTTCCCCCGCCCGGACTCGTTCGATCGCCTGGGTCATTTCCCCTGGCGCTCTCATGGTCAGGCCAAGCTATCACCTTCGCCAACTCCGCATCCTCCCAGACGCGGTGGGTCGATGGCAGGAAGACGGACTAGAGAGCGTGGAACATGGAAACGACCTTCCTGCGAGGCAACGATGCGATTTTCCAGACTCCGTGATCTGAAGTTCCCAGGTCTCCTCGGCGCGACCCTCTTCGCGTGGGGGGTCGTGGCGAACTCCCTGTCTGCCGCGACCTTCATTGTCGGGGCGGGTGGAGCCCCCTGTACCCACGCGACGCTCGCGGCGGCGGTGGCTGCGGCGCAGGCCAACGGGCCAGGGGACGACACCATCCGCTTGGCCGTTCCAAGCCTCACGCTTGCGGCGACGCTCGACATCAACGACCACGGCGTACTCATCTTTGGCGGCTACAGCTCCTGTTCGGCGGCAACCGCCACGGGCACGACGACGATCACGGGCGGCGGCGCCACCGACGGGATCTGGCTCCACGGCGCAGCAAGCGACTACCGTTCGTTCGTCCTCTCTCGAGTCGATCTCGACATGCAGGCGAGCGGTCGCCGCGCCCTCCGCATCGAAGGACTCTTCGCTGCCCTCGTGCAGCGGAGCGTAGTGCACGGGGGGACTGCGACAGACGGTGCGAATCTGTACATCTCGGGGGCTGCACTCGTCTACGTCTCCGAGTTCTCCGATATCCGTAATGGTCTGGCCACCGGCAACGGCGGCGGCATTTACTGTGCTGGCGGAGCCTCGGTGGAACTTCAGTCCGGAGCATGGCTACGCAACAACCAGGCCTCCGGCTCAGGCGGCGGAATCTACGCCGACGACTGCTCGTTCAAGGCAACCTCTGGAACGCCGACCGGAGAGCGGATCGAGATCCGCGATAACTCGTCCGGCTCCCAGGGGGGCGCGATTGCCGCGGTCAACGGCTCGAGCGTCGTTCTGAGCGGCAGGTGGGGCGCGTTCAACAACACGGTCTTCTTCCACCAGAACAACGCCTGGGTGGTCGGTGGCGCGATCTACCTCCTGAACTCGACCGCCACTCTACGCAACGTCTGGCTGGACGCGAACGGCGCGCAGACCGGGGGAGGGCTCTTCGTGAGCCTCTCCTCGACGCTCACCATGGACGTCGACGAGGCCACGTGCAGTCAGCCGCGAGACTGCTCCAGAATGCGTTACAACTACATCGCTCAGCAGCCAGGGAGCGGAGGGGGGAGTGCGATCGCGGTCGCGGGCACCGGAACTGCGATCATTCGCCAGACCAGAGTCCACGATCACTTGAGCGTGGACGGCTCCCCCGGTCCGGCCGGTGCGACGCTCGGCTCTGGGGCGACGCTCTCTTTCGAAGGTTGCGAGTTCTTTCGCAACGGTGGGTTCGCCCCCGGAGATCCGGAAGTCTCTCGGTTCTTCGTCAAGTCGGGCTCGACGCTGAAGATCGCTTATTCCACCATCGTCGATCCGGTGGTCACGGCTGGCATCGGCGCGATCAAGTCCGAGGCCGGGGCCACCGTCCGCCTCTTCTCGAGCATCATCCTGACCGGCCGAACCTTCGAGACCGGTTCCGGCGTCAGCGCGAGCTCCATCTTCGACTGCGACATCGTGAGCGAGACCGCCTCCATGCCCTCCGGCGGAACGTTCGTCGTTGCCTACCCGTTCCCGGAGTTCCTCTTCACCGATGCCGGCAACGACGACTTCAGTCTTCTCCCCACGGCCTTGGCGATCGACTACTGCGATGACTTCAACGCCCCACCCACGGACAGCGACGTGGACAACCAGGTGCGGGGCTTCAACGCCCCGGTAGCCGACAACATCGGGACGTTCGATCTCGGCGCCGACGAGTGGATGGAGGCGGGCGCGCTATTCTGGGACGGCTTCGAGACCGGCAATACCTCGCGCTGGTCAGCGGTTGTACCCTGAGGCGTCACTGCACTGTTCCTACACCAGTTCAAGTGCCAACCGGCCCAAGAGAACTCCGCGACGGGGAGGCGAGGAAGATGAAGACGCGAGTGTGTAGCTATGCGATGAAGACTCTGAGTCCGAGGTTTGTCGGGCTCATGGCAGCCCTGTCTTTGTCGATGGCCCCCCTCGGGGCGCAGATTTCGCCTGCCGGACCGGATTTCCAGGTCAATAGCTTCACGACGAGTTACCAGCAAAGAGCCGAGATTGCGTCGCTCGGCGAGGCGGGGTTCGTGGTCGTCTGGACGAGTTTCGGCTCCTTCGACTCCGACAGCGACGGTTGGAGTGTCCAGGCGCAGCGCTTCAGCCGCTCCGGGCTTCCGCTGGGCGGGCAGTTCCAGGTCAATTCCTATACCCCCCTCAACCAGTTGGAACCCCGTGTGGACGCTGATGCCGCGGGAAATTTCATCGTCGTCTGGAGAAGCGACGGCTCGACGGGCTCGGACACTCTCGGTACCAGTGTGCAAGCCCGGCGCTACTCGTCCAGCGGCACGCCGCTCAGCGGGGAGTTTCAGGTCAACAGCTACACGATGAACAATCAGGTCGAGCCGGCCGTCTCCGTCCGCGACACCGGCGAGGCGGTCGTCGTCTGGGGCAGCCTCGGTTCGGTGGGCGACGATCCGGCGCACAGCATTCAAGGTCAGCTCTACGACACGGCGGGTTCTCCCTTGGGGAACCAGTTTCAAGTCAACTCCTACATCACGGGCGAAGTCTCGGAGCCCAGCGTCACCTTTCTGACCGCCGGCGACTTCGCGGTCGTGTTCGTCGGCTGGGGTTCGACCGGCGGTGACCTCGATCAATCCAGCATTCAGGCGCGGATCTTCGACTCTTCAGGGTCGCCGATCGACGATCAGTTTCAGGTCAACAGCTACACGACCTCGTACCAGTTCAACTCGCATGTCGCCGGAATCGATGCCAACAACTTCGTCGTCGCCTGGGAGAGCTACGGCTCATCGGGGTTGGATTCCGAGGCCTCGAGCATTCATGGCCGGCTCATCGATGGCGACGGCGTCCCACTGTCAGGCCAGTTCCAGGTCAACCAGTACACGACTGGCTATCAGCACCGGCCCTCCGTCTCGGCGGATGGGCGTGGCGACTTCGTCATCGCGTGGGACAGCACTGGCTCGACCGGTACGGACACGGCGTCGAGCTCCATTCAAGCGCGACGCTACTTCGCCGCCGGCGGCGCCAGGACGAGCGAGTTTCAGGTCAACTCCCACACCACCGGCGGCCAGTCCTACTCCGCCGTGCGCGCGGAGCGTTCGGGTGACTTCATCGTCGCGTGGACCAGCGCGAGCTCCCAGGGGACCGACTCGAGCCTGAGAAGTGTCCTGGCGCGCCGATTCGACGGAGTGTTCCGGGACGGTTTCGAATCGACAGGCCTGTCGCGCTGGACGGCGGTCGCGCCCTAGCGCAGGACTCAGCTACACCCCGCCGGGGAGCGGTGTCGCGGCGCGATGCGGGGCGGTGGGGTCGATCCGCAGCCGGAGCCGTTCGCGGAAGCGGAGGTGGCGCCTCCGGCTCCACTCGACGAGCGGGCGCCAAAGGTGGGCGGTCAGGCGGTACCGGATGATGAAGTACCAAAGCCGGTTGGCGCGCTTGTACAGATAGGCGCCGGCGAGGTAAGCCGGTACCGCGCGCGGGTCGGCGGGGCGGCGGCGCCAGATCGAGCGGTGCGAGAAGAGCCGCCGGTAGCTCTCGGCGTAGCCTTCTGCGAGCTCGGCGATCGTCATCCCCTTGGGGCGGAAGACGACGTGCGCGGTGTCGTAGAGGTTCCAGTCGCGGTGCAGGATCCACCCTTCGGACTCGAGGCGGGCGAAGAGCGGCGTCCCCGGATAGGGCGTGAGGATGTGGAACGTCGCGCACTCGAGGCCGTTCGCCTCGACCCACTCGACCGTCCGGGCGAAGACCTCCGGGCCGTCGTGATCGAAGCCGAAGACGAAGCTCGCGTTGACCTGAATGCCGTGGTCGTGAAGGAGCGCGACGCGCCGCGCGTAGTCGTCCGGGCGCGGACTGCGCTTGCCGGCGTCGGCGATGTTGTCGGCGTCGAGCGATTCGAAGCCGACGAAGACGCCGGTGCAGCCGGCGAGCGCCATCTCGCGTACGAGCTCCGGATCGTCCGTGGTGTCGATCGAGATGGCGGCGCTCCAGATCCGCTCGAGCGGCGCGAGCTCGCGACAGAGCTCGCGCAGGTAGTCGCGCTTCGAACCGAGATTGTTGTCGACGAAGACGGCGTAGGGCTGGTCGTCGGCGACGATCTCGGCGGCGATCTGCGCCGGGCGCTTCGTCTGGTACGGCAGATGGAGTCCTTCGGTCGAGACGTGCTTGCCGAAGCTCGCGACCGGGTCCTTCGGGTAGAACGGATTGAGCAGCAGGGCGTGCTTCGGAGCGATGCGCGGCGCCGTGCGCGTCGAGGGCAGCGCCGGCGGGAGTCGCATCGCCGCCGGCCACCAGCGTCCTTTCCACGACACGCCTGGCGGGCCGGACCGGGGTCGATCGCGCGCTCCGGACATCCTGCGGCCGATCCTACCCCCGGACCTGCGCGCCGCTTTCATCACCCGATACGAGCTGGCGCACGATTTCCGCCACCTCGTGCGGAGCGAAACCGAGCGTCGCATCGCCCACCGCGAGCTCGACGACGCGAATCGCTGGCGTCTCTCCTGCCGCAGTTCGCGACCAGGTGAAGAGGCTCCGTTCCTCCGCCATGCGGCGCGCGGCGTCGAGGAAGGCCTCCTCGCCGACGCGCAGGTGGAGGTGCATCATCGGTGTCTGCGGCGGATCCGGAACGACGGTGACTCTGCTGAGAGCGCGGAGGGACACAGCGATCGCCAGCGCGTGTTCGAAGTACTGCGGCATGAGCGGCAGGCGCTTGCGCAGCGCCGCCAGCCCCGACGCGGCATGCGGCCAAAGCCCGAAGAGCGTGCCGCCGTGCCGTTTTCGCCAGAGACGGGCCTCCGCGATGACGTCCGCCTCGCCCGCCAGGCAGCAACCGGCAAGCCCGCCGAGCCCCTTGTAGAGCGAGACGTAAACGGTGTCGAAGAGCGCCGCGATGGCGGCGGGCGAGAGGCCGTAGTAGGGCGTGCACTCCCACAGCCGCGCGCCGTCGAGGTGTACCGCGGCGCCTCCGGCGCGCGCCGAGGCTACCTGCTCTTCGAGGTCGGTCCACTCGGGCAGGCGGCCACCGATTTCGCGCTGCGGGAGCTCGAAGAGGACCGCCGCGAGCGGTTCGCGGAGGCCGCGCAGGTCGTCGAGCGTGAGCAGCTCGCGCGCATCGCCGATCGGGACCCCCGAGAGGCCGTGCAGATGTTGGTAGGCCCTCTCCTCGTGGAGCTCGAGGTGACATGTCGGGTGGAACGCGACGCTCCGCAGCCCGCGCCGCTCCGCGTGAATCCGCAGCGCGATCTGCTGGGCCATCGTGCCCGAGGGCATGAAGACCGCGGCAGGCTTGCCGAGGACGGTGCGCATCTCGTCCTCGAGCGCCTCGACCGCGCCGCCCGCGCCGTAGCGGTCGACGCCCGCGTCGGGCGGGATCTCGGCCAGAAGCTCCGCGGCACTCCGGTTCCCATGCCAGGCGAGCGCACGCTCGCAGGTCCAGCGGTAGCGCTCGAGATCGCCGGGGTCGTCCATTGCCAAGGAATGTACTTCATTGCCGTCGATGGGCGGCGCCGTGAGTCGCGGCGAGGCGTCCTCGGGAATCTCCTGGCCGCTCGCGACCCGAATTTCCGCCTTGACTGGAAAGGGAGGCTTCATGGCAACGACTGGCAGGGAAGGGCCGAGGCGGGGCGCTCGGAGTAGCAGGGGGTTGCTGGGGAGGCTCGCGGTCTGTGCGGTGGTCGCGATGCCCGGCACTGGAGCCGCGTGGGCGCAGAACCTGATCTGGAACGGCGACTTCGCCGCCGACGTCGCGGGTTGGGAGCCGCACGCCGGTGGCTCGCTCGTGTGGACGGATCTGAGCGACGAGAGCGACTGCCCCGCTTCTGGAATGGGACTCTCGACGAGCGTCGAGGTCTCGACGCTCTACGTGGCCACGGTCGAGCAGTGCGTGCCGGACCTCACCCCGGGCACCAGCCTCGCCGTCGCTGCCGGCCATCTGGGCTACGGCGAATTCAGCATCGAGCTCAATTTCTGGGGGACGATCGACTGCGAGTCCGGCTGGGTCTCCAGCCTGGCCTCGCCCTACGAGGCGCAGGATCCCGTGCTCTGGAGCACCGCGAGGCTCGCGACGACCGTGCCTGCCGGCGCGCACTCCGTCCACGTGCGCTTGACCGCGGTCGATTTCGACCCGCACGGCCTGGGTGTCGACGGCATCGTCGTCGCCCTCCGCCCGCCGCTCCTTCTCGACGGCTTCGAAGCCGACGATGCCGGGAGCGCCCTGCCCTGCAGGTGGGACTAGCCAGCCTCCTCGACGAACTTCCTGCTCGCCGCGGCGCTCTTGCTTCGAAGGCGACCGCGAGAGGCGTGTCCGATGCGGTGCCCTTTCCGGACTAGCCGACTGGGGTCGCGGCGATCCCGGCCACCGGGGTCACCGCCTCGGTGTCGGTCTCGCCGGTGCGGATGCGGACGACGCGTTCGACCGGCAGGACGAAGATCTTGCCGTCGCCGACCTCGCCGGTGCGTGCGGCGGCGAGAATGGCATCGACGGTGACGTCCACGAAGGAGTCCGAAACGCCGATCTCCAGGCGCACCTTCTCGACCAGCTCCATCTTCACCGTCGTGCCGCGGTAGGTCTCGACCGCCTCGGTCTCGCCGCCGTGCCCCTGCACGCGCGAGATCGAGAGGCCGGTGACCTCGGCGCGGAAGAGCGCAGCGAGGACGTCGGAGAGCTTCTCCGGGCGAACGATCGCGGTGATCAGCTTCATGGCCTCAAGCTCCTGTCGTGGCGCCCGCGGGGCGCGCTTCGGGAGAGATTCCGACGGCGGGACGGGAGCTCGCCGGCCGCGCCGGGTCGAGCACCAGGATCGCCCCCTCGCCGCTGCCGTAGGCCTCCTCGCCGTGCAGCTCGACGTCCAGGCCGCGCCCCTGCAGCCGGTCATCGGCGCGCAGCGGCAGGACGAGCGCGATCAGCTTCAGGAGTCCCCAGGTGGCGGCGCCGGAGTAGAGGAAGGTAGCGACGACCGCGATCGCCTGCTTGCCGAGGAGTGCCGAGTTGCCCTCGAGCAGCCCCGCCGTTCCTCCCCAGGCGGCGCTCGCGAGAACACCGGTCAGGAGCGCCCCGGTCAGCCCGCCGAGACCGTGCGCCGCCACCACGTCGAGCGAGTCGTCGAGGCGGGTGCGCGAGCGATAGAGGATGCCGAAATAGGAGGGAAAGGCGGCGATGGCTCCGAGCGCCAGCGCTGCGAGCGGCGAGACGAAGCCGGCCGCCGGGGTGATCGCGACCAGCCCCACCACGACGCCGGTGGCGGCGCCGACCGCGGTGACCCGGCGGGTCCGCAGGCGATCGAGGGTCATCCAGACCGCGAGCGTGGCGATGGGGGCGAGCAGCGTATTGGTGAAGGCGACGACCGCCGAGGCGTTGGCGGCCAAGGCGCTGCCGGCATTGAAGCCGAACCAGCCGAACCAGAGGAGGGCGGCGCCGAGCAGCACGAAGGGGACGTTGTGCGGCAGGAGCGCCTGGCGGCCGTAGTCGCGGCGCGGTCCCAGGACCCAGGCGGCGACCAGCGCCGCGGCGCCGGCGTTGATGTGCACCACGGTGCCGCCGGCGAAGTCGAGCGCTCCGAGCGCCCCGATCCAGCCGCCCCCCCAGACCCAGTGGCAGACCGGGGCATAGACCACCAGCGTCCAGAAGACGGAGAAGGCGACGAACGCCCCGAAGCGCATCCGCTCGACCACCGCGCCGGAGACCAGGGCCACGGTGATGATCGCGAAGGTCCCCTGGTAGGCGAAGAAGAGGAGATGGGGGATCGTTCCCTTCGCTTCGACGCCGATGCCGGCGAGGAACGCAAAGTCGAAACCGCCGAGGAGGCCCGAGCCGGGGGCGAAGGCGAGCGAATAGCCGGCGAGTGCCCAGGCGAGCCCCGCCCCGGCGAGCGCGGCGAGGCTCATCATCATGGTGTTGAGGGCATTCTTGGCGCGCACCAGCCCGCCGTAGAAGAAGGCGAGCCCGGGGGTCATGAGCAGTACCAGGGCGGTCGCCACGAGCATCCAGGCGATATCGGCGGGCGAGGGGGCGATCGGCGCGACGTCGGGAGTCATCCGGAGGCTCCTGTGTTTACACGTAATTCATACTGGATTATATTAACTGTCGCTAATTTTAAGATAACTCTGGCTACATTTCCAATAGACATTCACCTTTTTAGACTTTTCGTCCGCGTCCATGGATACTTGGTCTCGTCCGGCCCCTGCTACGCTTCCGGCCGGCTGTGAGGGCCTTGCGCGGCGCTCGCGTCGAGCTCGCAGGCAGGTGCGCCTACTGCTTCGAAGGAGACGTGGAATGTCGAAGGCAAGGCGCACGCTCGGGGTGCTGGCTCTGACCTGCTCGATTCTCGTGGCGGCGGCTCCCGCCAGGCCGCAGACTGCGGCGGCGCCGCACGCGCTGTTCGTCTGGGCCGGGGACAGGGAGAAGAAGGGCAACGATTTCCTGCTGGTGATCGATGCCGATCCGCGCTCGCCGCAGTACGGGCGGATGCTGACGGCACTGGCGACCGACCAGCGCACGGTGCGGCCGCACCACACCGAATACACCATGCCGGAGAGCGGCATGCTGTTCGTCAACGATCACGACGCCGGCCGCAGCTTCATCCTGGACGTGCGCGATCCGCTGCGTCCGGCGGTGGCTGGCTCGTTCGAGGACATGGCCGGATTCGCCCATCCGCATTCGTACCTCCGCTTGCCCAACGGCCACGTGCTGGTCTCCTTCCAGCACGACGCGGAGCCGAAGGTGCCGTTCCTGGGGCATGCGGCGCCGATGGCCTCGATGTCGAGCGCCGCGATGGGGAAGACCGGCGGTCTGGTCGAGATCGACGATCTCGGCCGGGTCGTGCGCTCGTCGGGCAACGCCGATGCCGCCTTCGCCGACAACGTCCTGATGCCCTACAGCCTGGTCGTCTTGCCGCAGATCGATCGGGTGGTGTCGACCAATTCCTCGATGCACGATCCCGACCTGTTCAGCGGCACGACCTACCAGGTCTGGCGGCTGTCCGACCTGCGGCTGCTCAAGACGGCGTACTTCGACCCCGGCGAGCGGCTCTACGCCCACATCAGCCCGGAGGAGCCGCGCGTCGGCCCCGACGGTTCGGTGTTCGTGCAGACGCTGGCCTGCGGCCTCGAACGCATCACCGGCATCGCTACCGACGCGCCGGTGGCGAAGCTGGTGCACACCTTTCCCGGCAACTTCTGCGGCGTGCCGACGATCGTCGGCCGCTTCTTCGTGCAGAGCGTGCCGGCGGTGCACGGTTTCATCGTGCTGGACCTCGCCGATCCCGCGCATCCGGTAGAGGTGTCGCGGCTCACGATCAGCGACCTCTTCCGCCCGCACTGGACTGGATGGGATCCGGCGACCGGCCGCATCGTGGCGACTCCGGGCTCCGAGGAAGACAATCGAATGTATCTGTTGCAGCTCGACCCGAAAACCGGCGCTTTGACCGTCGACGATACCTTTCGCGACACCGACGGCAAGACCGGCTTCAGCTTCGCGAAGCGGGTCTGGCCGCACGGCTGGGAGGGCGCCGGCCTGCCGCACGGCGCGGTCTTTTCGCGCTAGGCGCCGGGCGACCGGCGCAGGATTCCCACGGGAGGTGAACGATGGATCTCGCTGCGATGAAGATCGTGGTGGCCGGCGCTGCTTCGGGCGGCGCGGCGGCGGCGCTCCTGCTCGCCCGCGCCGGAGCCCGGGTGACGCTGCTCGAACGGGTCGAGAGGCCGCGCGCGGTCGGTGCCGGAATCGGCCTCGCCGACAACGGCCTCGCCGTCCTCGAGTCGCTGGGGCTCGGCCCCGCCCTCGCCGCCGTCGCGCGGCCGGTCGGAGCCGCGCGCATCGTCGACGGCGCCGGCCGCACGATCTTCGCCCCGCCGGAGCCGTCGCCCCGTGTCTGGATGGTCCGGCGCAGCGATCTGCAGGGACTCTTGCTCGACGCTGTGGCGGCCGAACCGCGGATCGACCTGCGCCTCGGCGCCGAGGTCGTCTGCGCGACGCCCGATGGACGGGTGAGTGTCCGCGCCGCGAGCATCGACTTCGAGCTCGCCGCCGACCTCGTGGTCGGTGCCGACGGCGTCGGCTCGCGCGTGCGAGAAGGGGGCCGCTTCGGCGCGCGCCTCGCTCCGCCGGGAATTCCGTACCTGCGCGCCCTGGTCACTTCCGCTCCCGCGCTGGGTGAAGAGGCGTGGACCGCGGCCGGGCTCTTCGGGAGCTTCGCCGTCGCGGACGGCGTCTACGTCTACGCCTCGGCCGGTTCGAGCCGCGCGCGCGAAGCGATCGCCGCGCGCGATCTCGCAGCGCTGCGCGCCGCCTGGGCGGTGGCCTATCCGCCTTCGGCGCCGCTGCTCGCCGGCGTCGCGCGCTTCGAGGACCTCGCCATCCATCCGGTGCAGCGGGTCGACTGCGCGCACTGGCACGACGGCCGGCTCGTGCTCGTGGGCGACGCCGCACACGCCATGGCGCCGAATCTCGGCCAGGGCGCCAACAGCGCGCTGGTCGACGCCGCCGTGCTGCTCGACGAGCTGCGCCGCGCCACGACTCTGACCGCAGGGCTGACCGCTTACCAGG
>JAGOCP010000314.1 GCA_017998715.1 Thermoanaerobaculia bacterium | reverse complement strand
CACCCAGGCTCAATCGACCGCCGTCCTGGCGGCCGGCGACAAGGCCGCCGACAAGGTCGCCCTGGGCGCCAAGTTCGTCCAGTTGGGCGGCTGCGACGACTGCCATACGACGAAGAAGATGGGACCCGACGGCCCCGAGCCGGACATGTCCCGGCGGCTCTCGGGCCATCCGCAGGAGATGGTCATGCCGCCGGCGCCGCAACTACCGCCCGGACCCTGGGTGGCGACCGTGGCCGGCACCCTCACAGCCTGGTCGGGTCCCTGGGGGGTGAGCTTCACCCAGAACCTGACCCCCGACCCCGAGACCGGGCTCGGCAAGTGGACCGAAGAGGAGTTCCTCGCCGCCCTGCAGACCGGCCGCCACCAGGGCAGGGGCCGGCAGATCCTGCCGCCGATGCCCTGGCAGCAGTACTCGACGCTGCCGGAAGAGGATCTGCGGGCGATCTGGGCCTACCTGCGCAGCCTGCCGCCGGTGAAGAACAAGGTGCCGGACCCGATCGCCCCGCCCGCTCCGCCGGCGGCTCCCGCCAGGTAGGGGGTCCCGCAGCACCCGCGGGCCCCGCTGCACGACAGCGGTGGTTTCGCGCGCTTCTTTCATAGAATGCGCGCGGAGCCACCGCCAGCGTGATCACCCCCGAGCTCGCCGCTTTCATCGGGTCCGGCATCTCCGTCCTCGTCGGGACGCGGGACGCGCGGCTGCGCCCCGACTGCGTCCGCGGGGCGGGCGTCCGCGCCGACGCCGAGTCCGGAACCCTGACGGTCTTCCTTCCGGCCGCAACCTCCGAACGCGCCCTCGCCAACCTCGCCGACAACGGCCGGATCGCGGTGACGATCACCCGCGCCATCGACCACCGTTCGCTGCAGGTGAAAGGCGGCGCTCTCGAAGTACGCCCGTCGACGCCGGAGGAGCGCCGCGAGATCGAGCGCTATCTCGAGCTCCTCGCCGTCGACTGGGGCTACGTCGGAGTTCCGCGCCAGGCCACCAAGTCGATGAACCACTGGCCGGCGTTCACGGTCACGCTGCGCTGCGAGAAACTCTTCGAGCAGACGCCCGGGCCCGGCGCCGGCGGCCCCCTGACGCGGGAATCGGCGGCCCTCTCCCATGGCGGGGGCACCGCATGACGATCCGGCTGGAGGACCTCCAGGCCTGCTTCCAGGGGGTGATTCCGTCGATGATCGCGACCGTCGACCGCCGCGGCGAGCCCAACGTCACCTACCTCTCGCAGGTCTACCTCGTTGATGCGAGGCACGTCGCGCTCTCCTGCAAGTTCTTCAACAAGACGCGGCGCAACGTCGACGAGAACCCCTACGCCGTGGTCGACCTGTGGGATCCCCGGACCTTCGAGCTCTACCGTCTCGAGCTGCGGTTCGACCACCTCGAGACCGCAGGACCGCTCTTCGACACCATGGCGGCGCGCATTCAGGTGATCGCCTCGCACTCCGGAATGAAGGGGATCTTCCGCCTGCTGTCGGCGGACGTCTACGAGGTCGAGTCGATCCGCAAGGTGGCGGAGTTCGTCGACCCGCTCGCCTCCCCGCCGGCCGGACCCGGCGACTGGGATCCGGAGAGTCACCGTCACCCGGCGCCCGACCAGCTCTCGGAGCTCCGCGGCCTGCAGGCGATCTCGGGGAAGATCGCCCGCGCCGGCGACCTCGATGCGCTGCTCGCCAGCGCGCTCGCGGGGCTCGACGAGCTCTTCGCCTTCGGTCACTCGATGGTGCTCGTTCCCGACGACCGCGAGTGCCGGCTGGTGGCGATCGCCAGCCGCGGCTACGGTGCGGAGGGGGTCGGCGCAGAGATCGCGATCGGCGACGGCGTCATGGGCATCGCCGCGGCCGAGCGCCGCATGGTGCGCGTCGCCGGCGTCGGGGCTGAGATCCGCTACGGCCACACGATCCGCGAGCGCTTCGCCGACCGCCAGGGCCGGCGCGACCTGGCGCCCGAGATCCCGCTGCCCGGTCTGCCCGATGCCCGCGCCCAGCTCGCGCTGCCGCTGCTCGCCGGCGACCGCCTGGTGGGCGTGCTCGGCTTCGAGAGCCGCGATCCGCTGGCGTTCGACGAGTGGGACGAGGCTTTTCTGCAGATCGTCGCCAACCAGATCGCCATGGGCATCGACCGCATGCAGGAGGACGAGGAGGAGGCGGTGGCCCCGCCCGTGCCGCGCGCGCCGCTCGTGGCGCCGGCGGGGTGCGAGCGGAAGTTGCGCTTCGTCTACTTCCGCAACGACGACACGATCTTCCTCGGCGACGAGTACTTGGTGCGCAACGTGCCGGCGAAGATCTTCTGGAAGATCCTCAACCAGCATCAGCGCGAGGGCCGCAGCGAGTTCACCAACCGCGAGCTGCGCCTGGATCCCTCGCTGGGCCTGCCCGGCTACAAGGACAACCTCGAGAGCCGCCTGATCCTGCTGCGCAAGCGGCTGGCCGAGAAATGCCCGTGGGTGCGCATGGTGCCGGTGCGCCGCGGTCGTTTCGCCCTCGAGATCGAGAGCGCCGTCGAGCTCGTCGAGCGCGACTCGGCCTGATTCGGCTTCTCCGCCGCGCGTAACTCAGCCGGCGGCCTATAGACAACCGGACGACGATCCACTAGCGTCACCGGACTGAATCTCCTGCATTTCGGTCGGCGTTGATTATCTGCTGCTTTCGGATGGCCGCGCGGAGCGCGGGGCTTCCCCGGGGGGAGGGGCCTTATATTTCTGTTCGTGCTTGCTGCGGCCTGGCTGCTGCACGCTGCCGAGGGCTTCGCTCAGTCCGGAGGATCGTCGGGCGAGCCCGGGCGCGTCCTGGCGCGGGTCGGTGAGGCGTCGGTGACGGTGGCCGAGTTCGAGCGCGAGTGGACGCGCGTGGCGCGCAGCGCGGCCACGGCCGCCCCGGTGGACGAACAGCGGCGGCAGCTCCTCGACGAGATGATCGGCTTTCGGCTGCGCGTCGCGGCGGCCCGGGCGGCCGGCCTCGACCGCGACCCGGAGCTCATCGCCTCGTTGGAACAGGCGCTGGTGCGGCGCCTCGACGAGCAGTGGGTCGAGAGCCATCGCGCCGACCTCGCGGTCACCGACGAAGAGATCGCCGCTGCCTACGCCGCGCGGCAGGAGAGTTACCGTCTGCCGGCGCGCTCCCGTGCGGCGCTGATCTGGATCGCTGCCGCCAAAGGCAGCGACCGCCAGGCGGCCGAGCGGCGGGCGGAGAAGGCGCTCGACGAGGCGCGGCGGCTGCCGGCCGCGCCGCCGGACTTCGGAGCGCTGGCGGTGACCTATTCGGAGGAGCGCGCGACTCGCTACCAGGGGGGCGACATCGGCTGGCTGGCCGTGGGCGAAGCGAACCGCTGGCCGTCCGAAGTCACCGCGGCGATCTTCGCCCTCGAAACCCCCGGCGCCCTGTCGCCGCTCGTCGAGACCGCGGACGGCTTCTACCTGGTGCGTCTCACCGCGCGGGAGGAGAGCCGGCTGCGGCCGCTGGCGAGCGTGCGCGACGCGCTGCGGAGCGAGCTCCTGCGCGCGAAGCACCAGGCGCTGCGCGCCGCCCAGAGCGCGGCGCTCGCCGCAGATTTCCCCGTTGCCGTCGATGAGGCGCTGTTCGAAACGCTCGAGCCCGCCGCCGTCCGACCTCCGCCGTTGCCCGGAGAGAGGTGAATCGAATGAACCTGTCCCGCCGTCCGCTTGTCTTTCTGTTCGCGTGCCTGCTCGGCGCGAGCGCGTTTCCGGCCCACGCCTACAACGAGAGCTGCTCCGGCGGCCTGTGCACGCAGCAGTTCAGCCTGGTCACCGGGTGGAATGCCGTCTGGCTCGAGGTGCAGCCGGACCCCGACGATTCCGAGACCGTCTTCAGTGGCCTCCCGCTCTCCAGCGTCTGGACCTGGAACCCGCGTTCGAGCATCGACTTCATCCAGGATCCGAGCGAGCAGCGCCTGCAGATGACCGACTTCCTCGGCTACTTCCCGCCGGAGCGGCCGGAGTCGTTCGTCAACAACCTGCAGGCGGTGAAGGCGCATCGACCCTACCTGATCCGCGTCACGTCACCGGCGACCTGGACGGTCACCGGCCGTCCGTCGCTGCGCGCACCGCACTGGCTGCCGTCGTCCTACAACCTGGTCGGCGCGCCGATCGATCCCACCGGCGCCGCGCCGACGCTCCAGACATTCTTCCGCGGCTCGAGCGCCCACGCCGGCCGCGCCGCGTTCCGGCTGGCGGCGAACGGCACCTGGAGTCCGCTCGCCCCCGGCGATCTCCTGCGCACCGGCGAGGCGTTCTGGATCTGGACCGAAGGCGGGTCGCAGTTCCAGGGTCCTTTCGACATCGAGATTCCGCTCAAGGACGGGCTCGACTTCGGCGCCAGCCT
>JAGOCP010000313.1 GCA_017998715.1 Thermoanaerobaculia bacterium | reverse complement strand
CGACGCCGACGAGCCGCCCTTCGGCGTCTTCGACCGGCACGCCGGAGATCTCGTTCTCGACCAGAAACTCCGCCAGCTCGGCGACCGTCATGTCGGCCGGCACGGTGATCAGATCGCTGTTCATCACGTCTTTGGCGACGAGGTCTCGCATGGACTGCTCCCTGCCGGCAGCGAGGCAATCGGGGCTGACGGCGCCTCGAAAGTACCGCCGACACCCACCCCGCGCCCCGCCCCATTGGGCTGGCTTCGGAGCGCCGGCGAGGTTTGCAGCCGCGCCTGTCGCGAGGGCGGCAGCGCCCTCAGGTGCGCGCGCGGTCGCCGGCCGCGAGCAGCTCGCCGACGCGCTGGAGCAGCTCTTCGGCCTCGACCGGCTTGGTCATCCAGCCGGCGGCTCCGCGAGAGATCACCTCTTCGTGGATGCGCGGATCGTCGACCGCCGAAAGGAAGAGCACCGGCGTCGCCGCACCTCGGGCGGCGAGAATCGCCTGCAGATGCGGCCCGTCGATCTCCGGCATCCGCACATCCAGGATGAGCACCCCCGACTGCGGCGCCGGATGCTCGAACAGGAAGGCTTCGGCGGAAGTGAAACTCAGCACCGAGTAGCCGGCGGAGCGCAACAGGCGCCCCAGGGCGAGACCCACTTCGGGGTCGTCGTCAATGACGTAGATCTCGGCGGTTTCGGGCGGTCGCAGGGGCATCGGCTCGGACAAGACGATCTTGCGTCACCCCGCTCGAGGCGGGAATTGGACCTTCGACCTATTTGGGCAACCGTCCGGTATCCGAGCCGGACGCCAGCAGGCCTCCGGTGTCTGAGCCGGACGCCGGCAGGCGTCCGGCTTTACGCACCAGATCGGCGAGCGAACTGGCGGCCATCTTCTCCATCACTCGCGCGCGGTGGACTTTCACCGTCTTCTCCGCCACCCCGAGCGCGGCGGCGACCTGTTTGTTGAGGCGCCCCTCGACGACCAGCGCCATCACCTCGCGCTCGCGCGGCGTGAGCGTCGCGAAGCGACTCTCGAGCTCGGCAACCTCGTGCGACGCCGCACGCTGTAGCACTCCCATCTCCCGGGCCCGCCCGACGGCAGCGAGAAACTCCGCCTCGTCCACCGGCTTCTGCAGGAAATCGACCGCTCCCGATTTCATCGCCGAGACGCTCGACCGGACGTCGCCGTGCCCCGAGAGAAAGAGCACCGGCAGCTCGAAACCGCGCGCCGCCAGCTCCGCCTGCAAGTCGAGCCCGCTTGCCCCCGGCATCCGCAGATCGAGCACCAGACAGGCGGCGTCCTCGAGCTCGGCGCTGAGGAGAAACGCCTCGGCCGAAGCGAAAGAGCGCACTTCGAGGCCGGCGGAGGTGAGCAGGCGGGTGAGCGCCCGGCGGACGTCGGCGTCGTCGTCGACGAGCTGCACCACGGCGGGTGGAACGAAAGCGCTCAACCCTGCCCCCCGGCGGCGACGACGACCGGCAGATGCAGGCGGAAGCGCGCGCCCCCCTCCGCCGGAGTCTCGTGGGTGAGCGCGCCGCCGTGAGCTTCGACGAGCGAGCGGCAGATCGACAGGCCCATCCCCATGCCGCCACTCTTCGTCGTGACGAACGGATCGAACAGCGTCGCCGCGACCTGCGGCGCGGCGCCCGGGCCGGAATCCTCGACCGTGAGCTCGGCCCGGGTTCCGGCGAGGCGGCTGCGCAGGTAGATCCGGCGCGGCCCCGGCCAATCGCGCAGCGCCTCGCAGGCGTTCTGAATCAGGTTGACCGCCACCTGCTGCAGCTGCACGCGATCGCCGGTCACCGCCGGCAGATCGGCGAAGTCGAGCACCAGGCGGATCCGGCGCTCTTCGATCTCGCGCCGCACCAGCGGCAGGACCTGCCGCACCACTTCGTTCAGGTCGAGCCGGTCGCGGTGCGGCGGCTCCTTGCCGAGGAAGACACGCAGGCGCTGAATGACCTCCGAGGCGCGCTGCCCCTGACGGGCGATGTCGCCGAAGATATCCTCGAGCTCGGCGCGCCCGGCCTCTCCCAGGTGCAGGAAACGCCGGCCGGCCTGCGCGTTCGAGACGATCGCCGCCAGCGGCTGATTGACCTCGTGCGCGAGCGACGTGGCGAGCTCGCCCGCGGTGGCCATCCGGGTGACGTGCTCGAGCTCGCGGCGCAGACGGGCGGCCTCGCCTTCGGCACGTTTCCTCTCCTCGATCTCGAGGATCAGGGTGCGGTTGCGGCGGCGCATGGCGCGCGAGCGCAAGCGGTGAAGGCCGAACAGCGCGCCGGCGAGCCCCACGCCAGCGGCGAGGCGAAACGCCGTCGTCTGCCACCAGGCCGGCAAGACCGTCAAGGCGATCGCCGCCGGTCGAGTGCTCCAGATACCGTCCTCGTTGCGGGCTTCGACTTCGAAGCGGAAACTTCCCGGGCCGGCGGGCGTCCAGCTGGAGGCTCGCCGCTCGCCCAGATCCACCCAATCGCGGTCGACGCCTTCGAGACGTTGGCGGAAACGCACCCGCGTCGGAGCCGTGCGGGCGAAAGTCGTGAAGGAAAAGCGCACGCGAGCCGTGCCCGCAGGAATCTCCAGGCTGGGCGCAAAGGGGACGCGCCGTTCGTCGAGCCAGACACTCTCGATGACGACAATGGGAGGCACCTTGTTGAACGGGAAAGCTCCGGCGTCGATCGACACGGCGCCGTCGATCGTTCCGAACCAGAGACGACCCGCCTGCGAAGCAAAGGCCGCCGGCGAACCGAAGTTGCCTTCGGGAACGCCGCGATCCCAGCCGAAGTGGACCGGGCGCAGGTGCGCCGGCGCCGCACCCTTCAGACCCTCGAGCTCACCTCTCCCGAAAACCGAGATGCCGCGATTGGCGAGCACCCAGACTCGCCCCTGCTCATCCTCGACGAGGCCCGAGATCGCATTGTCGGCGAGCCCCTCCTCGGTCGAGATGCGCCGCACCTGGCCATCGCGCAGCAGACCGAGCCCGCCGCCGTACGAGCCGATCAGCAGCGAACCGTCCGCGCGCGGCAGCAGCGCCCGCAGCGCGCCGAGCGGAACGTTCTCGCGCGCGGCCAACCGCTCGACTCGCCCATCGCGCAGGTGGAACAACTCGCCGCGGCCGCCCAGCCAGAGACTGCCGTCGGCGGCGAGCGCCGCCGAGTGGAGCTCGGAGCCGATGGCGCTCTCGAGGCGCAGCTCGCCGCTCGGGGTGAGCCGCTCGACGCGGCCCTTCCGCGAGGCGATCCAGAGCGAGCCGTCCGGATCGGCGACCAGAGCCCCCTCCTCTTCGGGAAGCGCCACCGCAACCTGGCGCGGGCGCGACGTCCCTCCCCCCGGCTCGGGATCGATCACGAACACGCGCGCGTACGTTCGGACCCAGAGCCGGCGGCGACTGTCGAGAGCGAGGGAATGGGAGCAACCGGTCGGGAGCTCGCCGGGACGCACGAGGCTCACGGCGCTCACGGCGCCTTCGGCGGAGACATGAAAGAGCCCCGAGCAGGCGGCGGCAAACCAGGTACCGCCGGCGCCGTCCGGAGAGAGCGCGGTGATCGAGCGCGCGCCCACCTCGGGTCCGACGATCGCGACCGGACTCGGCGTGACGCGGTAGAGACCCTGGCTGTTGGAGCCGACCCACAGAATGCCCTCCCGGTCACGGAGCATCGAGCGTACGGCGACTCCCTCGGGCAGCACGATCGGCGCAGCAATCTGCCGCCACGTCCCGCCGGGCTCGCGGGCGAGCTCCACCGGCCCGTGAGAGGTGCCGACCCATAGACGGTCTTCGCTTACGGACAGGAGACAGGTGATCGGTCCCGGGAGCGCCGGCGCAACGGCGACGCGCTCGATCCGGCCGGCGGCGAAATGCGCCAGACCGTCCGCGAGTCCGAGCCACAGCCCGCCCCTCCTGTCGTCGGCGAGCGCCCAGAGGGCGCCGGGCAGGTCGAAGCTCTCGGCTGTGTCGAGGCGGACCAGGCTCTCGAGTGCGCCGGTCCAGATCCCGCCGTCGGGCATGGCGAGCAAGCTGTGGAAGCCGATGCCGTGACCGACCGACTGGATCTCCCGCAGACGCCCGCCATCGATGCGGTAGATCTCGCCGTCGGTCTGACGAGAGTAGATCGCTCCGGCACTCGACACGGCGAGCGCGACGAGCTCGATCTCCGGGTCGGGGGGCGCGAAGGACTCGACGACTTTGCCGTCGACGAGGTGCACGACGAAGCCCGTCTGGGTGGCGAGCAGCAGGCCACCTCGAGGCGCTGCGGCAAGCGCAGTGATCCGATTCGACGGCAGGCCGGCGACATTCGCCAGGTCGAGAACCTCGAAGCGCACGCCATCGAAACGCACCAGTCCGCCGAACGTCGACAGCCA
>JAGOCP010000054.1 GCA_017998715.1 Thermoanaerobaculia bacterium | reverse complement strand
CTTGCCGACCACGAAGGAAATCTCGTCCTGGTAGGCGAGGTTGCGGGCGTCGATCAACGCCACCTTGACCTGGGTCGAGCTCGCCCGGAAGGCGATCGCATGGCACCGCCGCGCCACCTTCGCCGGGAGCATTTCGAGAACATCGTCGGGGATGCCGCGCAGGTCCTCGGGTGTGGCACAGGGCATGGCGAACTGCTCGGCGAGCGCGCTGCAGAGCTGTTCCTCGCTCAGCGCCTCGATCTCGAGCAGGCAGGTGCCCAGTCGGCCGCCGAGGACCTTCTGGTTGCGCAGGGCGCGCAGCAGCTGTTCGCGCGTGATCTGGCCACGCTTCTCGACGAGCTCACCCAGGCGGGCTGGAGCAGTGCGCAATTCGACCCCTAACTGTAAGAATCAAAAAGGAGTTCTATCCGAACGCAAGATATCAGACTGGGGCCGGCGGGAAAAGTCCCAGTCCGGCTATGATTCGCTGGTGTCTGTCCTGCGCCCCGCCGTTGCCCTGCTGAGCCTCGTCCTCCCGTTCGCCGCCGCCGCTGCCGTTGGCGCGGAAGCCACCCGATCGGCAGCTGCCTATCCGTTCCTTCTCGCCGGTGCGCTGCTGGCGGACGGAGAGACCGAGGCCGCGCTGGCCGCGTACGCCGAGGCGGTCTCCCTCGCTCCGGACGACCCCTGGGTGCATCTCGAGTACGCCTCCGTTCTGGCGCGTGGTGGCCGATTCGTCGAGGCAGCCGGCCAGGTGCGGACGGCACGCCGGCTCGCTCCTGACGACGCAGAGGTGCTGCGCACGCAGGCGCGGATAGCGATGAATCTCGCCGATCGCGACGTCGCAGCGCGCGGCGAAGCGCGCGAGGCGTTCGAGCTCCTGCTGGCCAGCGAGCCCGACGACCTCGAGGGACTGATCGCCCTCGGACAGCTGTATCTCGGCGCGGAGGAACCCCAGAAAGCGGTCGCGGTTCTGAACCGCGCCGCCGAGCTGCGCCCCGGTCAGCCGATGATCGAGGCGCTACGCTCGCGGGCGCTGGTCGCGGCAGGCGACCCACTGGCGGCCGAATCCCTGCAGCGTTCGATGCTCGCTGCCCACCCCGATCGGCTGGAGACCCGCCTCGAGCTCGCCGAGCTCCTCTCGGGCCGCGGGGAGCACTTCGAGGCCGCGGCTCTGCTCGCCGCGGCGCCGGAGGGGCAGCAGCGTTCACCGGAGCTGCGCCGGCGCCGGGCGGTGGAGCTCTACCTCTCTGGCGACCTGGCGGCGGCGGGCGATCTGGCGCGCGAGCTGCACGAAGAGCTGCCGGACAACAGCGCCGTGCTCGTCCTGCTGGCGACGATCGAACAGGCCGACGGACGCTGGGCGAGCGTCCTCGAGCTCATCGGCGGCGCGGCCGGGCGCAATCCGCTGCACGATCAACTCAGCTTCCTCGAAGTGCGCGCGCTGGAGCGCCTCGGCCGGGTCGAGGAGGCCCTGGCGGCGCTCGCCCGCCGCCGCGATGCCCTGCAGGCCGCCGGTCGGCCGGCGGAAGCGTTGCTGGTGGAGGCGAGCGCGGCGCTGCTGGCAGCGCGCAACGACCGGGCCGCCGTCGCCGCCGACCTGGCCAGGCACGTCCTCGCATCGGGCTCGACAGCCGACGCCGAGATCCTGCTCGACGTACGCCTGCTGCTGGCGGACATCGAGTTCGAGCGCGGTGGACTCACGCCGGCGCTGGCCGCGCTCGGCGATGGCGACGGCGCAGCCCTGCAGGCGAAGCGCTACGAGCTGGCGTTCCGGAGTCAGGACGCTGAAGCCGCGGCGCGATTCCGCAAGGCGCTCGCCGGCGGTTCGCTCGAGCAGGAGTTGGCGCTCGCGGCGGCGGAGGAGAACCTCGAGCAGTTCCCGGCCGCCCTGCCGCTCATCGACCGCGCCTTGTCCGCCGACCCGACGTCCTCTGCGCTGCTGTTTCGCAAGGCCACGGTACTCGAGCGCACCGGCCGATTCGACGAGTCTGTCGCCATCTTCGAGGCGTTGATCGCGGCCGAGCCCGACCACGCGCCGGCTCTCAACTACTTGGGCTACATGCGGATCGAGCGCGGTACCGACGTCGAGAAGGGGCTGGCGCTGGTGCAGCGCGCGCTGCAGATCGACGCCAACAACGGCGCCTACGTCGATTCTTTGGGCTGGGGCCTCTACCGGCTCGGGCGCTTCGCAGAGGCGAGCGAGGTGCTCGAGCGCGCCGCGCGTCTTCTGCCCAGCGATTCGACCGTCCTGGAGCATCTGGGCGACTCGCTGCTCGCTCTCGGCGCCCGCGACCGCGCTCGCGACGCCTACCGCCGGGCACTGGCTCTCGGGCCGGACGGGGCCTCCGGGCTGACGGCGAAACTGGCTGGCCTCTCCGGGGCTTCGTAGTCTGCGCCACACCGGAATCACGCCGCACGTCCTGCTGGCATTGACCGCGGTCGCTCTGACGGGCTGCTCGGCCTCCGGCCAGCGACCCGGCGCCGTGGCGGTGGTGCAGCCCGCACCGACGCCCGGCGTCGCCGCAGGCCAGTGGCTGTTCCGGGCGGAGTTGTCGGGTGAGGAGGGTTCGGCCAGCCTGCGCCTGCTGCTGCGGCGGCTCGACGACGAGCGATTCACCTTGACGGCATCGGACGCAGCGGGGCAGGCGCGATGGGAGATTCGGCGCGACCGCGACGCTGCGCTCTGGGTCGATCCCCAGGGAAAGCGCTTCTGTCGGCTCGATCCAGGCGGCCCTTTGCGCGCCCGCCTCTCCGTGCCGAGTATCCGCATCGCCGATCTGCCGGGCCTGCTGACCGGCGAATGGCCGCCCGCCGGGCTCGCCGTCGAAGGCGCGGCCGCGGTCGCGGATGCGGTGCGGCCATTCACCGGTGAGCGCAGCCCGCCTGCAGATGCCGAACGAGGGGTCTGGGCCACCTGGACACTCTGGGAGGCGGGCGGGCCGACGGCCTGGTTCAAGCGCCTCGGCGACGATTCGCTGCTCTCGGTGAGGCGGCCTGCGGTGCAGCTGCGCTGGCGGTTGAGCGCCCGGGGCAGCCTCGGTCCGGCGGCGACAGCGGCCGGCGAATCGCGCGGGTCGAGTCTGGCGAACTGGCTGAAGGAGCTGCCCGCGGAAGCGCGAGAGATGGTTTGCCCTGGGAATGAGATTCCTTAGCTTCGCCAAAATAAACCTGCACCTCGAGGTGTTGCGCCGTCGCGAGGACGGCTTCCACGAGTTGCGTACCGTCTTCCAGACGATCGACCTCGCCGACGAGATCGAGCTCCTGCCGCGCGACCACGGCATTGCGTTGACCATCGCAGGTGCACCCGGGCTGGCGGCGGATGAATCGAATCTCGCCTGGCGGGCTGCAGCCGGGTTTCTTTCGCGCTGGGGGCGGGTCGGCGAAGGAGTGGAGATCCGGCTGAGCAAGAGGATCCCGCTCGGTGGCGGCCTCGGCGGCGGGAGCTCCAACGCCGCGACGATTCTGGGTGGCATGGCCGTTCTGCTCGACCGGAGACCCGCTCTGGAGGAGCTCTCCGAGTTGGCGGCGGAGCTCGGATCGGATGTCCCCTTCTTCCTGCACGGGGGAACCGCGCTGGGAACCGGTCGCGGCGAGCTCATCACCGCATTGCCCGATCCCGCGGCGCCGCCGCTCGATCTCTGGCTGGCGGTCCCGCCGGTCGCGGCGGAAACCAAACGGGTGTTCGCCGCGCACCGCCTCGCGCCGGACCGCGCTGGCAGCGCGCCATCGCGCCCCAGCGCAGCTCCTGGGGGAGCGCCGGGCGACCTCTTGCCGACGGCCTGGTCGGATCTCTTCGGCAGCAACGATCTCGAGCCCACCTGCCTGGCGCTCTATCCGCAGGTTCGCGCCGTGTATAATCAGCTTTCCGAATCGGGGGCGGCAGCCGTCCGCCTTTCCGGTAGCGGCTCGACGATCTTCGCCCTGTTTGCAGATCGGGCAGCTGGACAGGCGGCCGGAGATCGTCTCGACAACGACACGATCTGGTTGCCCGTCAAGACCTTGAGCCGTATCGAGTGGCTGAGCCGGAGCGGTCTGGGCGTTCTGTCGGGAGGGAGCTGACGTGGAGATCACCGACGTGCGGGTATTTCCCGTGCGTGACGAGAAAGTCCGTGCTTTCGTCTCGATCGTCTTCGACCGGTGCTTCATGGTCAACGACATCAAGGTCATCCAGGGAAAGGATGGCCTGTTCGTCAGCATGCCGAGTCGCAAGCGCAAGAGCGGTGAGTTCAAGGACGTGGCGCACCCGCTGAACTCCGAGACCCGGAAATGGGTGGAGGAGCGGATTCTCGGGGCCTACGAGGCACACCTCGCTGGGGTCCCGGCGGAGACTGAAATGACCCCTTCGCCGCAGGTTGCCGCGACTCCCGGCTCGTCCGCTGGGGTCCGGGGGGCAGGCGAGCGGTCGCTCGAAGAGGTGGAGCGGGTGCAGTTCGGAGATTCCTTCTGGGGCGTGACCTGAGGGGGAGATAGGATCTCCGCTCTGCGGAGATCGATGTGCAGTTCGTGGGGCGTCGCCAAGCGGTAAGGCACGAGACTTTGGATCTCGCATTCGGAGGTTCGAATCCTCCCGCCCCAACCAGATTCGGCAGCATGGTTTTCTCAACACGGTGAAGGTTGACTCCGGAATCGAATCTCCAATGAGACCAGCGCGAAGTGACGGCGACCACTACGGCGGCATCAAGATCTTCAGCGGGCGCGCCCATCCCGCGCTAGCGCAGGAGATCTGCGAATACCTGGGCGTCTCGCCGGGGAACTCGTCCGCCTACAACTTCTCCGACGGCGAGACCTTCTGCCAGATCGACGAGAATGTGCGCGGTTCGGACGTCTTCATCGTTCAGCCGACCTGCTCGCCGGTGAACGAGAACCTGATGGAGTTGTTGATCCTCCTCGACGCCTTCAAGCGCTCCTCGGCGTCGCGCGTCACCGCCGTTCTGCCCTATTACGGCTACGCCCGACAGGACAAGAAGGATCAGCCGCGGGTGCCGATCACGGCCAAGCTGGTGGCCGATCTGATCTCCCGCGCCGGCGCCGACCGCGTCCTGTGCATGGACTTGCATGCGCCGCAGATCCAGGGCTTCTTCGACGTCCCGGTGGACCACCTGTTCGCCGCGCCGGTGCTGCTCGAGGCGATCCGCGCCCTGGCGATCCCGGAGCTGGTCATCGTCTCTCCCGACGCCGGCGGCGTGGAACGCGCCCGCGCCATCGCCAAGCGCCTTTCCGCCGGCCTGGCGATCATCGACAAGCGGCGGACGGCGCCGAATGTCGCCGAGGTCATGCACATCATCGGCGACGTCGCCGGCCGCCACGTGCTCATTCTCGACGACATCATCGACACCGCCGGCACGCTCTCCAAGACCGTCGAAGCGCTGCGCGCGCAGGGTGCGCAGCGCATCCTCGCGGCGGGCGTGCACGGGGTGCTTTCCGGGCCCGCCCTGCAGCGCATCGAGCAGTCTCCGCTCGAGCAGGTGCTGATCACCAACACGACTCCGGTCGAGGAGAAGCTCCAGAAGAGCTCGAAGCTCCGTTCACTCTCGGTCGCGCCGCTGCTGGGCGAAGCCATTCGCAGAATCCACGAGAACAGCTCGGTCAGCTCGCTGTTCGTCTAGACGAGAAGGGATCAAGACAATGACTCAGGACCTCACCATCGAAGTGAATCGCCGGGAAGAGACCGGCAAGTCCGCCAACCGCCGTCTGCGTCGCGCCGAGATGATTCCGGCCGTGGTCTACGGCGGGGGCAAGGAGCCGATCTCCATCCAGGTTCCGCGCAAGACCCTCATCGACCTGTTCAAGTCGGGCGGCAGCGAGAACCGCATCTTCCTGCTCAAGCTCGCCGACACCGGCCAGAGCCGGCACGCGATGATCCGCGACATCCAGGTCCACCCGATCACCCGCAAGGTGGAGCATGTCGACTTCATGCGCATCGACATGTCGAAGCGCATTCGTGTCCGCGTGCACGTCACCCTCGAGGGCATCGCCTACGGCGTGCGCACCGAGGGCGGCCTGCTCGACTTCGTCACCCGCGAGGTCGAAGTCGAGTGTCTGCCGACCTCCATCCCGCAGGAGATCAAGGTCGACGTCTCCGAGGTCAAGGTCGGCCAGCATCTCGAGGTCAAGGACCTGCAGCTCCCCGAAGGGGTGAAGCTGCTCGAGGACGAGGATCGCGTCATCGTCTCCGTCGCCCATGCCAAGGTCGAGGCCGAGGGTGCTGCCGCAGGCGCCGAAGGCGCTGTGGCCGAGCCCGAAGTCATCGCCAAGGGCAAGAAGGACGAGGAGAAGGCGTCGTCATAAGCCCGGCCGAGTCTCTCCGCCCCCCCCGCCTGGTCGTCGGGCTCGGCAACCCGGGTGCCTCCTATGCGAGGACCCGGCACAACGTCGGCTTCCGCGTCGTCGACCGCCTGGTCGAGCTGCATGCGTTCGGCGCTCCGCGCGAGGAGTGCGGAGCCTGGGTGCGGGCGCGGGAGGAGTGGATGGTCTGCCAGCCGCGGACCTTCATGAACCGCAGCGGCAGCGCCGTGCGCTGTCTCAGCGAGAGTCACGGCGTCGACACCGGCGCCGTGCTCCTGGTCTACGACGACATCCACCTGCCACTCGGCCGCTTGCGTCTGCGCGCCGGCGGCAGCGCCGCCGGTCATCGCGGGCTGGAGTCGGCGATCGAGGCGCTGCAGACCGAAGCGATCCCGCGGCTTCGCCTCGGCGTCGGCGCTCCACCGGCCGCTCTCGGCGAAGCCGGCCTCGCCGGATACGTGCTCGCCGATTTCCTGACGGAAGAGGAGCCGGTCGTCGCGGCGATGGTCGAGCGCGCCGCGCGTGCCGTCACCGAGTGGCTGGAGTCGGGAATCGACGCCGCGATGCGTTTCGCCAATGCCCCCGAGCCGCCGCCAGCGACCGATTCCGGCGACGGCTTGCCGAGCGAGCCCCAGAGAACATAGAATCACAGGTCCCCGCGGGTGGATCCCAAACCCGCCGGTGACGAGGATGGTCCGAGTCGCCGCTCCTTCCTGTTCCGCGCCGAGCGCGGGACCTCAACGGCCATAGGGAGGGCTAGAGTGAGAACGTATGAATTGGCGCTGGTCGCCGATCCGAGGCTCTCGGACGACGATGTGACGGCGCTCTCCACGGAGTACAAGCAGCTCATCACCAGCCGCGGCGGCGAGATCCTCCGCGAAGAGAGCTGGGGGCGGCGCAAGCTCGCCTATCCGATCCGCAAGCTCACCGAGGGACGCTATCTCTTCCTCTTCCTGCAGATCGAGCCTGCCAAGGCCGGCCTGCTCAAGGAAGTCGAGATGCGTCTCAACCAGAACGACAAGATCCTGAGATACCTCACCATCCGCACCGACGAGGATCTCAAGCGCGCGGCCGGTCGGGCGAAGCCCGGCGAGGCTCCGCCGCGCACCGGCGGTTACTACGACGTCGATCCTGCGGCAGCCGCTGCCGCAGGCGTCGCGGCAGCTGCTGGCGCCGATGAAGCCGCCGCCGTCGTCGCGGCAGATGCCGTTCCCGCTGCTCCTGACACCGAGGCCGCCATCGGCGGCGCCGAGGAGGCCTGACGATGCAACCGTTCAAATCAGGTCCCCGCGGGGGCAAGAAGGGCCCGGGCAAGGGCAAGCCGGCGGCGAAGAAGAAGACGTTCTTCCGCCGCAAGAAGGTCTGCCGCTTCACGGTCGAGCACATCGAGTACATCGACTACAAGGACGTGAAGCTCCTCCAGCAGTACATTCTCGAGCGCGCCAAGATCCTCCCCCGGCGGATCTCCGGCAACAGCGCCCGGCACCAGCGAATGGTGCAGGCGGCCATCAAGCGTGCACGTCATCTGGCGCTGATTCCCTACACGACCGACTAGGAGCCGGAGATGAAAGTCATCCTGATGAGCGATTTGCGTCACCGCGGCCGGCGCGGGCAGGTGGTCGAAGTCAAGCCTGGTTTCGCCCGCAACTTCCTGCTGCCGCACGGCCTCGCCCTGCCGGCGTCGCCGGGCAACATCAAGCGTTTCGAGCACGAGAAGAAGAAGATCGACGCGCGTCACGACGAGGCGCTCGCGGTCGCCACCGCGGAAGCGGCGCGAATCACCGGCGCCAAGGTGGTGCTCAAGAAGCGGGCGATGGAGACCGGCACGCTTTACGGTTCGGTTTCGGTCGCCGACATCGTGACGGCCCTGCACGAGCAGGGCATCGAGGTCGATCGCCGCCAGGTCGATCTCGTCGGCGGCATCAAGTCGGTCGGCGATCATGTCGTCCGCATCGAGCTGCATGCCGATGTCGTCGCGGAGCTCGCCGTAGTCGTCGCCGCCGAAGACTAGGAACGTGAAGGGGAGCGATCCGCATCGCGAGCCGTCGCCGCCGATCGCTCCGCTCCCTCCGATCGCCGGTGCGGGCGCTTCCGAACCGACGATCGAGCGCTTTCTCGGCGATCCGACCAGAAGCATCGAAGACTGGCGATGGCTGTGGGCCGGAGACGAGTCGTTTCCGATCCGCAGCCATCGTGGTTTTTTGGGCCGCCTGGTTGTCTTTCTCAAACGCTTCGCGCGGCCGATGGTTCAGGCCCCGCAGCGCGACCTCTGGGACCGGCAGCGGGTGTTCAACCTCGTTCTGCTCGAGTACCTGCAGCGCGGCGAAGATGTCCGCAAGCAGGTCACCGAAGTGCACGAGCACCGCATCAATCACCTCGATGCGGTTTACCGCGAAGGCCTGAACGAGATCATGCAGCACAACGACGCGCTGTTCTCGCGCGTCGATCAGAAGCTCGATTTTCTCCGCCGCGAGACCCGCACGATCTGGGGAAGACTCGGCGCCGCACTGGCGATTGCCGAGAAAGGCGGTCTGCCGGCGGTCGTCAAGGCGCAGGAGGAGCACGTCTACGTCGAGCTCGAACGGCGCTACCGCGGCACCGAGGACGAGATCGCGGAGCGCATCTCGCGCTTCCTGCCGAACCTCGAAGGGCTCTCCGAAGTCCTCGATCTGGGCTGCGGTCGCGGCGAGGCGCTGGCGGTCCTGCGCGGCAAGGGAATCGCGGCCCGCGGCATCGACCTGTCGGCGTCGATGGTCGCGGAGTGCCATCGCAAGGGCCTCACTGCGGAGGTGGGCGACCTGCTGGAGTATCTGGCAGCGGCACCCGAAGGGCGCTTCGGCGGCATCGTGTCGTTCCACGTCATCGAGCACCTGCCACCGCAGATCCTCGACCGCCTGGCCCGCCTGGCCTGGCGAGCCCTCCGTCCCGGCGGCCTGCTGATTCTCGAGACCCCCAACCCGCTCTCCCTGGTGGTCGCGGCCCGCAACTTCTGGCTCGATCCGACGCATCAGCGGCCGGTGCATCCGGAAAGTCTCAAGCTCAGCCTCGAGCTCGCCGGTTTCGACCCGATCGAGCGCGTCGATCTGCGGCCATTTCCCGAGGTCGAGCGCCTGCCCGAAATCCGCGTCGAAACGGTCGCCGCGGAGCAGCGCGCGCTCGCCTTCGAGATCAACTTCCTGCGCGACCGCGTCGACGACCTGCTGTTCGGTTGTCAGGACTACGCCATCCTCGCCAGCAAGCCCGCCTGAAAGGCGGATCCGCTACAGCAGCTAGTTGGCGGCGGGGTCCTCTTCGGCGGCCTCGACGGGGAAGTTCTCCGCCGTCAGCCCGTCGGGCATGCGCTCGCGGTCCTTGGCGTTGTAGAACGGGCGTTGCTGGGCCCACGGCAGATCGAGGATGCGCGCCCAACGGGTTTCGTAGGGACGATCGGGTCCGCTGCCGGCGAGGAAGGCCTCGGTGATCGTCCTCTCGGCGGCGGGGGTGGCGGCCAACCCGGTGCGGTACTCGACCGTGCGGAACTCGACGCCCGGCGGGACGGGGAAGCTCTCGCCCTCTTGCAGCCAGCCGTCCTTCAGCCCGGATTCCGCGATTTCGCGCCAGATCGGGATCGCCGCCTCGGCGCCGGTCATCTTCTTGCCGAGGGTGCGTTTCTGGTCGTAGCCGACCCAGACCAGAATGGTGTACCGCGGTGTGTAGCCGACGAACCAGGCGTCGGTGTAGTCGTTCGTCGTGCCGGTCTTGCCGGCGATGGCGAGCGGCAGGTCGGCGAGCTTTGCACCCGTGCCGCGGTCGACCACCCCTTCGAGCATGGAGGTCAGGACGAAGGCGGTGGCCGGCTCCAGCGCCTTGGTCGCTTCGGCCTCGTGCTGCTCGAGTGCGGAGCCGCCCCCGGACAGCACCCGGTCGACGAAGTACGGCTTCACCAGTACGCCCTGATTGGCGAACGCGGCATAGGCCGCGGCCACCTCGAGCGGCATCAGGTCGGCGGAACCCAGGGCGAGGCTGGGATAGGGCGGCAGGGCGGAGGTGATGCCGCAGCGGCGAGCGAAGTCGACCGTCTTCCCGGGACCGACGAGGTCCATCAGCTTCACCGAAGTGACGTTGACCGAAAGCTCGAGCGCCCGCCGGAGCGTCAACATCCCGTAGTAGCGCCGGTAGTAGTTGCGCGGACTGTAGGTCGGCAGGCCGTCGGCACCGGGAAACAAGGCTGGCGCGTCGAACAGGGTGTCGGCCGGCGTGAAGCCGTTTTCGAGCGCGGCGCCGAAGACGAACGGTTTGAACGACGATCCCGCCTGGCGCATCGCCTGATTGGCGCGATTGAAACGACTGCGACGGAAGTCCCAGCCGCCGACCATGGCGCGGATGGCGCCGGTGGCCGACTCGAGGACGATGGCGGCGCCTTCCACTTGCGGCTCCTGCTCGAGCATCCAGTAGGGAGCCTCCGGTTTCTTCGCGTCCTGGGCCTGACGGAACCAGGCGATGTCGCCGACGCGCAGAATCTCTCCCGGGGAACGCCGTGAGGTCCAGGCGACGCCGGCAGCCTTCACCGTTATCTCCCCTTCCGCCGTGCGCACGCGGGCCTCCGGGCCGGTCTCCAGGACGAGTCCCGGAACCCATGTCTCGGGCGCCGGATTGCGGCCGGCGAGAGCTTCGATGGCGTCGCCGTCGAGATCGCCCCGCTGGCCCCGCAACAGCGCGCCGCGATAGCCACGCCGGTGATCGAGGCGCAGGAGGCCGCTGCGCAGCGCCGCTTCCGCCGCCCCTTCGATGCGCATGTCGAGCGTGGTCTGGACCTGCAGGCCTTCGTGATAGAGCCGGTCGACGCCGTAGGTCTTCTCGAGGTGCTTGCGCACCTCCTCGGCGAAGAACGAGCCGACCTCCGCCTGCCGCGGGGCGCGCGTCACCACCAGCGGGCTGGCGATCGCCTGGGCATGTTGACCGGCGGTGATGAAGCGCTCGGCGAGCATCCGGTTGAGCACGTAGTTGCGGCGCGTCACCACCTGGTCGGGATGGCGGTAGGGACTGAATCGACTCGGTCGCTGGACGATACCGGCAAGGGTCGCCGCCTCGGGCAGCGAGAGCTCGCCGACGCCGTGGCCGAAATAGGCGCGCGCGGCGCTCTCCATGCCGTAGTTGCCGTGGCCGAGGAAGACGACGTTGAAATACATCGCCAGGATCTGCTGCTTGGAGAGCTGCTTCTCGAGCTCGACGGCGAGAAAAGCCTCCGAGATCTTGCGCCGCCAGCTCTTCTCGTCGGTCAGAAAGAGCTTGCGGGCGAGCTGCATGGTGATCGTCGAGGCGCCCTGGGCGTGGCGCCCGCGGCGCAGGTTCACCAGCACCGAACGCAAGATGCCTAAGGCATCGATGCCGCCGTGGCGGAAGAAGTTACCGTCTTCGGCAGCGAGCAGAGCATCGCGCAGCAGCGGCGGAATTTCCTCCTGGTCGAGCATCAGCCGCCGCTCGCGGGCGTAGGAGGCGAAGGCGACCTTGCCGTCGCGGTCGTAGATCTGGGTGACCAGCTTGGGGCTGAAGCTCGCGATCGCGTCGACCTGCGGCACGTGGATTGCCGCGGCGATGGCGATCCCGGCGCTCACCCCGCACAGGGTGGCGGCGACGAACTGCAACAGCCACCGCCGCTTGCGGGGAGGCTTCCTGGCCTGTCGGAGCGCTGCCGGCGAGGGCGCCTGCCCAGGCCCGGCGGAGGTCGGGACGAACACCCGGGCGGGCGCGGGCTCGTCCGGCGGAACCGACGAAGAAGGCACGAGCGACATTATAGTCTTCACGTCCGATGGAGGATCGAGCGATGAACGAGACTTTGCCGCCCCAGCCGCCCCCGCCAGCGAGGCCCTTCGCGCCCGAGCAGACGAGCGGAGGGAGCGGTTGTCAGAAGCCCCTGTTGATCGGTTGCGGCCTGCTCTCCCTCTTGCTGGGAATCGCGGCGGTGGTCTTCGTGGTCAAGGCGAAGGATGTGCTCGCCTACGCCATGAACCAGCTGCGCACGGAGGTCGTGGCGCACCTTCCCAAGGATGCGCCGGCAACCGACCGGCAACGGGTCGAGGAGGGCTTCGACGCGGCGCTTTCCCGGATCCGCAGCGGCGAGCTCGATCCGGCGGCGCTGCAGGAGCTGCAGAAGAAGCTGACCGCAGCCGCCTCGGCCGCGGCGACGCGCGACCTGACGCGCGAAGAGCTCGACGGTCTCGTCACCGCGCTCGACCTGTTCAACGGCACCGCCGCGGAGAGCGCGCCGCCGGAGACCTCCCCGACGGAAGAGTCCCCAGCGGCGGAGCCGCAGAGCACGCCGGAGCCCTCCTCCGGCGGCGCCGGGACGACCCCCGGTGCGGCCGACCCGGCGAGGCCGCCGGCGCCTTGAACCGCTTCGAGCTCGTTTCGCCGTTCTCTCCCCAGGGCGACCAGCCGACGGCCATCGCCCAGCTCGCCGAAGGGCTCGAGCGCGGCGACAAGGAGCAGGTGCTGCTCGGCGTGACCGGTTCCGGGAAGACGTTCTCGATCGCCAAGGTGGTCGAGCGCGTCAACCGGCCGACTCTCGTCCTGTCGCACAACAAGACCCTAGCGGCGCAGCTCTTCCAGGAGTTCCGCAGCTTCTTCCCCAACAACGCGGTGGAGTACTTCGTCTCCTACTACGACTATTACCAGCCCGAGGCCTACGTTCCGCAGTCCGATACCTACATCGAGAAGGAAACCAACATCAACGAGGAGATCGACCGCCTGCGTCTGCGCGCCACCAAGTCGCTCTTCGAGCGCCGCGACGTGCTGCTGGTCGCCTCGGTGTCGTGCATCTACGGTCTCGGCTCTCCCGAAGCGTTCTTCGGCATGCTGGAGTTCTTCGAGAAGGGGAGCCGGATCGGGATGGACAGGGCGCTCGCGCGCCTCGTCGCCATGCAGTACCAGCGCACGTCGCTCGATCTCTTCCACGGCAGCTTCCGGGTGCGCGGCGACATTCTCGAAGTTCTCCCGGCGTACGAAGACAACGCCCTGCGCGTCGAGTACTTCGGCGACGAGATCGAGCGCATCACCCGCTTCGATACCCTGCGTGGCGACGCGATCGAGCAGCTCGACCGCGTCGCGGTCTTCCCGCGCACGCACTACGTCACGCCGAAGGAGAACCTCGAGCGCGCCATCGGCTCGATCCAGCGCGAGCTGCGCGAGCGCCTCGACGAGCTCGAGGCGGAGGGCAAGCTCCTCGAGCGCCAGCGCCTCGAGCAGCGTACGCGCTTCGACCTCGAGATGCTCAAGGAGACCGGCTACTGCCACGGCATCGAGAACTACTCCCGGCATCTCTCGGGGCGCGCCGCCGGCGAGCCGCCGCCGACCCTGCTCGACTACTTTCCGCCGGACTTCCTGCTCATCGCCGACGAGAGCCATCAGACGATCCCGCAGGTTCGAGGCATGTTTCACGGCGACCGTTCACGCAAGCAGACGCTGGTCGATTTCGGCTTCCGCCTGCCGTCGGCGCTCGACAACCGGCCGCTCACCTTCGAGGAGTTCGATGCCCGCATCGGACAGCGGATCTACGTCTCCGCCACGCCGGCGCCGTGGGAGCTCACGCGCGTCGGCGGCGTCGTCGCGGAGCAGCTGATCCGGCCGACCGGCCTGCTCGACCCGGAGATCGAGATCCGGCCGGCCAAGGGGCAGGTGGACGACCTGCTGATGCGCATCCGCGAGGTCAGCGCGCGCGGCGAGCGCGCCCTCGTCACCACGCTGACGAAGAAGATGGCCGAAGAGCTCACCCAGTACCTGATGGAGTGCGGCGTCCGCGTGCGCTATTTGCACAGCGACGTCGAGACGCTGGAGCGGTCGGCGATCATCACCTCGCTCCGCCGCGGCGAGTTCGACGTCCTGATCGGCATCAACCTGCTGCGTGAAGGCCTCGACCTGCCCGAAGTCTCGCTGGTGGCGATTCTCGACGCCGACAAGGAGGGCTTCCTGCGCAGCGAAACGGCGCTGATCCAGACCTCGGGCCGCGCGGCGCGCAACCTGAACGGCAAGGTCGTGCTCTACGCCGACGTCGAGACCAACTCGATCCGCCGCACGGTCGAGGAGACGAAGCGCCGCCGCCTCCGCCAGGAGACCTACAACCAGGAGCACGGCATCGAGCCGCGGACCATTCTCAAGGACATCCACAGCCCGCTGGTGGCGATGAGCAACCTCGACTACTCGGCCAGCCTGAGCCCGCGCCTCCTCGACGTGGCGGACGGTCCTGAAGTCCCGCTGGCGCAACGCATCGCCAGGGTGGAGAAGGAGATGAAGGCCGCGGCCAAGCGCCTCGAGTTCGAGGAGGCGGCCGAGCTGCGCGATCGCTTGAAGGAGCTGCGCGAGCTGCAGATCTATGCCGGCTGACCGGGCTTTGGCGGGCCGATGGAATTGAAGGTCTGATGTTCGACGACCTGCGCCGCCAGATCGAGGAGCTTCCGGACTCGCCCGGGATCTACGTTTTCCGCAATCAGACGGGCGAGGCGCTCTACGTCGGCAAGGCGAAGTCGCTGCGCAAGCGGGTGCCGAGCTACCTCGGCAAGGACCTCGAGCCGCGCCTGGCGGCGATGGTCGAGCTCGCGGCGACCGTGGAGTGCGTGGCGACGGCGACCGAGGCCGCCGCCCTGATGCTGGAGAACAACTGGATCAAGCGCCACCGGCCGCGCTACAACGTGCTGCTGCGCGACGACAAGACCTATCCCTACCTCAAGCTCACCCGCGAACCCTGGCCCCGGTTGGTCTTCACCCGCCGCATCCGGCAGGACGGCGCCGACTACTTCGGTCCCTACCTGCCCGGCGGCCTGGCGCGGCGGGCGCTCAAGCTGGTGCAGAAGCTGTTCGGCGTGCGGGTGTGCTCGATCGAGATCGATGGCGGGCTGGCGCGGCCGTGCCTGTACCACGACATGAAGCGCTGTCTCGGGCCGTGTGTCTCGGGCCTGACCTCGAGCGCGGAGTACGCGGCAGCGGTCGAAGCCGCGCGCCTGTTCCTGGCCGGCAAGACGGCCCCGCTGGTGAAGAGCCTGCGCGTTCAGATGGAAGCGGCGGCGGAGGAGCTCGAGTTCGAGCGCGCCGCGCGGCTGCGCGACCTGCTGCTCGAGATCGAGCGCCAGTCGGCGCGCTCGCCGCTGTCGTCGGTGCACGAGGAGGACCTCGACCTGTTCGGTGTCTCGGTGCACGGCAATCAGGCGGCGGTGTCGATTCTCGTCATGCGCTCGGGGCAGGTGCTCGACCGGCGGGAGGTCTTCTGGGAGGGAGAGGGCGCCGCCGCGCCGGCGCAGCTGCTTTCCGAGCTCCTGCCGCAGATCTACGACCAGACGACCTTTCTGCCGAAGGAGCTGCATCTGCCGTTCGAAGTCGACGGCGAGGAGGCCCTCGCCGACTGGATGTCGGAGCGCAAGGGAGAGCGCGTCTATCTGCGTCATCCCGAGCGCGGACCGAAGGCCGAGCGCCTGCGCATCGCCGCCAAGGACGCCGAGTTCGCCTTCCGCCGGCGCTTCCGCATCGACCCGGCGCGCGACGCGGCGCCGCGGGCTCTGGCGCGCCACCTGGGTCTCGTGAAGCCGCCGCGCTGGATCGAGGGCTTCGACATCTCGAATCTCCAGGGCACCTCGGTCGTCGCTTCGATGGTGGTCTGGCGCGACGGCAGGATCCGCAAGGGGGAGTACCGCAGCTTCAACATCCGGGGCTTCACCGGCCAGGACGACTTCCGTTCGATCGCCGAAGCCGTCGACCGGCGCTATCGCCGGCTGCGCGAAGAGTCCGGCGTCCTGCCCGATCTGGTGCTGATCGACGGTGGGCGCGGGCAGCTGGGGGCGGCGGCCGGGGCGCTCGCCGGACTCGAGCTCGAAGAGCTGCCGCTCGTCGCTCTCGCCAAGCGCGAGGAGGAGCTCTATCTGCCCGGAGCCCCGGAGCCGCTCCGGCTGCCGCGCCGCGACGACGGCCTTCGTCTGCTCCAGATGCTGCGCGACGAGGCGCACCGCTTCGCGGTCTCGCGCCACCGCCGCCGGCGCACGACCGGCGCGCT
>JAGOCP010000312.1:1401-4343 GCA_017998715.1 Thermoanaerobaculia bacterium | reverse complement strand
CTCCCGGGCGGTCGCGGCGCCGGCCGGCGGGTGGCCGAGCTGGTGCGCTCGATCGACATCCTGCCGACGATTCTCGCGGAGCTCGGCATCGCCGCCCGTGAACCGCTCGACGGCGAGAGTCTGCTCGAGTGGATCGACGACGAGGCCTCCCGGCGGGAGAACCGGGAGGGTTGGGCCTACGGCAGCTCGAACAACCGCGGCCTCGTTCTGCGTCTCGCGCCGGACCGGATGTTCCTTCTGCAGGATTCGGCCTATCCCCCCGTCCAGGGGCAGGCGGCGAAGCTCGACGCGCAATGGACGCCGCTCGCGGCGCCGACAGCTCCGGTCCTCGCCCAGATCGATGCCTTCCGGCGCGCGGCGCGGCGGCGGTGGGAGGAGAGGGCGCCGGGGATCCGCGTCACCTTCTCGAACCCGGGGAAGAGCGCCTTCGCCGGTTCCCTGCGCAGCGAGCTCATCGACGGCACGACCGTCAAGTCGTGGGACGTCCCGCCGTGGGGCTGGACCTGGGCCGGCAGGGGGAGGGGCCGCTTCTCGGTGGCTCCGGGATCGGCGTTCTCCGTCCTGCTGCAGGACCGCGGCAGGAGCTCCGAATCGGTCGCCGGCGAAGTCGAGCTCGCCGGCTGCACGGGAGCGATCCCGTTCGACCTCGCCCTCGAGGACGACGTTCGCCACGCGCTCGAATGGGCCGACGGCGCCTGCGCCTTCGCGAAGACTCCCTCCGCAGTGCAGGCCGGCGCGCGCATCGCCACGATCACCTTCGAGCACCGCGGTTCGCGGATCGCGCCCGGCTCGGCGGCGAACGCCGAGGACGACCTGCTGCACCAACAACTGCGCGCGTTGGGCTACAACTGATTCAGGGGCCGGCGCGGCGCTACTGCAGGTAGCCGAGCGCCTTCAGCCGGGCGGTGAGCTCGGGATCTTCGGCGAGCACCTCGGCGCCGTCGCAAGCCAGGTCGGCACGTGCCGTGAGATCGAAAGCAATGCGGGTTCCGGCGGGCACTCCGCCGTTCGAGAAGAGACTTCCAGCCCCCTGACAGAGCGTCGCCAACGGGACGGAGCCCGCCGCCTCGGCCAATCCGACCGGCGCGGTGATCTGCAGGCGATAGTCGAGCGTGTCGACGAGCCCCTGAACCCGGACGCGGGACACGGTGCGCGCGGGCAGGACGAAACGCAGGGTGCCCGGAGCCGGCATCTCGAACCGTGCGCCCTTGGCGCCCGCCCACTTCACGCTCTGCGGGCGCAGGGCGCTCCAATGCAGCAGACCCGCGACCTCGGCGTCCGAACGATTCGACCACTCGAGCAGCACCGCGCCGTGCCCCTTCTCGAGCTTCGCGGTGACGGCCGCGCGGAGCTGCGCGAGCGACGCGGCGCTCAGCGAGGCGAGCGGCTGGCTCTCGGTCCGGTCTTCGCTCAGGCGATACGCCTCCCAATCGTCGCCCGCCTGCAGCGGAAAGACGGCATCGCGCTCGATGAATTTCAGTCCGGCCTTGCGCAAACCGATTCCGTGGTTGGTCTCGGGCGCGTAGCTCCACGCTGGCGGAGCCGCCGCGCTCGCCGTGCCGCGCAGCCGCGCCACGAGCGACTCCCCGTCCAGTCCCGGATCCGCGGGCAGCGCAGCGAGCTCCATGAGTGTGGGCGCGATGTCGATCTGCCGCACCTGCTCGCCGACCCGCCGGCCGGGAGCGGGGTGGCGCGGATCGAAGACGACCAGCGGCACCAGCAGGTTGGTGTCGTAGAGAAAGCCGTGGTCGAAGAAGCCGCGCTCGCCCAGCGACTCGCCGTGATCGGCGGTCACCACCAGCAGCGTGCGCTCGGAGATCCCGGCGGCCGCGAGCATGCGGACAATCTCGCCGATCGCCGCATCGGCGTTCGCGACCCCCGAGTCGTAGAGATCCGTCAGTCGCGACATCTCGTCGGGCCGCATGTCGCGCGGCGTGCCCTCGCCGAAGACCCGGGGCCAGTGCTCGCGGGCGAAGTAGCCTTCGTCGGGGCGGTCGCCGCGCGACCAGGGCTGCATGAAGGCTCTCGTCGGCGCTCCCGTCCAACGCGAGAAGTACGGCTCGCGGGCGCCATACGGCGCATGCACCTCGTAGGTGTGAAAGAAGAGGAAGAAGGGCCGCTCGGCTTCGCTGGAGAGCCAGCTCTCGAGCGTCGCGAGGCCGTCGCGGAGCTCGGCGCCGTCGTCGACCTCGCCGCGCGGCCAGAAGCGGAAGCGATCGAAGCCCTGCGCCAGCCCGAAGCGCGGGTGGACATAGCCCCCGCCGGTGATCGCCAGCGTGCGGAAGCCCGCATCGCGGAATCTCTCGGCCAGAAGGGTCTGTCCCGGGGCGAGCGGCCGGTCGAGGTAGGCGCCGTGCCGGAGCACTTCGAGGCCGGTGAACATCGAGGCGTGCGCCGGCAGCGTGGAGACCGCAGCGGCCACCGCGAGATCGAAGACCACCGCCCCGCGCGCCGCGAGCGCCTCGAGGTTGGGCGAGGTCTCCCGGCTGTTGCCATAGAGCGAGAGTCGATCGGCGCGCAGGGTGTCGATCGAAATCAGGACGACGTTCGGGCGACGCGTGGCAGCCACCGGCGGCAGGATCTCGGGATCGCCCAGGAAGACCGCCTCGTCGAGGTCGAGCGCGCCGCCGCCGGCGATCTGAAAGTCGAGCTCCGCGGCCGCGCCGGCGAGCGGCGAGAGATCGATCCGCCGTTCCTGCCACCCGGCCTCGGCCGGCACCTGGATCTCCTGCAGGACCTGTCGCACTCCCGCGACGGTGGCACCGACCTCGACGGTCGCCGCCTGCGTCGCCGCGGGCTCGCGGCCGAAGGCGAAGCGCAGCGTTTCGCCGCGAGCGGCGACGATGGGCAGGCGCAGCGCCTCGCCCGGCCAGAGCAGGCGCGCGACGCGCGCTTCGTGCGCGGTGGTGTAGACGACCGTCGCCCGATGCGCTCCGTCGCGG
>JAGOCP010000312.1:0-1301 GCA_017998715.1 Thermoanaerobaculia bacterium | reverse complement strand
TGGCGCGTCGAGGACTGGCGCACGCCGCTCGCCTGGCATCAGGGCGGCGACGCGCTCTTCAACGTGCTGCTGGCGCAGAACATCGCGGAGACCGGTTGGTACCTGGAGAATCCGCGGCTGGGAGCTCCGGGGACGCTAGAGACCTACAGTTTCCCGGTGACGATCCTCGGGCCGATGCTGGCCTTCAAGCTGCTCGGGATTTTCGTCGCGCCCGGAGCAGTGGTCAACGCCTTCTATCTGCTCGGCTGGCCGCTCGCCGCCATGGTCGCCGCCTGGGTGTTCTTGCGGCTCGGTCTTTCGCCGCCGCTCGCGGCCGGACTGGGGGTTCTCTTCACCGCCCTGCCGGCGCACGCCATTCGCGGCGAGCCTCACCTGTTCCTAGCCAACCTTGCGTTGGTCCCCCCCGGGATTCTGGTCGCCCATGCTCTGGCTCGGAAAGGTCTTGATACCCGCGGGCGAATCTGGGCCCTTGGTTTCGCACTGGTACTTGGTGCCAGCGACGCCTACTATGCCTTTTTCGCCAGCATTCTCGTCTTCGTCGGTGGCGCGATTGGCAGCTTTGAACGGCGCAGCGGACGGCGCCTCCTCGACGCTGCGGCGTTTGCTCTGGCGAGCGTCTGCGGCATCGTCCTCGCAACACTTCCGAGCCTGCTCCACGGGATTCCATCAGCTGCCGAGCGGACGCCAGCCGAGTCGAGTGTCCTCGGTCTGAAGCTCGGCCAGCTAGTGCTTCCTGTCCAGATGCATCGATTCCCGGCGTTCGGCCGTGTCACGGAAGGCTATGTCCTCGGTGGGGCAGCACCGGGTCTAGCAACGGAGAGTGTCGCCTCGGCGCTCGGCCTTCTCGCCACTCTCGGCCTTCTACTCCTGTTCGCCCAACTTCTGGGCGTCCAAGCGCCTTCGTCGCACCCCGAAACCACTTCGATCATGGCCCGTCTCGCTCTAGCGGGGGTACTCTTCGCGACTGTCGGCGGCTTCGGTTCTCTGTTCGTCACGTTCGTGAGTCCGCAAATCCGCGGCCAGAACCGGATGAGCGTTTTCATCGCGTTCCTGGCACTGGCCGGATTCGGGCTGTTTCTCGACTCGGTCTTCGCGCACTTTCCGGGCGGCACAGCGGGGCCTCTCGCCTGGGGCAGCGCGGCTCTGCTGACTTTGTCAGGGATCTGGGACCAGAGTTCGCTGTTGGCGATACCGCGGCACCGCGACAATGCCCTCGCCTGGGCGGTCGACCGTGATTGGGTTGGCAAGGCCGAGGAAGCGCTCGCGCCCGGCGCGATGGTCTTTCAATTGCCCTGGATACC
>JAGOCP010000311.1 GCA_017998715.1 Thermoanaerobaculia bacterium | reverse complement strand
ACCTTCGAGCGCTTCGTCCAGGACGTGGCGCGCGAGATCACCCAGAAGGCCGGGCAGAAGTGCACCGCCGTGCGCCGGATCCTGGTGCCGAAGGAGTGCGCGGAGCCGGTCCTCGAAGCGCTGGTCGCACGGCTCGCCGCGGTCGTCACCGGCGACCCGGCCGACCCGCGCGTCAGCATGGGTCCGCTCGCCCACGGCGGGCAGTTGCGCGACGCCCTCGACGGCATCGCCGAGCTGCTCGCGACCGCCGAATTGGTGCACGGCAGCGGCGGCCGCGCGGCGGGAGTCGGCGCACCGGCGGGCAAAGGCTTCTTCGTCGAGCCGACGCTTCTGCGCACCCACCATCCGCTCGAGCTCACCCCGGTGCACTGGCGCGAAGTCTTCGCCCCGGTGTCGACGCTCCTGCCCTACTCCGGCACCGCTGCGGAAGCGGCGGCGATCGTCGCCCTCGGCGGCGGTTCGCTGGTCTCCTCGGTCTACACCGACGACGCCGAATGGGCGGGCGATTACCTCGCTCAGGGAGGCGCGTTCCAGGGCCGGATCTACTTCGGTTCGGCAACCTCCGAAGGCTACGGCTCGGGAGCGGCGCTGCCGCAATCGCTGCACGGCGGCCCGGGGCGCGCCGGCGGCGGTGAAGAGCTCGGCGGGCTCGCCGGTCTGCGCCTCTACCAGCAGCGCGTCGCCCTGCAGGGGACGCGCGCGCGGGTCGACGGCCTGCTCGCCTGACCTCTAGGTGCCGCCGGCAGCCGTCTTCGCGGCGATAGCGGCGGCGCGCGCGGCAAGCGGTGCCGCCTCGTCGCCGCGGCCGAGCGCCGCGAGGTAGCCCGCCAGTCGCTCGAGCTCGGTGCCGACCGCCTCGCTCTCCGGCCCCTCGATCGCCTCCAGTCTCGCGGCCACTGCCCGCGACAGCTCTGCCGCTTCAGCGACACGACCCTGGGCCGCGATCTCGCGCGCCTGGTTGCCCTGCACCTGCCAGACGAACTTGTGATTCTCGCCCAGCTGCTCGAGGAAGAGCCCGACGACTGAGCCCATCAGCCGTTCGGCCAGCGCGTGGTCGCCACGCCTGCCGGCAATGAGCGCCAATCCGTTGTCGCACTTGCCGACCTCGAAGTGGCGCGGATTGATCGCTGCGAAAAGGGCCCTCGCCTCGCGATAGTGGCGCTCGGACTCTTCGAGCCGGCCGCGGTTGAGCAGAAAGAGCGCATAGAGCTGCAGCGACTGGCCGGTGACCGCATGGTTGTCGCCGAGCTTGGCGCGGCGGATGGCGAGCGCGCGCCGGTAGAGCTCCTCCGCCTCCTCGTACTTGCCTCGCCGCATGTCGAGCAGCACCGCGAGGTTGAGATAGCTCGCCGCCGTGTTCGGATGATCGTTGCCGAGGAGCTGCTCGATCACGGTCTGCGAGGCGCGGTAAGCCGACTCCGCCTCGTCGACCCTGTCGAGGTCGTCGAGGACGACCGCGAGGTTGCGCTGATGGATCGCCGTCTGCAAGTTGCCGGGGCCGAGAGCTGCAGCGTAGGTCTCCCAGACCTGACGTTCGAGCGGCTCCGACTCTTTTGAACGCCCTTTCCAGAAAAGCACGTTCGAGTAGTCGCTGCGCACGCGCGCGAGAAGCAGACTGTTCGCCGGCTCCGTCGCTTCGAGACTGGCAAGCGCTGCCGCTAGCTCATCGAGGGCGGTGTCGAGCTTGCCCTGATGGACGTGGACCATTCCGAGCGTCGCGCGCGCCGCGGCGACCGCCGGATCGTCGGCGGGGAGCGACGCCGCGCGGATCGCCAGGGCTTTCTCCGCCAGCGAGGCGGCCGGTTCGAGCAGACCCATGCTGCGATCGATCCGCGCCACCGCCTCGAGCAGGTCGGCGCGAATGAGCGGCTCGGCGGCGAGCTCGGACTCGAGACGCTTGCCGGCCTGCTCGAGGAGCTCGCGCGCCGGCACGTTGCCGCCCGACTGCTCGGGATCGGCGGCCTCGAACAGGCCGATGAGAAACTCCTTCACCCGTTCGGCGCGCTGCGCGTGGGCCGCGGCGACGACGGCATTGGCTGTCGCCCGGCGGCCCTGCCAGAGCGCCGCCGAGAGTCCCGCGACGAGCGAGGCCGCGACCAGCGTCGCCGCCAGCACGGCGACGCGGTGACGGCGGGCGAACTTCCCCAGGCGGTAGAGCTGCGAGTCCGGCCGGGCACGCACCGGGCGACCGTCGAGGTAGCGCTTGAGGTCGTCGGCGAAGGCGGCGATCGAGCCGTAGCGCCGCGCCGGATCGTGAGCCAGGGCCTTGAGCGCGATGGTGTCGAGGTCGCCAGCGATCGCCTTGGCGCGGCGCGTGTCCCGGCGCTCGGCGACGACCCGGCTCGGCCGGGTGAGCGTCTCCCGTTCGAGGTCTTTCGCCAGGCCCGCCATCGAGGTCGTGGTGCGCGAATGCGGCAGGCGACCGGCAAGGAGCTCGTAGAAAACGACGCCGAGGGAGTAGACATCGGTCGCGGTCGTCGGCGGCTGGCCGAGAATCTGCTCGGGCGCAGCGTAGGCCGGCGTCAGCGCGCGATCCTCGAGTCGGGTGGCTTCGAGATCCGGGTCGGCCGCGTGCTCGGCGGACTCGGTGGCGTCGACAGGGTCGGCAACCAGGATCTTGGCGATGCCGAAGTCGAGGAGCTTCACGCAGCCCGTGGAATCGACCAGCAGGTTCGACGGCTTGAGATCGCGATGCACGACGAGGTTGCGATGCGCCAGATCGACCGCCTCCGCAACGGCGAGGATCAGCCGGATGCGCGTTGCGAGATCGGCGCCGACGCGCTCGCACCAGGTGTGGATCGGCTCGCCCTGCACGAGCTCCAGAACGAGATACGGCCGCCCGTCCGGCGCGACCCCGCCGTCGAGAAGGCGGGCGATGTTCGGATGCTCGAGGCGCGCCAGGATCTGGCGCTCGCGCAGGAAGCGGCGCAGCATCGCGTCCGAGTCCATGCCGCGCTTGAGGAGCTTGAGCGCCACCGTCTTCTCGAAGTGACCGTCGGCGCGCTCGGCCTCCCAGACCTCGCCCATGCCGCCGCGCCCGAGAAGCCCCTTCAGGCGATAGGGCCCGACGCGGTCGCCTGGCGCTCCCGCGGCGCCGCCGGTTCCGGGCGTCGAGGTCTCGAGCGCCGCGCTCACCAGCGACGGCGCGAAGCCGCCGACGCCGTCCTCGAGATAGCGCTCGCCGGCGGCGGCGTCGGCGGCGAGCAGCTCGCGCACCGCGGCGGCGAGCTCGGGATCGCTCGCCGCGAGGCTCGCGAGAGCTGCTTCGCGCTCGGCCGGAGCGAGATCGGCGATCTCCTCGAAGCGCGGACGGGCAGAGGCGAAACGCTGCGGATCCGGGCGCGACATCGCGCTCAGTGCTGCTCGGCCGGCGGCGGCGAACGCCGCAGCAGGTTCGGGTGGTCGGCAAGGATCCAGGCGGCGCTGGCGAAGGCGGCTGTGGCCTGCGCCATGTCGCCCGGCACGAGCTTGTCGGCGGTGTCGTTGGCTGTGTGGTGAAAGTCGAAGTAGGTGGTCACGTCGTGCGCCAGGTCGACGGTCGGCACGCCAGCGGCGACGAGCGGCGAGATGTCCACGCCGCCGCTCGCGCGCGTGGCTCGATCGAGCTCGACGCCGAGCGGCGCGAGCGCTCGTGCCAGCGCCTCTGCGAGGGCGGTGTCTTCGGCCGCGAACGATGTCCGCAGGCGGAAGATCCGTCCGCTGCCGAGGTCCGATTCGAGCGCCGCCTGGTGCCGCGGCACTTCGGCCGCGTGCTCGGCCGCGTAAGCCTTGCCGCCCGACATGCCGAATTCCTCGTTGGCGTAGAGGACGATCCTGACCGTCCGCCGGGGGCGCTCGGGCAGCCCGGCGATCAGGCGAGCCGCCGTGATGGCGTTGCCGATGCCGGCGGCATCGTCGAGCGCTCCGGTGCCCAGGTCCCAGGAGTCGAGGTGGCCGGAGAGGATCACGATCTCTTCCGGCCGCTCTCGACCGCGCAGCTCACCGACGACGTTGGCCGATTCGACGTCCGGCAGCAGGCGGCAGCCGAGGCGAAGGCGGAAGCGGACCGGCCGTCCGGAAAGCACTTCCTGCTCGAGCAGATCGGCGTCGGGGCCCGACAGCGCCGCGGCCGGGATCTTCCTCCCGCCCTCCTCGTACGTCGTCGTGCCAGTGTGCGGCAGCCGGTTCGAATCGGTGCCGACGGAGCGGATCAACACCGCGATGGCGCCCAACTTCGCGGCTTCCGCCGGACCCTTGGAGCGGATCGGTACGGTCTTGCCGTAGCCGGCGCCGTCGCGCGTGCGCTGCATGCGCTCAGCGAAGTAGACGATCCTTCCCCGCACCGCTTCCGGGTCACGGGCGACGAGAG
>JAGOCP010000310.1 GCA_017998715.1 Thermoanaerobaculia bacterium | reverse complement strand
CGCGGCGCCCCCTGGGCGGCGAGGTAGCTGGTCAGATCGTAGTTCGAGATCAGCAGCGCCTCGTGCTCGCGGGCGAGCGCCAGCGCGTCACCCATGTGATCGGAGTGGGCGTGGGTGACGAGAATCAGGTCGAGGCGATCGAAGCGGCGATGCGACGGCGGACAGGACGGATTGCCGTCGAGCCACGGGTCGATGACGATCGTCTCGCCGCTCGCGAGATCGACGCGCAGGGTGGCGTGACCGAGCCAGGTGAACTTCGGTTGCGGCTGGGGCATGGGAGCTCCTTCCGGTTTCAAAGGTAGCACTTTCGGGCGATGCTAAAGTCGCCGCAGGAGAAAACCATGAACCCGACGATCGCCACCTGGATGCTCTTCCTGCACGTTCTGGCCGCTCTCTGGCTCGCCGCCGGGGTCTTTGCGGGCAGCGTCGTCCGCGCCCAGGGGAGGAAGGCCGCGACGCTGGGCGAGCGCGTGATGGCGCTGCGCATCGCCTGGCGGCTGGCGAACGTCTACAGTCTCCCCGGTGCCATCGTCGCCGGCCTGCTCGGCATCGGTCTGCTCCACCCGCGCGGCTGGACCTTCGGCGCCCTCTGGGTGCAGATCTCGATGACCCTCTGGCTGCTGATGCTGCTCAACGGAATCCTCTACCTGCGACCGGCGCTGAAGAAGACGCTCGCCGCCGCCGAGGCCTCCGCCGCCGCTGGCGCGCCGACCGCCGAGCTCGGCCGCCTCGCCGCCGCCAAAGGTCCGCGGATCGCCGCCGAGCTCAACGCGCTCGGCATCGTCGTCCTCACCCTGCTGATGATCTTCAAGCCGGTCTGACCGGCGGCGCGCCTCGCGCCAGCGCGCTAGGGGGCAGCGGGAAAAGACTGCACCAACCAGCCGGCCAACTCCGGAACCTCCTTGAACAGCACCGCCTGGCTGAGCGGCTGGGTGCCGGTGATCGCCTTGTTGAGGATCTTGCGCGCCGCCCGCGAGCCCTTCTTGGTGACGATGAGGTCGGCCGCACGCACGAAGCGGGTTTCGAACCAGGCGCGCTCCGGCATCGGCAGCGCCTCGTCCCAGGCCACGACCGGGTGCCCTCCGGGACTCTTGTCCTGCGCCGCCATGGCGTCGAGAAGGGCGGCGATCTCGGGCATCCGGCCGGGCTCGAAGCGATCCCAGGCAAGGCGCGCGACGAGGTGCGCCATCACCGGCGCGATCCACGGCGCATCGCCGCGCAGGTTGGCGCGCCGGGCGAGAATCCGCGCGCCGGCGATCTGCGCCAGGAGATCCGAGACGCCGAGCGCCCCGGCCTCCTCCCGCGTCGCGAGGAGCGGCAGCCCGGCCGACTGCGGCACCTCGCCGCCCAGCCAGCGCTTCACCCGGCCGATGAGCTCGTCGTCGGCCCACGCCGGCAATACCAGGGCGTCGCTGCCGAGCGCCTGCGGCTCGCCGAAGCCGTTGGCGAGGCCAGCGGCCGCCCAGTCCTCCGGCGAGAGGACGTAGAAGACGACCGCCGTGGCCTTGAAGCGCGTGCGCGCGAACTCCCGGTTCAGCAGCTCGAAGCGCGCCTGCACCGAAGCCGCGCGATCGAGCGCCCCGGGCGTATAGCGCACCGGTGCGAGGTCGCCCGGCAGGTCGAGGAGCAGCGGCAGATCGACGGTACGACGACCGACGACGTCGGCACGCACACCGGCCGCCGCCAGGAGAGCGACGGGCAGGGCGACGGGCAGGGCCAGCGCCAGCGCTCGGGCGAGACCGCCGGAGAGAATCTTCATGGCGCAATACTACGGCGATTGCGCCCCGCGCCGGAGATAGACTTCGCCCGATGAGGGGCTTTCGCGTTGCACGCCATGGCGGACCTGAAGCGCTCGAGTGGGGAGAGTGGCCGGATCCCGTCGCCGGGCCCGGCGAGGTGCTGGTGCGGGTGCGCGCCTGCGCCCTCAACCATCTCGATCTCTGGCTGAGGAACGGCGTCCCCGGGCACCGCTTCCCGCTGCCGCTGGTGCCGGGGAGCGAAGTCGCCGGCGATGTCGCGGCGATCGGCGCGGGAGTCACCGATCTCGCCGAGGGAACTCCCTGCCTCCTGTCGTCGGGAGTCTCTTGCGGCGTCTGCGCGCGCTGCCTCGCCGGCCTCGATCATCTCTGCTCGCGTTATGGCCTGCTCGGCGAGCACCGCGACGGCGGCTACGCCGAGCTGGTTGCGGTGCCGCGGCGCAACGTCTTTGCGATCCCCGCCGGTCTTTCCTATGTCGAGGCGGCGGCGATTCCGCTCGGTTTCCTCACCGCCTGGCACATGCTCTCTGCCCGCGCGGAGCTCGCGCCGCACGAGGACATTCTGCTCCACGCCGCAGGCTCCGGAGTGACTTCGGCCGGAATCCAGATCGCTCGCCTCCTCGGCGCGCGCCGCATCCTGGTCACCGCCGGGAGCGCCGAAAAGCTCACCCTCGCGCGCACGCTCGGCGCCACCCACGGCATCCTCTACAACCAGGGCGACTTCGTGCGCGCGGTGCGCGAAGCGACGCAGGGAGAAGGGGTGGACGTGGTCTTCGACCACGTCGGCGGCGAGACTTTCGAACGCAGCCTGAAGCTGCTCAAACGCGGCGGACGGATCGTGCTCTGCGGCTCGACGTCGGGGCCGGAAGCGAAGATCAACCTGCGCGCACTTTTCTTCAAGCAACTCTCCATCCTCGGCTCGACGATGGGCAGCCTCGCCGAGCTTCATTCGCTGCTGCGGTACTTCGATTCGGGCGCTCTGCGCCCGGTGGTCGACCGCACCTTCCCGCTCGCCGAGGCGCCGGCGGCGCAGGAGTTCCTCGCCCGCCGCGGCGCCTTCGGCAAGCTCGTGCTGACCGTCGGCACCGGCGCGCGCGCTGTGCCGCAACCCCGGGAGGGTCAGGCGTGACCAGCCACGAGTTCGTTGCCGGCCTGGTAGCCGAGATGCACGCGGTCTTCGCGCGCCTCGGCGAGCGCCAGGCGCTCGAGGCCGAATCCCAGGGCCAGGTCGAGATCGTGCCGCTGCTCAAGGCGGCGCTGCGCAGCGAGATCGAGGCCGCGGAGCTCGGCGGCCTGGCGCTGCCGACGACGCCCGAGCTCGACGCCAAGAGCGCTTTCGCTCAGCAGTGCGGCGACGAGATGAAGCACTACCGGCTGATCGTCGCGCGCCTGGCGGAGCTCGGCGTGGACGTCGCGCACGAGGACCCGCTCGCCGACGGCTACAGTCCGCTCTACCACTACGTGAAGGGGCTGAAGACCACCGTCGAGCGCATCGCCGCCGGACCGTTCGCCCGCGAAGCGATCGCCAGGGTGCGCAACGAACAGTTCATCGCCCTGTGCGAGCAGATGGGCGACAGCGGAACAGCGCGTCTGTATCGCGACCTCATTCAGCCCGAGGAGGTCCACCACCACGAGCTCGGCCGCAAGGTCCTCGAGCGCTTGTGCACGACGCCGGAGCTGCAACAGCTCGCCGCCGAAGCCGCTCGCAACACCCTGGCGATTGCCGACGAACTCTCGACCTTGGCCGAGCGCGCGACCGGCATGCGCTCGATTCCGGTTTCCTGATTCCGGTTCGCCGATACCCGCTGACCGATCCCGACGTGGAGAAGACGATGGCCGACGCATTGAAGCCGCAGGACGGTCCCGGACAGATCACCCAGGTCGCCGTGCTCGGCGCCGGCACGATGGGGCGCGGCATCGCCCATATCTCGGCGCTCGCCGGCTATACGACCAACCTCTTCGACGTCGCCGCCGACCAGCTGGGCGCCGCCGAGCGCGCGATCCATCGCAACCTCGACAAGGGGGTCGAGATCGGCAAGCTCGACGCGGCTGCGGCGGCCGGCGCCAAGGAGCGTCTGGCGCTCGAGAACGATCTCGCGGCGGCGGTCGACGGCGCCGACCTGGTGATCGAAGCCGCCCCCGAGGTCATGGAGCTCAAGGTGGAGCTCTTCCTGAAGGTCGCCCAGCACTGCCCGCCGGCGGCCCTCTTCGCCTCCAACACTTCGGCCCTGTCGGTCACCGAGATGGCTGGAGCCACCGGCCGCCCCGAGCGCTTCGCCGGCATGCATTTCTTCAATCCGGTGCACCTCATGAAACTCCTCGAGCTGGTGCGCGGCCTCGAAACGTCCGAATCCACCATCGCCGCTCTCACCGAGGTCGGGCGGCGGATGGGCAAAGAGGTCGTCGTGGTGCGCGACGTCCCGGGCTTCGCCACCTCGCGGATCAATGCGCTCATCGGCAACGAGGCGTTCCGTATGCTCGAGCAGGGCGTCGCCTCGGCCTCGGACATCGACACCGCCGTCAAGCTCGGACTCAACCATCCGATGGGCCCGTTCGAGATGGGCGACCTCGTCGGCCTCGACGTCCGGTTGAAGATCCTCG
>JAGOCP010000309.1 GCA_017998715.1 Thermoanaerobaculia bacterium | reverse complement strand
TGTCCGCGGGCGGGGCGCGCATACCGGGCGCAAACGGCAACAGCGGGCCCTCCGGAGGGCGCGTAGAATCGATGCCGGCATGGGCGAACAACGACCGGAGGCGGCGGACGTCACCGGCCTGCTGCAGGCGTGGCGGTCGGGGGACAGCCAGGCCGGCGACCGGCTGCTCGAGCGCATCTACCAGGAGCTCAAGCGAATCGCCGCCTCGCAGCTGCGCCGCGAGCGGTCCGACCACACGCTGCAGACCACGGCCCTGGTCCACGAGGCGTTCCTCCGCCTGATCGACCAGCGCGGCATCGACTGGCGCGATCGCGCGCACTTCTTCGGCCTCGCGGCGGGCATGATGCGCCGGGTGCTCGTGGACCACTTTCGCGCCCGCCAGGCCGTCAAACGCACGCCGCCGGATGGTCCGCCGCCGGAGTCCGACTTCGACGAGGAGCGGGCCCTCGAAGTGCTCGACCTCGATACGGCGCTCACGGCTCTCGCCGCCAGCCACCCGCGCCAGGCGCGCGTCGTCGAGATGCGCTACTTCGCCGACCTCGACGTCGAGGAGGTGGCGCTCTGCCTGGAGATCTCGACACCGACGGTGAAGCGCGACTGGCAGTTCGCGCGCGCCTGGCTGAATGCCGAGCTGCACGAACGCCGGAGCCGGCCCCGGGCGACGCCCCTCTGAGTCTGGGGTGGCCGCTGCGCCTTGATGGGGCGGTTCAGGCGCGGGCCGGGCCCGCAGCCGTCAGGCGCTCGACCACATGCCCGGTCATGCCGAGCGCCAGCTCGTGCTCGCCGAAGAAGACCCTGCCGGCACGCTCCTGGCGCAGCAGCTCCGCCTCCTCTTCGCTGTGGGTGCGCACGACGGTGTCGATGGCCGGATTGAGGATGCGCGCGATCTCGATCATCTTGCGCGACGCGAAGGCGTCGGGCGAGGCGATCACCAGGAGCTGCGCCCGCATGACGTGGGTCTGCGCCATGACGACCGGGTCCGAGGCATCGCCCGAAACGGCGTGGAAGCCGAGGGCGCGAAGGTCCTCGACGATCTCGCGATTGCGGTCGGCGACGACGAAGTGGGTGCCGCGGGCGGCCAACGCTTCGCCGATGCGGCGACCGACCCGGCCGTAGCCGACCAGAACCACATGGCCGGTGAGCTCCTTCTCGCCGACCGAAGACGGCAGGGCGGCGAGCGGATCGACCGGGCGCTCGAGCGCATTGGCGAGCGCCGAGCTCCTGCGCACCCACCGCTGCGTCGGCTCGATGAGCGCGAAGACCAGGTGATTGACGCCGATCGACACCAGCGCCCCGGCGAGAATCAGACTCTGGCCCTCGGCGGGCAGCAGCCCCAAGCCCACTCCCATCCCGGCGAGGATGAAGGAGAACTCGCCGATCTGGGCGCCGCTCGCGGCGATCGTCAGGGCGGTATTCAGCGGATAGCGGAACAGCAGGACGAGAGCCAGTGCGATGACGAACTTGCCGGCGACGATGATCGCCACCACGACCGTGACCCGCAGCGGCTCGCGCACCAGGATCGCCGGATCGATCAGCATGCCGACGGCGACGAAGAAGAGGACCGAGAAAGCGTCGCGGAAAGGCAGCGACTCCTCGGCCGCGCGATGCGCCAGCGCCGACTCGCGCAGCATCATGCCGGCGAAGAACGCCCCGAGGGCGAACGAGACGCCGAAGATCGCCGACGAGGCGTAGGCGATGCCGACCGCCGCGGCGATCACGCACAGGGTGAAGAGCTCGCGCGAGCCGGTCTTCGCGACCTGCCAGAGCAGCCAGGGAAAGAGGCGGCGCCCACCGACCAGCATGACGACGACGAAGATGGCGAGCTGCAGGAAGGTCAGCAGCAGCTGGAGCGCAAGACTGTTGGAGCCAAACAGCGGCGCGGCGGGAGGCGAGGCCTGCGCCGCCGGGCCGCCGCCACCCAGGAAGCCGCCGAGCGCCGGCAACAGCACCAGCACCAGGACCATGATCAGGTCCTCGACCAGCAGCCAGCCGATGGCGATCCTGCCGTTCAGCGATTCGAGCAGGCCACGGTCTTCGAGGGCGCGCAGGAGCACGACGGTCGAGGCCACGGAGAGCGCCAGACCGAAGACCAGGCCCGCGCCGGTCGACCAACCCCAGAAGCGGGCCGCAGCCATCCCCAGCAGCGTCGCCAGCACGATCTTGCCGATCGCGCCCGGCAGAGCGATGCCGCGCACCTCCTTCAGGTCGTCGAGCGAGAAGTGCAGCCCGACGCCGAACATGAGCAGCATGACGCCGATCTCGGAGAGCTGCTGGGCGAGCCCGACGTCGGCCACGAAGCCCGGAGTGGCGGGACCGATCAGGACGCCGGCGACGAGGTAACCGACGATCGCCGGCAGCTTCAGACGCAGCGCGAGGAAGCCCAGGAGCAGGGCGGCCCCCAATGCGACCGCGATCGTCGTCACCAGGGTCAGTTCGGCATGCATCGCGATATCCTCTCATTCGCAGGCTCCCGCCCAAGATCTTCCCCGGGGGGCGGAACATTTCCGGATTCCCGGCGTAGAACATTCAAGCAGTTGATTCCAAGAGGAGCAGGGTGATGACTCGGACGAAGAAGATCCTCGTGATCGGGATTCCGGTCCTGATCGCGATCGGCGTGGCAGCGACGATGTGGAGCGGAGCGGACAAGAAGTTCCCGGTCGTGACGGTCCAGAAGGCCGCACGCACCGACCTCCGCAGCCTCGTCACCGCCACCGGCAAGACCGAAGCCCAGCGCAAGGTGGATCTCTCGGCCAACGTCATGGGCCAGATCGTCAACCTCGCGGTGCGCGAGGGCGACGTGGTCAAGAAGGGCGATTTCCTGCTCCAGATCGACCTCACCCAGCGCCGCGCCACCGCCGTCGGCGCCGAAGAGTCCCTGAAGGCGCTGTTTTTCGACCGTGACGCCGCCCGCGCCCAGGCCGACGAGGCGAAGAAGACCTTCGAGCGCTCCGAGCGCTCGTTCAAGGACCAGATCATCCCGCAGGCCGACGTCGACCGTGCCCGCGCCGCCTTCGAGGCGGCCGAAGCCAACTGGAAGGCCGGCGAGCGCCGCATCGAGCAGGCGCGCGCCAACCTGGCCGGAGCCCGCGACGAGCTCTCCAAGACCAAGATGCTGTCGCCGATCGACGGCGTGATCACCGCGCTGCCGGTCGAAGAGGGCGAGGTCGCGGTCATCGGCACGATGAACAATGCCGGCACCAAGCTGATGACCATCTCCGACATGAGCACGGTCGAGGCGGTGATGGAGGTCGACGAGACCGATATTCCGAGCGTCAAGGTCGGCCAGACCGCCGAAGTGCGCATCGACGCCTTCGGCGAGCGCAAGTTCGAGGGCATCGTTACCGAGGTCGGATCGAGCCCGATCTCTTCGCTCACCGGCTCGACCGACGCCGCAGTCAACTTCGAGGTGCGCATCCAGTTGAAGGATCTGCCGACGACGATGCGCCCCGGTTTCTCCTGCTCGGCCGACATCCTCACCGGCACCGCCGCCGGCGTGCTGGCGGTGCCGATCCAGGCGCTGGTGGTGCGCGAGAAGGACGCCGAAGGCGAAGCGAAACCGGAGGAGGAGGAGGGCGTCTATGTCCTCAAGACCGACGGCAGCAAGAAGACCGCCGTCTTCTCCGCCGTCACTCCCGGCATGACCGGCGAGACCCAGGTCGAGATCCAGAGCGGTCTCTCGGACGGCGACGAGGTCATCACCGGCCCGTTCAAGGCGTTGCGCGAGATCAAGGACGGCGACCGCGTGCGCCTCGAGGAGCCCAAGAAAGAGGGCAGCAAGAGCGACAAGAAGGCGGACTGAGAGGGAGCGCCCAGCCTTCCGAGCCGAGCCCAAGCGCCATGGAAACCCTCAGAATCGCCATCGTCGCCCTGCGCACCAACAAACTGCGCAGCTTCCTGACTCTTCTCGGCGTGATCATCGGTGTCATGACCGTGATCGCCGTGGTGTCGATCGTCTCGGGGCTGAATGAGTTCGTCACCGAGCAGCTGTTCTCGCTCTCCCCGGACGTCTTCGTCGTCACCCAGTTCGGCATCATCACCAGCCGCGAGGAGTTCCTGGAGGCGCTGAAGCGCAAGCGGATCAACGTCGACGATGCCCGCGCCGTCGAGCGCCTGTGCTCCTCCTGCGGTGACGTCGGCGTCTCGGCGCGCTCGAACCAGACGCTCAAGCGCGAGGGCGAGAAGCTCGAGGAGGTCCAGATCAACGGCACCACCGCCAACATGGCGGTGCTATCCAATCTGGACCTCGAAGCCGGGCGCTTCTTCGTCGACTCCGAGGTCGACCACGCCGCGCAGATGGTGGTGATCGGCTCGGATGTGAAGACCGAGCTCTTCGGCCAGCTCGACCCGCTCGGCCGCCTGGT
>JAGOCP010000308.1 GCA_017998715.1 Thermoanaerobaculia bacterium | reverse complement strand
GCACCTACGAGAACGTCCTCGCCCTGCGCTCGGTCGAGACCCACGACTTCATGACCGCCGACTGGAGCCACCTGCCCTACGAGCTCCTCGGCCGCGCCGCCAACCGCATCGTCAACGAAGTCCGCGGCATCAACCGCGTGGTCTACGACGTGACCTCCAAACCACCGGGCACCATCGAATGGGAGTGACGGGGGGGCGTCGGGAGACCGACGCCGATGGAATAGAGAAGAATTCGGCGGCAGCCTGTCGATTGCCCAGAGGCTCGTTCGTCGTCCATATGAGACGCCAATAGGGGCCGACTCGAACGAGGAGACAGACGATGCGTGTCATGGTGATTGCGAAAGCCAACGAGGAGATGGGAAAGAGCATGGCCGCCCCTACGCCGGAGATGATGGAGGCGTTCGCGGCGATGGACAGGTTTACCGAGGAGCTGGTCCAGGCCGGCATTTTCATCGCCGCGGCCGGCCTCCAGAACAGCGCCCAGGCCAAGCGCATCATCTGCGAGGGTCCGAAGCGCACGGTCGTCGACGGGCCGTTCGCCGAATCCCGCGAGCTCATCGCCGGCTTCTCGATCTGGGAGGTCAAGGACATGGACGAGGCCGTGGCCTGGGCGAAGCGCGCCCCCAACGCCATGCCGGGCGAGAGCGAGATGGAGATCCGGCCGTTCTACGAGGCGGCGGATCTGGCCGAGTTCGTGACCCCCGAGGAGCTCGCGACGCCGCGGGAAGGAACGCGCGGGAAGCTCGGCGTCGCCTGATCTCGCCTCCCGATTCGACGTTGTGCGCCGCCGCCCGCCTCGCGGGACAGCGGTGACGTCGCGAGGCTTGTCTCTCTTGCGGCCTTGACTCAAAATGAAGCGTGACCGCAGGGGAGACGCACCAAGCGATCGAAGCGACCTTCCGCATCGAACGGGCCAGGCTGATCGCCGGCCTGGCCCGCGTGGTGCGGAGCGTCGATCTCGCCGAGGACCTGGCGCAGGACGCTCTGGTCGCCGCCCTGTCTGAATGGCCCAGGACCGGCGTTCCCGCGAATCCGGGCGCCTGGCTGATGGCCGTCGCCAAGCGGCGGGGGATCGATTTCTTCCGGCGCGACAGGATGAGCGAGCGCAAGCACGAGGAGATCGCGCGCACGCTCCCGGGGACGCTCGACCGTTCTCCCGAAGAGATTGCAGCGGCCATCGACGACGATCTCGGCGACGAGCTCTTGGGCCTCATCTTCGCGGCCTGCCACCCTGTTCTTTCGCCCGAGGCCCGTGCCGCCCTCACCCTGCGGGTGGTCGGGGGCCTTTCGACCGATGAGATCGCCCGCGCGTTCCTGTCGAGCGAGACGACGATCGCGCAGCGCATCGTGCGCGCGAAAAAGGCGATCGCCAAGGCCGGTTCGAAGTTCGAGGTGCCTCGTGGCGCCGAGCTCGCGGCGCGGCTGCCCTCGGTGCTCGAGGTCGTCTACCTCATTTTCAATGAAGGCTATGCGGCCACGGCGGGCGACAACCTCATCCGGCCGGACCTCTGCCTGGAGGCGCAACGGCTCGGCCGCATTCTGGCCGGATTGATGGCGAAGGACGCCGAAGTGCTGGGCCTCCTTGCGCTCATGGAGCTCCAAGCCTCGCGCCTGCGAACGCGTACGGGGCCCGACGGCGCCTCGATCCCGCTCACCGAACAGGATCGCTCACGCTGGGACCAACTCCTGATCGGCCGGGGTCTCGATGCGCTGGCCCGCGCCGAAGCGCTGTGCGGCGTTCAGGAGCGAGACAGCGGCCCCTATGTGCTGCAAGCCGCGCTCGCCGCCTGCCATGCGCGCGCGCGCCGGGCCGGCGATACCGACTGGCCGCGCATTGCCGCTCTGTACGACCGATTGCGCGTCGTCATGCCCTCGCCGGTGGTCGATCTCAATCGCGCGGTCGCCCACAGCATGGCCTTCGGGCCCGAACCGGGTCTCAGGCTTTTGGACGAGATCGCCGACGTCAGCGCTCTGCGCGACTATGCCCCCTTGCCGGCGGCGCGGGGCGACTTCCTTTTCCGGGCGGGCCGACCGGCCGAGGCGCGAGCCGAGTTCGAAGCTGCGGCCGCGCTGACCCGCAACGCGCGGGAGCGCGCTTTTCTCCTCGCGCGGGCGGACGCCTGCGACCGCGGGCTCTGAAGCCAGCGAAAGGTCGCGGTCCTCCGGCACCTGCGAAGCGCTAACGCCTTTCTGGAGGAGCGTCTGCGGCGAGGAAACGGTTGATCTGCTCCGACCATTCCGGTCCTGCCTGCCTGTCTCGCTCTGCCATCTGGCGCACGACCGCGTTGGCGTGGGTGGCAAGGGCGGTGCGCTCGTAGCGGACAGCGACATGAGTCGCATCGCCGCGTGGGGTCAGGCTCAGCGTGATCGTGGTGGCGACGATCTCGGGCAACACGTAGACGTACTGCACCCGATGGGCCCTGCGATCGAAGGCGGTGTTGATCCAAGTGGCCGTCCGACCGTCGTGGTCGACCTCGAAGACCATTCCCTCACGATCCTCGACATCTGCCGGCCAGAGGAACTTCGGCTCCCAACCCTCGGCCCAGGCGCGCTCTCCTGCGGCGCCGAAAAGCGGGAAGACGCGGTCCAGGGGAGCGTTGGCGACGAAGTCGAAGTTCTCACAGGTCCGCACTCGAATCTCCGACTCAGCGGCCGGTGCATGCGCTTCCGGTGCGCCTCGGTCCGGTGTCTCGCTTCGTTCGTTGGAACTTGTCATCACGACTCCAAGGCAGCTGAGGATGGCGAAGAGCGTCCGGGCGATCACGACTTAATGCGCCTTTCGCGCAACTTGTGGCTGTGCGCTGCACTCAGCGGCATGTCGTAGATCTTCTTGAGGTCGCCGATCTGTTGCAGGGTCTCGGCGGAGAAGGGCGCCTTGCCTTCGAAAGCGTGCAGCACGATGCCTTCGAGCAGATCGCCCAGCGACAGGTCCTTCAGCTCGGCGAGACCCTTGAGGACCTTCAGGAGTCTCTTTTCCATTCTCACGCCGGTCTGAACTCGTTCGATCTCCAGTTTGTCGTTCGTTGTGGTTACCATGGTACAATGGTACATGTGGATCGATGCCGAGTCAACCGACCTTCTGAGGTTTCAATCTGACTGTCAGCGCTGCCAGCGCTAGCGAGATGGAGAAGGGCTCAGCGCGAACACCGTTCGCGGGTAGGTCGCCCGGGCGGCGGCGGGGAGGGCAAGGTCGAGGTCGACGGTGGCGAACGGCTCGTCGGCGCTGGTGAGCGCCAGGAGGCGGCCGTCGGGGTCGAGGATCCAGCCGGCGCCGCCGCAGGTTCCCGTCGGGTCGACGCGGTTGGACGACAAGCTGTAGGCGCCAGAGCGAACGGCCGCGACGCGGCCGAGCGCCAGCCACTTGTCGAGCGTGGCGGCGGCCGTCGCGCGCGGTGAGAGGATCGCCTGCACGCCACCCGCGGCGGCGTAGCCGCCGAACGTCTCGAGCGCCCAGAGCTCGGTGCAGAGGTTCATGCCGAAAGTCAGTTCACCAGCTTGAAACGTCGGGAAGTCCGGCTCTCCGCGGGCGAACCAGCGCGCCTCCCAGGCGCCCGGCTCGTCGGGAAGAAAATGCTTGCGGCGGAGGGTCGTCGGCTCGGCTTCTTCATTCGTCCAGAGAAAAGCTTCGATAAAGGTATCGGTTCCGAGGCGGCGAGGGCGAGCTCCGACGACAGCGGGGGCGCCGAGCTCAGGCAGGCGCTTCATCCATTGTTCGCTCAGCCTCACGACTTCTGCCAGCCGGTCGGGATCGGCTTGTGACCTTTCCCATACCGGCTCGACGAAGGCGAGCTCCGGCAGGAGTACGAGCTCGGATGCCTCGCTCGCGGCATGGCGGCAGAGGTCGGCCCATGCCGCTTCCAGCGCCCAGGGCTCGTGCGGCAGCTCGGTTACCGTGACGCGCATGCTCGGCCTCTCACCAGACGCGCACTCGCTTCTCGGGCGGTAGGTAGAGGCGCTGGCCGGGCTGGACGTCGAACGCCGTGTACCAGGCGTCGAGGTTGCGTACCGTGGAGACGCGGTAGCTCTCTGGCGCGTGGGTGTCGTCGCTGGCAACTTGCTTGCGCAACGCCTCCGGAGCGATCTTGCTGCGCCAGCCGCGGGCGAAGCCGATGAAGAACTCGCGGTCGAGGCGGCGCACCAGCGCCGAATCGGTGGCGCGGTCGCCGAGGGAGAGGCGATAGGCGTCGAAGGCAGCGGCAAGACCTCCCAGGTCGGCGAGATTCTCGGAGAGCGTCTTCGTGCCGTCAATGGCGAGGTCGGGGAAGGGGCGGTAGGCGGAGAACTGCTCGACCAGGGGTGCGGTCGCCCGCTCATAGCCGGCGCGATCGGCGGCGGTCCACCAGGTGCGCCGGGCCCCCGAGG
>JAGOCP010000053.1:13488-16360 GCA_017998715.1 Thermoanaerobaculia bacterium | reverse complement strand
TCGGGGTCTTCGTGGGCCCGTTTCAGGGCCTCCTCGAACTTCTCTCCGAGCAGGCGCTCGCGGTCGCCGAGGGCGGCCTTCTCGCGCTCGAAGAGCTCTTCGGCGCGGGCCTTGCCGGCGTCGAGACCGGCGAGGAGCGAGTCGAAGTCGTGGCCGCCGGCGAGCGGCTCCTTGGGTTTCTTGTGCGCGAGGATCGTCCCGGTGGCGGCATCCACCACCATTTCGACCGCGCACTCGGGGCAGCGCACGGTAAGCTTGCGGGTCACGGACACGGAAAGAGTCTACTTGACCTCCTCGATCGATATCGCCAAAAGGGTTTTCCGCCATCGCGGCCTGCTCGCCGCGCTCACCCTGCGCGAGCTCAAGGCGCGCTATCGCGGGTCGATCCTGGGCTTCTTCTGGTCGCTCGTGCAGCCGCTGCTCCTGCTCGCGGTCTACACCTTCGTCTTCAGCGTCGTTTTTCAGCCGCGCACCGCCGGCGCCGACCCCTACGCTCTCTTCCTGGTCTGCGGGCTCTTCCCCTGGATCTGGCTGTCGACCGCTCTCGTCGAAGGCACCACTTCGCTGGTGGCCAGCGCCGGGCTCATCCGCCGCGCGGTCTTCCCAGCCGAGCTCCTGCCGATCGTGCCGGTGCTCGCCAACCTCGTCCATCTGCTGCTCGCCATGCCGGTGCTCGCCGCCGGGGTGGCGCTCGGCCGTTACCAGGGTTTCGATGTCGGCGGCTGGGGAGTGGTGGCGATGCCGCTGATCGTCCTGCTCGAGCTGCCGTTCATCGCCGGCATGGCGCTCGCGCTCGCCGCGCTCCACGCCCACTTCAAGGACGTCAAGGACCTGCTGACCAGCGCGCTCACCCTGCTCTTCTTCCTCACCCCGGTGCTCTTTCCGCTCGCCGCGGTCAGCATTCCGGCGCTGCGCCGCCTGGTGCGGCTCAACCCGGCGACGCCGTTCACCCTCGCCTATCAGGAGGCGCTCTTCGCCGGGCGCTTCCCGCCCCTCGCCCTCTGGCTCGAGATGGGTGCCGTCGCTCTGGTCGCCTGGCTCGTCGGGTGCTGGATCTTCGATCGTCTGCGCGAGACGCTGGTGGAGGCGCTGTGAGCTGGGCGGTGCGTGCGGAGGGCGTCCACAAGCGCTACCGCCGGACGGCGCGCGGCTTCCAGCTGCGCACCCTGAAGAGCGCTCTGCTCGGCCGGCGCGGGGCGGAGGCGCTGGCCGGCGACGAGACCATCGCTGCGGTCGAGAACGTCTCGTTCGAAATCGCCCGCGGCGAGGCGTTCGGCATCGTCGGCGGCAACGGCTCGGGCAAGTCGACACTGCTCAAGATGATCGCCGGCATCCTCAAGCCGACGACCGGCACCCTCGCGACCTCGGGGCGGGTCGCGGCGTTGATCGAGCTTGGAGCCGGCTTCCACCCCGAGATCTCGGGACGCGAGAACATCTTCATCAACGGCGCCGTCCTCGGCCTGTCGAAGCGCGAGATCAGCGCCCGCTACGAGCGCATCGTCGAGTTCTCCGGGCTCGCCGACTTCCTCGAGGAGCCGGTCAAGAACTACTCCTCCGGCATGTACGTGCGGCTGGGTTTCGCGGTCGCGATCCATACAGATCCGGAGATCCTGCTCGTCGACGAGGTCCTCGCGGTCGGCGACGAGGCCTTCGCCCACCGCTGCCTCCGCCGCATCGAGGAGCTCCTCGCCTCCGGCCGGACGGTCATTTTCGTCAGCCACGCGCTCGGCCTGGTGGAGGATCTCTGCTCGCGGGTCCTGTGGCTCGACAACGGCCGGGTCCGCCTGCTGGGCGATCCCCGCCGGGTGGTCGACGGCTACCGCCAGGACGTCGCCGAGGACGAGGGTCGCGCCCACCGCGAGGCGAAAGAGGAGCGCGAGCGCGAGGAAGAGGGCGCGCACGCCGCGGTGGTGGCGGAAGACGACTCCGGCGAGGTCCTGCGCTGGGGATCGGGCGCGGCCGAGATTCTCGGCGTGCGCCTGCTCGACGCGCAGGGCGCCGAGCGCTACCACTTCGAGAGCGGCGAAGCGGTCCACTTCGAGCTCGAGGCGCAGGCGGCCGTTCCGCTCGCCGACTTCGTCTTCGGCGTCGGCCTGTTCTCGCCGCGCGGGGTCGAGGTCTGGGGCACCAACACCGACATCGACGGCTTCGCCAGCGCGCGCTTCGCCGGCCGGGCGAAGGTGGTGCTCGAATGTCCGCAGCTGCGGCTCGCGCCGGGAGAGTACCTGGTGGACGTCGCCGTCCATGCCCAGGACGGAGCGCCGTACGACTATCGCCGCAAGCTCCTCGCCTTCTCCGTCACCAGCGCCGCCGGCGGCGCCGGGGTCTATCTGCCGGAGCACCGCTGGCGCTTCCGCGGTGCGGCAGAGCCGGGCAGCGAGGGCACGCTGAGCTTTGAAAGGAGTCGTCATGAGTGAAGCCGACGCCGGAACGCAGAATCTCAACATCAAGATCGGTGACGAGGAGCTGAAGGGGCGCTACTCGAACCTGCTGCGCATCACCCATACGCGCGAGGAGTTCATTCTCGACTTCGTGAACCTCGTACCGCCGCAGGGCATGGTCACCGCCCGCATCGTCACCAGCCCGGGGCATCTCAAGCGCATCGTGCAGGCGCTGGCGCAGAATCTGGCGCGCTACGAAGAGGCGTTCGGGCCGATTCCCGAAGCGGCCGACCCCGGCGGCGGCCGCAAGATCCACTGACCGGATTCTGACGGGACCCCGGCCGGACCCCCTGCCCGAGACAACGGCGAGTGCGATAAGGTTCGCCGCCACGCGATGTCCGCCGATCCTCTTCTGCCCCCAGAACCGCCGCGCCCGGCGATCCCCATCGCCACCGGCAACCCGATCGTGCCGCCGGCGCAGGCGATCCTCA
>JAGOCP010000053.1:0-13388 GCA_017998715.1 Thermoanaerobaculia bacterium | reverse complement strand
CATCGCCACCGGCAACCCGATCGTGCCGCCGGCGCAGGCGATCCTCAAGGGCGCCTGGCTCGCGGTCGTGCTCGGCTTCGCGATCGAAGGGCTGATTCTCGTCTCGTTCGCGGTCTCGGGCGGTGCGCTCGTAGCGAAGCCGTTCACCGCCGATCTGGTGCAGAAGGTCTCGTGGTCGTTCATCGTCTGCGTGGCGCTCGCCGTGGCACGGACAGCGTCGAAGTCGACCGGTCTGATGATGGGGATCGCGGGCCTGCTGGCCGCGCCGGCCGGGTTCGCGATCGCCCGCGGGCTGCACAAGGGGGCTTCGCAGGCGCTCGGTCTGGTGGCGGCCGCCGCCCCGGGGCCGTCGCCGATGATGGTAGCCGGAATCAAGGGTCTGCAGTATGCGGCGCTCGGTCTGGCGCTCGGCTGGGTCGCCAAGAAGGACTGGGGAGGGGTCGCGGCGCACGCCGGTGTCGGCTTCGCCTGCGGCGTGCTGTTCGGCGTGCCGCTCCTCGCGCTGACCTTCCAGGCGATGCCTGAGCTCTCCGCCGCGACCGTCGTGGCGCGGAGCGTCAACGAGCTGTTCTTCCCGGTCGGTTGCGCCCTCGTGCTCTACGCCAGCGATACGCTGGGCAAGCGCCTGGTCTGACCCGCGACCCGCCCGCGCGGGTGCACGGCGGAGCGTCGGCGATGCACCTCGGCGAGCACACCTAGATGGTCCGAGACCCGGTCGTCCAGGGTCTCGTAGGCGGAGAATTCGAGCCCTTCGGAGACCAGGATCCAGTCCAGCCGCACCAGCGGCCGCCAGGCCGGATAGGTCGCGGCGCCGGCGTCGCGGCAGGGGCGGAGCTTGAGCTCGTGCAGCAGCAGATCGAGACTGCGCCGGCGTTCGCTCCAGGCGCAGTTGAAGTCGCCCATCACCACCAGGTGTCCGTCGTGCCCACGGAAGCGCTCGATCAGCTGTTCGACCTGGCCGCGGCGCACGCGGTCGGCGAGAAAATCGAGATGAATCGACACCACATCGACGGGCTCGCCGGCGAGCGCCTCGGGGGCGACCGTCGCGGCGACGAACCCCTTGGTGTCGCGCCAGTTCTGCACGAAGGCCTGTGAATGCGTGGCTTCGAGCGGCAGCTGCGAAAGGAGGGCGGTGCCGTAGGACAGGTCGAGGCGCGACAGGATCTCGCGGTTGTGCTCGCCCCGGAAGGCGTGGGGAAAGCCGGCGAGGCCGGCGAGCGCCGCCACGTGGTCGAAGCCGCCACTCCAGAACGACGGCCCGTCGGCCTCCTGCAAGGCGACGACGTGCGGCCCTTCGCGCTCGATGACGCTGGCGATGAGCTCGAGATTGCGCCGGATGGTCGAGTCCTTGAGCAGGCTCTGGTGCTTCGCCTTGCGCCGCGCGTGGGCGATGTTGAGCGACATCAGGCGCAGGGTCTCGCCGCCTCCGGGTGCCGCCTTCACCCGCTGTCGTGCCGGCTGCCCCGGATGCGCGGCGTGAGCTTTGCCGACCGGCCGTTTGCGGCCGGCGCGACCAAAGATCGAGATGCTCATCTACCCTCTTTCAACCATCCGGAGGGCCCGCCGCATTCCCCGGCGGCGAAAGTGGAGATCGCGGCGAAGGCAGCGATCCCGGCGACCACGGCGAGCTCGGGCATCGGCGGCTAGTGGACGCCCAGCAGCTCGACGTCGAAAATCAGGGTCGCATTGCCGGGAATCACCCCGCCGGCGCCGCGCGCGCCATAGCCCAGCTCGGCGGGAATCCGCAGCTTGCGCTTGCCGCCGACCTTCATGCCGGCGACCCCTTCGTCCCAGCCGCGGATCACCTCGCCGGCGCCGAGATGGAACGAGAACGGCTTGCCGCGGTCGACGCTCGAGTCGAACTTGGTGCCGTCGAGAAGCCATCCGGTGTAGTGGACGTCGACGGTCGCGCCGGCTTTCGCCTCGGCGCCCTCGCCGAGCTTGAGCTCCTGAATCTCGAGGCCCGAGGCGTTCTTCTTCCATTCCGCTTCGGGGGCGCCGGCGTTGCCGGCGAAGGCCAGGCCGGCGAGTGGCAAGGCGACTGCGGCGAAACCGGCGAGAGCGTTGCAGAGCGAAAGACTCATGGTCAGTTCCTCGAATGGAGCCGTTGTGCCGGCGGACCGGCGGCGGCGGCGAGATTGCCGGCGCGATAGACCTCCCGGCCCGCCTTCACCACCGAGCGGACCGGGTTGACACCGTAATGATAGGCAAGATGGAGGAGATTCGGCGCATCGAGCACCACGACGTCGGCGCGTTTGCCGGCCTCGAGGGTGCCGAGCTCGCCGCCCAGGCCCAGGCTGCAGGCCGGGTTGAGGGTCACCGCGGTGAGCGCCTCCTCGATCGACAGGCCGAGCTCGAAGACCGCGAGCTGGGCGATCGTCGGCAGCGACTCGGTGTAGGAGGAGCCGGGATTGCAGTCGGTCCCCAGAGCCACCGGCACGCCGGCGGAGATCAGGCGGCGCGCCGGGGCGTAGATCCGCTTGGCGAGGAAAAAGCTCGTTCCGGGCAGCAGCAGCGCGGTGACGCCGGCTTCGGCGAGCGCGTCGATCCCGGCCGGGGAGACCGCCATCAGGTGGTCGGCCGAAAGCGCCCCGAGCTCGGCGGCGAGGAGCGCGCCTCCCGAGTCGGCGAACTCGTCGGCGTGCAGCCGGGGGAGGAGGCCGTGCCGGCAGCCCGCCTCGAGCACGCGACGCGACTCGGCGGCCGAGAAGACTCCATGCTCGCAGAAGACGTCGCAGAAGCGGGCGAGGCCGCGCTCGGCCGCCGCCGGCACGATCTCCTCGCAGACCAGGTCGATATAGGCGTCGCGCCGGCTGCGGTACTCCTCCGGCACCTCGTGCGCGGCGAGCAGCGTCGGCACCAGTTCGACCGGCTGGGCGGCGGCGGCGGCGCGGATCGCCTCGAGCTGCTTCAACTCGTCGCCGAGCGAGAGGCCGTAGCCGCTCTTGGCCTCGGCAGTCGTCGTGCCGCAGGAGAGCATCCAGCCGAGCCGGCCGAGGGCGAGCTCGACCAGGGCGGGGGCGTCCGCCGCGCGCGTGGCGCGCACGGTCGACAGGATGCCGCCGCCGGCGGCGGCGATCTCCTGGTAGGACCGCCCGGCGAGCCGCTGCACGAACTCGTCTTCACGCGAGCCGGCCCACGGCAGGTGGGTGTGGGCGTCGACGAAGCCGGGCACCGCCGTGCCGCGCCGGCCGTCGAGCCGCTGCACCTCCGGCAGCTCGCCCCACAGGCGCTGCCGTTCGGATCGGGTGCCGACGAAGGCGAGCCGGCCGTCGCGGCAGAGGATCTCGACGCCGGCACCGTCAGCATCAGCCCGCCGGCGCGAAACCTGGCCCTGTTCGGCGCCGCGCCGCGGCGTCGTACCCGACGGCGTCGCGATCTCGGCCAGGTTCTCGATCAGCAGGTCGGTCATCGCAGAGGGAGGAGCTCGCGGCCGGCCGCTTCCACTTCGCCGGTGATCCAGGCCTCGACCTCGTCCCAGCGGAGGTCGACGGTAAGGCCGGGCATCGGCTCGCCGGCGGCGGCGGCGGTGTCGGCCAGCCCTTTCATCGCCTGCAGCGTGAAGTCGCCGACGTGGCCGAACTTGTCCGCCGCGCGCTCGAGCAGCAGGGCGAGTGGCAGCTCGCGGCAGAGCAGATGGAGGTCGACAAAGTCGCGCTTGCTGCCGCGGCTGATGATCGCGCCGAGTTTCATCAGGCCGAGATCGACCGCCGAGGCGACGGCAAGGGTCTCACCCGCGAGCGGCTCGACCAGTGGATAGGGGTAGTAGTAGAAGCGCAGCGCCACCGCCTCCGGCAGCACCAGCGCGAGGTAGCCGTCGCGGGCGGTTTCGACCCGGGCTCCCGGCGCCATCGCCAGCAGGTCGGCAAGGAGGTCGCGGCGCTCCTGCGGCGCCAGGCGATTGGCGAGCGACATGAGGTCGAGGTCGCGCGTCGGCCGGTGGCCGAGATAGAGCGCCAGGGCCGCTCCGCCGGCGAGATAGAAATCGGCGCCCCAGGCGCGCGCGCCGAGCTGCGGCAGGAGCGCGCGGCTTGCCGGTGCGAGCGCCTCGAGGTGCGCCGGCGTCAGGCGAGCGGCCAGAGTTGCTCCGCGAGCGGGTGCGGCGCCGGCTCGGCGACACCGAGCGCCCGGCTCCAGAATCGGCGGCTGCGGGCGGAGAGCTTGCGGCCGCCATGCGCGCTGACGAAGGCGGCGATGGCGTCGCGGCCGACCTCGCCGGCCAGCCAGGCGAGCTCGGCGCGGTCGCCCGCTTCGAGAATCTCGGCCAGCACGAGGTTCGAGCTCTCCGGGTCGGTCGCCCGGCGGCGGGCAGGTGCGTTCACGCCCCGGTCTTCGTCCGGCGGGCCAGGGTATGGACGGTGGCCGCGGTGCGCTCGTCCTCCATCTCGGCCTCGAGAATCTGGCCGAAGAGCTCGAGCGTGCTCTTGAACTTGAGCTGCAGCTCCTTCCTCCGCATGCGCAGCTCGGCGATGCGGCTCTCGACCTCGGCGGCGCGTTCGGCGGCCTGGCCGACCATCCGCTCGGCGGTCATCTCCGCCTCACGCACCAGCATCTGGGCTTCGCGCTGCGAGGTCTGGATCATCTCGTCGGAGACCTTCTTGCCGCGCAGGATGGCGTCGTGCAGCTGCCGCTCGCGCTCCTCGGAGTGCGTCACGCGCTCGCGCAGCGAGCGGTTGTCGCGCTCGAGACGCTCGATCTCGCCGAGGCGCTGGGTCAGGTCCTCGGCGACCAGCGCGAGGAAGTTCTCCACCTCGACCGGATCGTAGCCGCGCATCTTGTGGGCGAAACGGGTCTTCTGAATGTCGAGCGGTTGCAGGGGCACGAGCTTCTCCTTTCCGGGCCTGGCGGCGAGCTGCGATGTCGTCGGGCTAGAACAGTATCCGCGATTGCAGGTGGAGCGAGTAGCGCAGGCCGTTGGCGATGAACTGAATGAGCAGAATGGCGAGCATGGCGGAAATGTCGAGGCCGCCCAGTTTGTGCGGCGGAGCGAGCTTGCGCAAGGGCCTCTGAACGGGTTCGGTCAGTCGGACGAGGATCTGGACGATCGGGTTGCGCGGGTCGGGAGAGACCCAGGAGAGCAGGGCCCGGATGATCAGGATCCAGGTATAGAGCTCCAGGATGCCGAACAGGAGCTGCAGGAGGCTGTAGCCGAAACCTTGCGCGAGGTTCATCGTTTGCCGGTCCCCGTAGTCCGCTGCCGCGCGCCGCGCGGGTCCGCGGCCGGCGGACGGCAGAGGGTAACACGACCGTCTGCGGATGAGAGCGCTGCCGGCATCCTGCCTGTCTCGCGAGCGCTAGGCCGGGCGTTCGCCGAACAGGGCGCTGCCGATCCGCACGTGCGTGGCGCCCTCCTCGATGGCGACCTCGAAGTCGTCGCTCATGCCCATCGAGAGCTCGCCGGCGAAGCCGCGGTCGCGCCACTCCGGTCGCTCTGCGAGCTCGTCGCGCAAACCGGCCAGGAGCCGGAAGTGCGACCGCGAGGCTTCGGCGGCGTCGCCCGGCGGCGGGATCGCCATCAGGCCGCGGATCTCGAGGTGCCGCAAGGCGGCGAGAGGTTGCAGGGTCGCCGGCAGATCGGCTGGCGCAAAACCGTGCTTGGAGTCTTCGCCGCCGAGGTTGACCTCGATGAAGGCGGCGATCTGGCGGTCCTGGCGGCCCGCTTCGGCGTCGATGTCGAGGGCCACGCCCAGGCGGTCGACGGCGTGCAGGACGCGGCAGAGTGCCACCGCCTTGCGGATCTTGTTCGACTGCAGCGGCCCCAAGAGGTGCCACTCGATGTCGGCCGGCAGCTGCGGAGCCTTGGCGACCGCTTCCTGTACGCGGTTCTCGCCGAGGCACCGCAGACCCTGGGCGTAGGCGGCGGCGAGGATCTCGACCGGCTGGCGCTTGCTCGCGCCGACCAGCAGGACGCTCCCGCGGCTGCGCCCGGCGCGCTCGCAGGCCGCTTGGATCCGGCGCTCGATCGCCGAGAAACGTTGGGCGAGGTCCAAGGGGAAAGCTCGCGCGCCCGGCCTTCGGTTCAGCCGTTGTCGTCGACGCGCAGAAACCGCTTGCAGCCTTCGCACTGGACGATCGTCCCGCGGCTGCGAATCTCGACCGCCACCTGCGGGCGGATCTGGTAGTTGCAGCTCGAGCAGTGCCAGATTGCCTGCGCGCCCGGCCGCTCGACCTTGCGCACGATCGCCAGCGTGTCGCCCTTGTAGCGCTCGAAGATGCGCCGCAGATGGCCGAGGACCGGCCGGGGCAGTCCGACCTCGAGCGCCTCCACTTCGGCCTTGAGGACCGCGGCGCGCTGGGCGACGACGGGCTTTTCGGCCTCCCAGTTGACCAACTCGGCCTGGTAGCGCGCATCGAGATCGGCGAAGACGGCGCGCCGTTCAGTTGCCGTCTGGGCAATCTCCTCGGAGCGCGCGAGCGCCGCCAGCGCGGCATCCTCGAGCGTCTTCGACTGCTGCTTCACCGTGTCGATCTCGGTGAGCAAGGCGCCGTACTCGCGTTGATTGCGCACTTTCGAGACCTGCTGCTGGAAGTGCTTGAGCTTCTCCTGCGCTTCGGCGATGGCGGACTCCGCCTGGCGCCGGTCGAGCGCCGCCTGGGTGGCGCTGGCGTCGAGGGCGTCGAGCTCCGCCTTGGCGGCGGTGAACTCATCGTGGAGTGCGCGCATGCTCTCCGGAACTCCCGCGAGAAGCGCGCTGGCCGATGCCAGGGACTGCATGGAACGGCTGAGATGGACGAGTTGCGAGATGGTGTCGGTCATGGTTTATGCAGTGGGTCCACCTGGATTCGAACCAGAGACCTGCCGGTTATGAGCCGGTTGCTCTAACCGCTGAGCTATGGACCCGGGATGAGCTCCGCCCAACAGGCGACGAAGCCAGTATAGCGAAGCCCCACGATGGGGCTTTCCCGGGTCAGCTGAGATCGGAATACAGGCTCCGGTAACTTTCTGCCAAGACAAGAATGCGCTTCACGTAGTTTCGCGACTCGACGATCGTCAGTCCTTCGAGGAAACGATCGACCTCGCCGGCGGACTGCTGCTCGCGCCAGAGACGCCCGATTCGACCCGGTCCGCCGTTGTAACCCGCCAGCGCGAGCTCCACCCGGTTGTCGAAGATCCCCAGCATCTGACGGAAGTATGTCGTACCGAGGCGCAAACTGTATTCGGGCTCGAAAAGCCGCTGCGTCGAGAAGGGCATGCCGAGCCGGCGCGCGAGCTCTTTGCCGGTCGACGGCATGATCTGCATCAGGCCGCGCGCCCCGGAGCGGCTCTTGGCCGCCGGATCGAAACCGCTCTCCTGGTGCACGATGCCGAAGACCAGCGACGCTGGCAGCGCTTTCTCGCCGGCGAACCGGGCCACCTCGCCGGCGAAAGCGCGGGGATAGAAGAGCTCGAGAGCGGCGCGCGGCACGGTCTCCTGGTGGGCGGTAGCGAGCTGAGGGAAGGCTTTGCGCAGCTCGCGGAGGCTTTCGCGGCGGGCGCCGGTGCGGGCGAGGACGAGGCCGCGCAGCGCCGCCACCGCCCGCGCATCCGCGGCGGCCGCGACCCGGTCGAGCTCGGCTGACGCATGCTTGTCGAGCGCCAGATCCGACAGCCAGCGTGCGCGCTCGACGGCGCGATCGCTCGGCCAGTCTTCGCGCGCCGAATCGCGCTCACGCAGGGCCGCTGACGGCGCCTTCGAGAGCCGCAGCACCGACTGCCGGGAGTAGAAATCGGCGGTGTCGGCGTCGGCCAGCTCGACGAAGGCCGCGCGCGAGCGCTCACGGTCCCCGAGCTTCTCGAAGGCGCGGCCGGTCCAGTAGTAGGCGCTGCGGGAGTAGGAGGCTTTCGGATAAAGGTCGCGCAGCTCGCTCCACAGGCCGATGGCGCCGCTCCAGTTGCCGGCCTGGTACTCGCGCCAGCCGCGCTCCCATAGTGGCCGCGCGCCCAGCGCGTCGCCGGGCGCAACCTTCGCGAGATCGTGCAGCAGGGCGATGGCAGCGTCGAAGTCGCCTGTCGACTCGACCTCGGCGTAGAGCTCGCGCAACGCTGTCGCCTTGAGCTCGGCGGAGGTCGCGGCGGCGACCGCGCGTCGCAGGGCCTGCAGGCCGTCGGCGCGCAGGCGTGCGCGGTCGGCGGCCGGCAGCGGCGGCCGGCCGCGCCGGACGGCTGCCGCTTCGGCGACCGCGTGGGCGCGCTCGAGCTCGAGCTCCGCCAGTTGGTCGCCGTCGGCGGGGCCGTCGCCGACGGCCGGACGGGCGAGCGCGAGCTCGGCGAACGCTTCGCTGCCGCGCTGGGCCGCGGTCAGCGCCCGCGCCCGCAGCAGGCTCCATTCGATGGTCCGCGCGGCCTGCGGCACGGCGTCGAGCGTCGATAGCGCGCCCTGGGGCACCTCGACCAGCAGCAAAGCAACGGCGCGCGCCAGCAGATCCTCGGCGGAGAGGAACGCCCGCCAGTCGCCGTTCGGGCGGGTGACGAGGACGCCGGCGACATCGAGCCGGGCGGCGGCGAGCGGCGAGCGCACCAGGAGTCGGCGCGCCGCTTCGCGCAGCACCGTCTCGTCGCCGGTGGCGCGCCCGATCGTCCAGGCGAGGCTGTCGATACGCTCGCACTCCGGCGCCGAGAGCGCCTCGCGACGCCCGCGCTCGATGAAGGCGAGAGCATCGCTTGCCCGGCCCTCGGCCCAGGCGAGCTCGGCGAGCTCGAGCAGGCTCGTCTGCCGCAGCGGCGATTCCGGCGTGCTGCGCAGCAGCTCTTCGAGCGCCTGCCGGGCCGCAGTGCGCGCGCCGCGCGCCGTGCTCTCCTCGGCGAGCGCGTGCAGGCGCAGATCCTCGAGCGCGAGCGGGCCGGGCCCCCGGGCGAGCAAGCGGCGGCTGTCCTCGCCGCGGCCGCTCTCCCAGGCCATCAATCCGAGCACCACCCGGGCGCGACTGGCCCCGGGCTCGCCACCTGCGAGCTGCGCCGCGAGCGCCTGCGATGCAGCCGGGAAGCCGCCGCTTCTCGCCGCAGCGGCGGCCGCGGCGTACTCCGCGGCGGGCGGCTGGCCAGGAGCGAAGCTCGACGTCGGCGGCTCCAGCGCCGCGGGCGCAAGAGATGCGGCGGGCGCTGCGACCGGCGCGGTGGCCTCGGCCGCCGGAGCAACGAAGAACTCCTCCGCCGCGACCAGCGCTCCACAGAGCGCCAGCGTCCATGCTGCTCGGCGGAAGAGCGTCACCGGCACGGCGGGCTCAGATCCCCAGAGCGCGCGGGTCGCCGCCCGCGAGACTGCGGATCAGCTCCTGCTGGAAATAGTCGGTGGTGCCGCGCACGCTCTCGTGCACACGCTCTTCGTAGATCTGGCGCGAACGGTCGATGTCGTCCTTCAGGCGGTGGTAGATGTCGCGGTTGTGCCGCCCCTCCTCCACCTGGTCTTCGTTGTAGAGCTTGATCTCGGAAACCAGCAGCCGCGCCAGCCGGCGCGCCTCCTCGTGCAGTGCGTTGTCGCCGCTGGCGCGCGCCGTGCGCGCGTTGGAGAAGGCCCAGCCCGGTCCTTGTAGATCGGCCGGCGGGGCGACTTCGGTGGTGCGCGGGCCGCGCGAGATCGTCGGCTCGTCGTCAGGGACCTGGACGCTCGGGCTCGCTGGGCGGGCCGGAGCGAAGGCCGGTTCTGCCGGCGGAGCGACGAGAGGAGCGGCCGGCGGAGCGACGGGAGGAGCGACGGCAGGAGCGGTCGTCGAAGCGACGAGAGGAGCGGTCGGATAGAGGGCGGAGCGCTGGATCCGGATCGTGGCGTCGTCCGCGATGTCGCTTTCGGAGACCGCCTGTGGCGGCACGAAGGCGATCGTGCTGGCCGTGCTCACCGGCGAGATGCCGGGATCCGCCGGCGCGGCTGCCGCCGGTTGCGGGAACTCGTTGGTCACGGCCGGGGTAGCGAAGCGCTGCGTGGCGGCGGGCGAGTAGGTGGCGTGCGGCGCCGTCGCGTCTTCGACCTCCTGCCACTCGGCGGCCGGCTCGGCCGCCGGTTCGGCTGCCGGCGGCGCCAACGGGCTCTCTGCGACTTCCGTGGCCGGTGTCCAATCCGACGCCGCGGGCGGGGTGAGATCGGGGAGCTCGATCGCCGCGGCGGCGGCGGTCTCCGCGCTGATCCGGGCCGTATCTGCGGCGTCTTCGAGCTGCCAGGCGAATTCATCTCCCGCGGCCTTCAGCGGGCTGGTCACTGTTGCGGCGCTCTCCGGCTGGGGCGCTGAGAGCTCGAACTCGGCCGCCTCGGGCTCTTTGGCCGGCAGCTCTTCGACGACCTCGGCCGGCGCTTCGCCCCAGAAGTCCTCCGGACCCGCCGGGCTCTCGCTCGGTCCGACGGCCGCGATCGCCTCGCTCGCGTCGAGTTCCACGGGCGGCGTAGCGGGCGTCGCTTCCTCGCCTGCCGCGGTCGCCAGGCTTGCCGGCGTCGCCGGATCCCAGAGCGCGAGGCCGCCCTCGTCGGCGGGCGCATCGGTGTCGAGAAACAGCGTCGGCGTGTAGCTGCGCGTCGACAAGGCCTGGAGTTCGAGCCGCTGTGCGGCGGTGAGCGCCAGCAACTGCAACGCTTCGATCTCGAACTCGCCGGTGTCTGCGGCATCGACGTAGAGCGCCGCCGCGACCCGGTCGCGCAGCACCAGCGGCAGGAAGAGCGCGCGCGCCGGGGCGGCGACTTCGAGAGCGCTCGCGATCTGCGCGGCTTCGCTGGCGTCGGCGAGGACGCAGCCGCGACCGGCGGCGAGGCGGGCGAGCGCTGGCGAGGCCTGATGGGAGAGCGTGCAACCGGCGATCGGATCCCGCGGCGGGTCGCCGGCGAAGCCGCGACTTGCCCAGCCGACGATCTCCGTCGGACGGAGCAGCCAGACGGCGACGTGGTCGCCGAACGGCCGCGCGGCGACGAGCAGGGCGTCGAGGACGGCGCTCTGCGAGCGCGCCCGGTCGAACTCGATGACCGCCTGCGACAGCGCCCGCGCGAGTCCGCGACGGGCCTCGCCGCCGGCTTCACGGCTCATTTCCAGCAGGTCCTCCTCGACGAGGAGTCGGTCGTCCGCCGGCGGACGGATCGCGTCCAGATCCGAAATCATGGCGGAGCTGGCCCGCTGCGCCTGGGCTTCCACTGCGCGGCGCATCTCCTGGCGGATCTCCGCCAGAGCCGCGCTGAAGCGCACGGAGACCTTGCGCTCGAGATCCGCCAACTGATCAGGAAGAGCCATGCTCAAGTCCTCCAACCTTTCGTTCAGGAGTTCGAACCGCTCGAAACTTACATTATCGAGACAGATGCCCCTCGCGTCAAGCCGCAGAGTCGCCGCAAAGTGAACTTCGGAAAGGGTTTAGGGAGAGCCGCGAAGCGCCGGCAGGGCGGCTTGTTGACCGCGCCGGTCCGCAGGTCTAGAATCACAAGTCCTTCTGCCTGCGGTCCTTAGGCCGTGAAGTTGGCAGCCAAAGCGAGGTGAGCGAGCAGTGCCGATCGTGCACGTACGTGAAGAAGAGAGCTTCGAGAACGCGCTGCGACGTTTCAAGCGCAAGTGCGAGAAGGCCGGTGTGTTGACCGAGCTGAAGAAGCGTCAGCACTTCGAGAAGCCCTCCGTGAAGCGCAAGCGCAAGGCCATCCAGGCCAAGAAGAAGATGCTGCGCAAGGTCCAGGAAGAACGCCGGATGGGCCTCTAGGCCCGAGGGCGGCAGCCAGCTACACGCATCTCGCTTGCGCTCGACCGAGCGGGGCCGGGGAGACCCGGACCCCGCTTCTGTTTTTTCTGCGATGAAGACCACGCCCACCGCTCCCGCCCCCGCTCCCGTCGCCGCCGTCGCTCCGGCGCCGGTCGCGTCGCCCGCGACCCGTCTCGCGCTCGAGTTCGACTCGCTGCTCGCGCTCTTCGCCTCCGAAGCGCGGACCGACCTCGGTGCAGCGGTTCTCCGCGCACTGGAACCCGCTGCGGACGAGGCGGAGCTCCGCCGTCGGCGTGCGCGCTACGAGGAGCTCGAACGGCTGACTCTCGAGGCGCCTCTGGTACCAGGGCTCGGCGAGGGCTTTGGCGAGCTCGTTGCCCGCCTCGAAAGCGGCGACCCGCCGCTCGCCGGCAGCGAGATCCTCCGTCTCGCCGGACTCCTCGCTGCCGGCGGCGAAGCGGCGGCGCGGATCGCGCGCATCGACCCGCCGTGCGCGGAGCTCGGACGCGCGGTGGCCGAGCTCGCCGACCCGCAGCCGCTGGTGCGCCGGATCGGCAGCATTCTCGATCGCAAGGGCGAGGTGCGCGACGACGCCAGCCCCCGGCTCGCGGCGCTGCGGCGCCAGGTGCAGGGGGCGCGCGAGCGCATCTACGGCCGCCTCGAGGAGATCGGCGGCGCGCACCGGGAGTTCCTCGGCGAAGAGACCGTGCCGATGCGCGGCGGGCGCCTGATGCTGATGGTGCAGGCCGGCAATCGCGGCAAGCTCGCCGGGCTCGTCCACGGCCGGTCGGCGACCGGCAAGAGCCTCTACTTCGAGCCGCTCGAAGTCGTGGAGGAGAACAACACTCTGCAGAGCGCCGTCGACGAGCTCGAAGGCGAACGCCAGCGCCTGCTCTACGAGCTGTTGCGCGACCTCGCTGCCGAGGCCCCGCTGGTGCGCTCGATCGCCGGCCTGGTCGGCGACCTCGACGCGCTCGAGGCGTCGCGCCGGCTGGCGCGCGAGATCGACGCCCACCTGCCGGTGCTCGCAGCGCCCGGAACCCTCCGGCTGATCGCCGCTCGCCATCCCCTGCTCGACCCACGGCTCGCCCGGCGCCGCGAACGGGTGCTCGGCGCCCGCGGCCATGAGGGCGCGGTCGAGCCGTTGGGCGTGGCGCTGACACCGGAGCGCCGTGCGCTGGTGATCACCGGACCCAACGCCGGCGGCAAGACCGTGGCGTTGAAGACGCTAGGACTGCTGGCGCTCGCCGCGCAGGCCGGCCTGCCGATTCCGGCCGCGGCAGCGAGCGAGGTGCCGTTCCTCGCCAACCTGGTCGCTACGGTGGGCGACGAGCAGGATCTGCTCGCCGACCGCTCGACCTTCTCTGGCCGACTCGCGCGCCTGGCCGAGGCCTACCGCGCCGCGGGTCCGCAAAGCCTGGCGCTCCTCGACGAACTGGGCTCCGGCACCGATCCGGAAGAGGGCACGGCGCTCGCCGTGGCACTGCTCGAGACCCTCGTCGCGCGCGGCGGCCTGGCGCTCATCACCACCCACCTCACCGGTCTGGCGGCGGCGGCGATGGAGCTGCCGGGAGCGGCCTGCGCGGCGATGGAGTTCGAGCCCTCGACGGGACGGCCGACCTTTCGTCTCCTGCCCGGTTCGCCCGGCGGCAGCGAGGCGCTCGCCCTGGCGCGCCGGATGGACCTGCCGGCCGCCTGGATCGCGCGCGCCGAGGCGCTGCTCGGCGAGGAGCACCGGGACCTCCGGCGC
>JAGOCP010000052.1 GCA_017998715.1 Thermoanaerobaculia bacterium | reverse complement strand
GATTGCGCGCCAGGGCGAGGGGTCCGGTGAGCTCTTCGGCGGAGATGCCGAGCGCCCGCAGCTCGCCCTTCTCGCCACGCAGGCGCTCCATTTCGCTGGTCGTGACGACGATCTCGCGGCGTTCGCCGCGGCGTTCGATCGTCAGCTTCGCGGCCGTACCGATCGGCAATTCGGCGACACGCCGATAGAGCTCCGGCACCTGTTCGAAGAAGCGCGCCTCCACCTTCTCGCCGTCGAGCGCCAGCAGGATGTCGCCCGCCTCGAGGCCCGCGGCCTCCGCCGGACCGCCCGGGGTGACCGAGGAGACCAGCGCGCCGGTCTCGCGGCCGAGCTTGGCCACCGGCAGCGCGGCGAAGCCGAGGAAGCTGCGGCGCACGGCGCCATCGGCCAGGGCGTGCCGCAGCACGTCGGCCGCCACACGGGCGGGAATGGCGAAACCGATCCCTCCCCCGCCGAGCTCGTTGATGCCGATCACCTCGCCGGCGAGGTTCACCAGCGGGCCGCCGGAGTTTCCGGGCAGGATCAGCGCGTCATGCTGAATCCACTGCGTCAACCAGCCGGTGGACTCGCCGCCATCGAGCTCGACGTCCGAGAGCTCCGAGCCGGTGAAGTCGGTGAACACCCGATGGGCGTTGGAAACGATGCCGAGGGTCACCGAAGAGGACAAAGCAAACGGATTGCCGAGCGCCAGCACCGGATCGCCGATCTCGACCGCGGCCTCGACCGCCAGCTTTGCCGGCCGCAGGCCCGTGGGAACGGTCGCAGCGCCCTGCCCGCCGGCGCGCAGGCGCAACACCGAGAGATCGGTGAGCGGATCGTGGGCGACGACGTCGGCGTCGAAGATCCGCCCGTCGGTGAGCGTGCAACGGATCCGCGTGCTGTTGCCGGCGACATGGAAGTTGGTCAGCACGTGCCCCTGGTCGGTGACCAGGACGCCGCTGCCGGCGCTGGGAAAGCGCATCGCCCGGCCTTCGGCGAAATCGCGTGACACCGCCGAGATGTTGACCAGCGCCGGATAGACCGCCGCGACCGCGGTCTCGACCTCCTGTGCCGTCGGCAACACCGGCTGCGCCGCGGGCAACGACGCCGCAGCGAGAACGCCGCCCGCCAGCCAGGCTCCGAGAAGGCGCGCGTGCCATCGGCGCCCTGCTGCTGCACTGTGCGATTTCATCATCGATCTGCCGACCTCTTGCGGCGCGTCAGTGTATCGGCCGCACCGCGCCGAGACAAGGAGACTCGAGGCCGGGCGCTGGACGATAAGCTCCGGCTCATGCCGACTTCCGAAGCGATGCAGCCGCTCCCGGGCCCACTGCTGCCCGAGGATCTTCTCGCCGAAGCCGTCGAGTTGCTCGAGCGCCTCGCCGCCGAAAGCTCACCCTCCGACGAGCCGCAGGCCCTGCGCCGGATGGCCGCGCTCCTCGCGACTGAGCTCGGCGCGCGCGGACTTTCCGTGGCGATTCACGACGAGCCGGACGAGCACGGTGCCGCGCTGCCGGTCGTCGTCGCGACCTCGCCCGCCGCCGACGGTGCGAGAGCCGGGCTGCCCATACTCCTCATCGGGCATTTCGACACCGTGCTCGCCGCGGCACCCCCCCGCCGCGAGGGGAGGCGCCTCTTCGCCACCGGCGCGATCGACATGAAGGGCGGCATCGTCGCCTTTCTCAAGGCGCTGGACTTGTTGGCCCGGCGCGGAGTCCGTCCGCCGGCGCTCCGACTCGTCCTGGTGCCCGACGAGGAGGTCGGCGGCGCGATTTCACGACGCGCCGTGGCGGCCGCTGGCGCCGCTGCCACCGCCCTATGGGTGCTCGAGCCGGGCGAGCCCCGCGGCGACGGCGAGACGCTGGTCACCGGCAGGCGCGGCATGTTCCACTGGCGCCTGGTCGTTTGCGGCCAATCGGCGCACTCCGGCCTGGCCTTCTGGCAAGGGCGCTCGGCGCTGCTGGCGGCGGCCGAGTGGAGCGAACGTGCGGCGGCGCTCTCGCGGCCGCTCGACGGTCCGACGGTCAACGTCGCGCGGATGGCCGCCGGCGATCAGGGTTGGGTGGCGGCGATCACCCGGCCCGACTCCGAGGTCGGGGGCGGGCTCGCCTCCGAGGCCGGTTTCGGCAGCGCCCATCAGCTCAACGTCGTCCCGGATCGCGCGGTAGTGGAGGGCGAAGCCCGCTTCCTGCGCGCCGAAGAGGGGCCGCAGCTGGCCCGGGAGTTGGCCGGGCTGGCGGCGGAGATCGCCTCCCGGCGCGAGGTCGGGATCGACTTCACCCACGACGGCGCGATCCCTCCGGTCGATCCCGCGAGCCTGCCACCGGTCCAGGCGGACCGCGCCGTCGCCCTCGCGGCCAGGGCTGGTTGGGAGTTGCTGCGCGAGGCGGACCGCGGCGGGATCTCCTTTCCCAACTTTCTTCCCGAGCCCGGGCGTGTCGCGGTCCTCGACGGTCTGGGACCGGTCGGCGGCGGCATGCACACGCGCGAGGAGTACGTCGAGGTCGAATCCCTGGCGCGGCGCATTCGACTGCTCGCCGACCTCCTCGACGCCGAAGCGGCGCCGACCGACCGCTGAAGGACTCAGCGCGACGGGACGCCCGGCGCGTGCACCGAGAGGGCGAAGAGCTTCGGCCAGTTCTTGCCGGTGATCAGGAAGAGCCGGCGCTCGGGATCCCAGGCGATGCCGTTCAACACGTCGGCGTGACGGCGCTCCTCGGGCGACAGCAGCTGCGCGGCGTCGAGCGCTCCGGTGACTTCACCGGTGCGCGCATCGATGCGCAGGATCTCGTCGCTCAACCAGATGTTCGCCCAGATCTCGCCGTTCACGAACTCGAGCTCGTTGAGATAGAACTGCGGTCGGCCGAGGCGAGTCACGGAGAGCTCGCGTTGCGGTGAAAAATCGACCGGCGAGCGGAAGGTGAGGCGCGAGCTGCCGTCGCTCTGAATGAGATGCGTGCCGTCGAAGGTGAGCCCCCAGCCCTCGCCGGGGTAGGTGAAGTCGAGCACCTTGCGGAACGTAGCGAGATCCCAGGCCCAGCCGATCTCGGTCTGGTAACTGAGCTGGAACAGACGAGCGCCCGCCAGCGCCAGCCCCTCGGCGAAGATCTCGGGATCGAGATCCACCCGCCGCAAGACCTGACCGGTGGCGATCTCCACTTCGCGGAGCGAAGACCTTCCGTACATGCCGGTGCTCTCGTAGAGCTTCCCGTCGTGCCAGAGAAGGCCCTGAGTGAAAGCACCCGGATCGTGCGGATAGGTGGCGACGACTTCGAACTCGAGCCGGGGGACCGCTTTCGCGATCGCGGCACTGCGTCCGGTCACGCCATCCGCGGCGGTAGGCGACGGCGCGCCGCAGGCGACAGTCGCTGCGACGATGGCAGTGCTCAGCGCGGTGGCGAAAATTCGCAATCGTCCGCCCGCGTGAAATCCGCTGCTCCCCTGCCGATCTCCCACTCGTCCGTCATCGCACCGATCGGCTCACCGGGCGGCTCGGCAGGCGCCAGCCGCAGCGCCGCGGACGGCGGCGCCGGGCGAGCCAGGTGCCTGCCGATTTCGGCCGTCACCGCCGAGAAATGCGCCTTCTCCGCCGGATCGAGCGGCACCAGGAGATCCATCCGCTGCAGCAGCTCGGCGAGCGCTCCGTCGGTACGCGAGCGCACCCAGGCCGGCGCCGCGCTGTTGCCCGAGAGCTCGATCAGCCGATCGACCAGGACGCGCTGCTCGACCCGCGCGATCTCCGCCTCGCGCGGCTGGAGCAGCGCAGTGTCCAGGAACACTTTGTCGCATAGCGCCGTGAGGACTTCGTCGAAATCCGGCTGCGCGGCGTTACGGCGATGAAAGTCGACCAGGCGCGCCGCGCGCGCCGGCTGCAGGAGTTGGCGGATGGTCAGATCTGCCGCGGTCGCCGCCGCGCCGAGCGCGTCGAACGCCGGAGCGGTCTTCGAAGCGAACATTTCCCGATTCGCGTCGTAGCCGCTGGGGCGCGGCAGGAGCTTGCGCAGTGTCTCTTCGGGCAGATCGAGCACCGCCGGGTCGAGGGTCTCGAGCAGCACTGCGAGCGCCCGCCGTTGCCGGTCGGCAGAGACCGGACGGGCGATAGCTCCGGGCGCGGCATCGCCGTTCACGGCATAGCGATAATCCAGGCCACCGAGCACCTTGGCCGCCGCCTGGAGCTGGAAGCGATGATGGAAGTAGACCGGAACGAGCGTCTCCTCGAGCAGCGCGAGCGGTGCGCCGGCGGGCAGGTTGGCCTCGCCGAAGCGCGCGAGGGCGATGCGACGCACCCGCATCGCCTGTTCGAGAGCGGCGACCGGATCGTCGCCGTTGTCCCAGAGACTGGCGCGCGGATGCGCCGCCCCGGCGGGGCGGGCATCAGCATCGGTGAGAAAGTGCAGGTTTCGCAGCACGCCCTCCTGCGCGATCGCGGCGAGCGCCGCGCCTTCGTCGCTCCCGGGCGCGAACTGCCCGTAGGCCCAGCGCGTCGCATGCAGATCCCACTCCCCCACGCCGACACCGTAAGCCTGAGAAAAATCGAGCTCGCCCTGGCTGGTGATGCGCACCAGCGGCGCGGGATAGTCCATCACCGAGGCGCGGCCGTCGGCGCTGGCGGCGAAGTTGTGCGCGAAGCCGAGTGCGTGCCCGACCTCGTGCGCAGCGAGCTGGCGGATGCGCGCCAGCGCCAGGACCACCGGGTCGTCGGGCGCTCCGCTGCCGCTCTTTCCGGCGCCGGCGAGACCTTCGAACAGCAGCCGGTCCTGGCGCACTCGCAACGAGCCGAGCGTGACGTGCCCCTTGAGCTGCTCGCCGGTGCGCGGATCGATCACGCCGCCGCCGTAAGACCAGCCGCGCGTCGCGCGATGCACCCACTGGATCACGTTGTAGCGCACGTCGAGCGGATCGGCCCCCTCCGGCAGGAGCTCGACCCGGAAGCCGTCGTCGAAGCCCGCCGCCTCGAAGGCAGCGCTCCACCATCCCGCCCCTTCGAGAAGCGCGCTGCGAATCGGTTCGGGCGCCGCGCGATCGACGTAGTAGACGATCGGCTTGCGCACCGGTGAGTGGGCCGCCGCGGGATCGATCTTCGCCAGGCGGTGGCGGACGATCCAGCGTCGCTCGACCGGGCGCGCGAGCGGCGCGGCATAGTCCTGGAAACGGATCGCATACGAGCCCATGCGCGGATCGAACTCGCGCGGAGTGTAGGCGGAATCCGGCAGGCGGACGAACGACTGGTGCTGCACGAAAGAGAGCGCCCCCGGTTCGACGGCGACGCTGCGCACTTCGTCGCCGGGTTTCGAGCTGGTGAAGGTGAGGGTCGCTTCGAGCTCGACGTTGTCGGGGAACGCGAGGCAATCCGAAACGTCGATGGCGCTCTTCTCGCGGTCGAGGGAGAAGCTGCCCTGCCCCGCATCGGCCAACCGGTTCGCCACGCCGTGCGCGTCACGGAGCAGGAATGGACCGAGATCGATCAGCAGGCTCCCGTCGCCGTCGCGGGCGACGACCTCAGCGCTCCAGATCACCGAGTTGGCGAACGACTCCTCCACCGCCCGCGCCTCCTCTGGCGAGTCGCCGAGCGCGCGATACTGCAGATTCACGAACTCGAAAAGCACCTTGCCGCCGAGCTCGCGCAGACGCAGGAGCTGCGGTTCGCCGACCTGCCCGCGGTCGAGACCCACCGGATTCGAGCCCAGGCCGGTGACGATGCCCTCGTAGTAGATGTACTCACCGATCGTCCGTCGCGGGCCCCGCCCTGGCGGCAGCCGCACCATCACCTTGCCAGCCTCACCATCGACGTAGAGATCCAGCAAGCCCGGTCGTGCGGTGAATGCTGCGGTCTTCGCCGCGATCAGCGAAACGGCCGCCGGCCGGCGCTCGTTGGCGGAAGCGGCGTTGGCTTTGGCTCGCGACGAGGCGCAGCCTGCGAGGAGTGCGCCACCGAGCAGGAGGCCGATCCCCAGACCGAGAGCGCTGCGTGCTCCGACGAGCTCCGGGGGGCGCCCGGGGCTTCCCGGGCTGGGCCCGCGGCCCGAGCCGGCAGGTTGCGACGGCGACTTCGACCACTTCCGACTCATGATCACTCCAGCTCCGGGTACAGGGACTCGCGCATTCATCCTAGCCTGATCCCGGCGCCTGATCCCGGGCCTGACCCCCCGCGCGATTCGACACCGGGCGAGCAGCGGTGCGTTCCGCCGGAGCCGGCGCGCCCAGGCGCGAGGCGAGGCGCCGGGCGAGGAGCATCCAGGTCAACGCCCAGAGCAGGCCGAGCGAAGCGGCAACCCCCACGCCGGCGAGCAGATGCGCGTCCGCGAGTCCGGCGATCTCCGCCAACTTGATCCCCAGATCGTCGCCGACCAGCTGCCGGTGGCCGGACCAGGCGGGCAGGTGCACGGTCGCCAGCGAGCCGATCTCGTAGGCGTCTCCCGAGAGCGACAGCAGCGGCGCGAAGGCCGCCGGCAGGGCGGCGCCGAAGGCGACCGGCCGACCGGCGAAGGCTGCCCGGCGCAGCCACCAGAAGCCCGGGAAGAGCGCCAACGCGAACGGTGCCAGGTCGGTCGCGAGGTAGATCCAGTCGCTGCCGTGCGAATCGAAACCCGAGAGCCGCCCGGCGTAGGGCCCGCCCGGGACGACAAAAGGAAAGAGCTTGGATAGCCAGCCTCCGCCGTAGACCGGCGCGATCTCGAGACGCGAGACTTCCCCTCCGGCCGCCAGGCATCCGAAAGCGTGCAGGAGCTCGTGCAGCGGAACGTAGACCCACCAGCCGACGACCAGCCCCGCCGCAACCAGCAGCAGGGATCGAAGGCCGTGCCGCAAGACGGCATCGAGCCCATGCAGCATCTCGCGGAAGGGGGCGAAGAAGAGCTCGCGCAGCAGCGCGCCGACGGCGCTCAAGGCTTGTCGAACTGCCACTCGCGCGGCTCGAGGGAGAGCGCCCGCCCGTCGGCAAGAAGGAAGCTCGCGGAGATCGTGGTCGCTGGAGTTCGCTGCGCCAGGCGAAGCTCGATGTTGCCGCTCGCGACCTGCTGACTCTCCTCCAGGAGCGGCAGGAAGAGGCGCACCGTGTTCGCCTGCCGGAAAGCGCGCATCGTCCCTTTCTCCCCGTCGACCAGCAGCTCGACGCGCTGAAAGTCGCCCGGCTCGACATCGCCGATCGTCGCGCCCGCCACCTGGAGCTCGACGAAGTTGCTGTCGAAGAATGCCAGGTCGGTGCTCTCCGTGCTTTGATTCGCGAGCTTCAGCCGCACGACCCAGCGGCCGGCGGAGGCGGAGACGCGTTCGAGCGTCAGATCGAGGATCGGCGCCGCGGCATCCGGAGCCAGGACCTCGGCGAGGTTGTCGACCGACAACGAGAGGCGTTCCTCGTCGCGGCGCAAGCGATAGAGCACATCGCCCAGTCGATGGGTAGACTCCCAAGCTCCCAGGCGGCGGCGGAACTCCTCGAGAAACGGTGTCGCGGTGCGGACCACGCGGATCGAGTCGCCGGTCGCGAGATTCCACGGCCCGGCGCGCGCCGGGCCACGGGCAACGAACTCCCAGACCTGACGGTCGATGCCCTGCAGGCTGAAGCCCGGCTTGAGCTCGAGACCGCGCGCCCGCACCAGATCGCCGAGCGACAGCGCCGTCGAGACCTCACGCGTCTCCCCCCCTTTGCCGCGCCAGGTCGCGACACCGACCGTCACCGCGCCGGTGAGATAGGGCCGGCCGAGAGCTTCGAGCTGGCGGAAGCTCTCCTCCACCGCCTGGAGATCCCAGGCGGTCGGATCCTCCGCCTCGCCGGGACGCTGGCCGTAGATCAGGCTGACGACGAAATCCACTCCGTCGGCGATCTGCCGCGTCTGCGGCAGGGCGAGCGCCTTGCGCCCGATGCCGGCGGAAACGAAGTAACCGCTGCCGAGCAGAGTGCGCAGCCGGCCGAGCGTCTTGCCGAGACTCTCGGCATGATCGCCGGGCTCGACAGCGAAGTGATAGCCGACGACCCGCAGGCCGCGCTGCTCGGCGGCGACGCGCAGCGTCGAGAGCTCGGAGACCAGCGCCGTCGCCAATCCATCGGGCGGCCGGTCTCCGGGGGACCAGAGGCCCCAGATCACCAGGGTCGCCGCAGTACCGCGCGGCATCGCCGGCGCTTCGATCGGGCGCAGATGCGGGTTGCCTTGCCACTCGATCGCGGCGGCGTCGAGGTAGACCTCCTTCAGGCCGAGCGCGGCGAGACGTGCCTGGGCGGCAGCGTCGAGCGGGCCGGAGTCCTTCGTCAGCCAGAGCGCCGAGCCAGCGGCCTTCTGCGGCCGTGAGCCGCCGAAGCAGCCGAAGGTGAGACAGCACGACACCAGGAGGGTGGAGAGTGCGGCGCGCGTGGGATTCATAACAAGGGCATTGTAATCGTGACTTCGAGTCCGCCCGCAGCGAGGTTGCGGGCGCGGATCGAGCCGCCGTGCTCCTCGGCCACCCGCTGCGCGATCGAAAGCCCCAGACCGGTCCCACCGACCTGGGTCGAGAAGTACGGCTCGAAGATCCGCGCCAACATCTCCGGCGGCACCCCTGGCCCGCGGTCGGCGACCCGGAGCTCCGCCAACCCGCCGACTCGTTGGGCGACGATCGTCACCCGGCCGCCGCCCGCCGAGACCCGCACGGCATTCTCCAGCAGGTTGCGCAGCGCGCGTCCGAGCAGCCGCGCATCGAACTTCGCCGGCAGGCTCTCCTGCCCCCCCTCGAGCACGATCTCGACGCCATTGGGTGGCGCCGCGCGGTAACCCTCGACAACCTCGCGCACGGTGGCGGCAAGATCGCCGGGCACCTGCACCGACTTCGGGATGTGGCTGAACGTGGAGAACTCGGTGGCGATCGTCCGCAACTCCTCGACCTGGCGCAGGATGTTCTCCGTGCAGCGCTCGAAAACCGCCTCGAATTGACCGCGATCTCGCTTCCACACCTGCACCATGTGCTCGGTCGAGAGCCGAATGGGAGTCAACGGATTCTTGATCTCGTGGGCGATGATCTGCGCCATCGCCGCCCAGGCCTCGAGCCGCTGGGCGCGCAGCACCTCCGAAATGTCCTCGACCACGAACAGCGCCGCCGGCTCGCTCTCGCCGGACAGGGGCACCCAGACCAGCGACCAGTCGCGGTCCTTGCCGGGAGCCCCTTTGGCGCTTTCCAGCCGCAGCGTCGCCTGGGCGAGCTGGTCGCGTTGCTCGCCGACGAAGCGGCTGGCGCCGGCGAGCTCCGGCCGCCTCGCCAGGCGTTCCGCGATGCGGTCGCCGGGCGCGACTTCGAGCAACTCGCGCGCCACACGGTTGGCAAGCAGCACGCGCCCGGCCTGGTCGAGGTAGACCACGCCGGAGGTGACGTTTTCGATGATGCCCTCGACCAGCCGCTTCTCGCGCAGCAGCTGGTCGCGTCCCTCGGCGATGCGGCGCGCCATGCGGTCGATCGCCTCCGCCAGCGCCGCGAGCTCGAGCACCGAGGACTTGACGCCGAGCGCCGCGGCGCCGCCGGCGATGCGCTGCGTCCCGCCGACGAGCTCCATGATGGGACGGGTGAAGGCGCGCGCCAGCCGGGTGCCCAGGGCGGCGAGCAGGAGGAAGACGGCGAGCGTCGCGAGCAGCGTGCGGCGCCGGATGAGCGCCGTCTCCGCCGTGGCCCCCTCCTGCTGCGCGAGCAGCGGCATCGACAGGAAAAGGCGTGTCTGTCGCGAATCGAACCCCGGCACCGCCAGCGGCGCGTAGAGCTCGAGGTACTCGGCGCTGCCGGTGCGAGCGGTGCGCGAGGCCTCGTTCTCGCCGCCCAGGGCCATGCGCGGCCAGACATCCCCCGGAATCCGCCGTGGCAGGAGGCCGGCGGCGAAGAGCTCCCGCTTGCTCGATGCGTAGACTTCGCTGCCCCAGTAGAGACTGATGTCGTGCCCGATGACGCGCGACAGCCAAACCAGGATCTCGTCGTCGATCGCCGTACCGACGCCGAAACCGGGCTCGAGCGTGAGCACGTATTCGCCCAGCACACGCTGCGCCGAGGAGAGCGCGGCCTCGGCGGCGAAGCGCTGCTCTCGAGCGACGCGACTCTCAAGCGTGCGTGACAGCAGGGCGTAGAGCAACACGAGGGGGACGAGCAGCAAGGCCGAGAAGAGGAGGATCAGCCGGTTGGCATACGAGCGCGTCATGCGCGCGAAGAGGTCGCGCGCCGTCGCGCGCGGCAGGGCGAGCAGGAGGCCGGCGGCAAAGAGCGTCGCGGCAGCGAACAGCGCGCCGGCGGCATGCACACCGACGCGTTCGAGCGCCGCCGTCGGAGCGAGCTCGCGGGCGAAGAGCGCCACCGCCGCGCCGCCGCGTTCGCTGAGCAGGACACGCGCGCCGCCATCTGGCGTCTCGATCGTCGCGCCGCGAAGAGCTGCCGCGGGCGCACCGGAAGTCACTGCGCGCACCTCTTCGAGCGTCGGCGTCGCCTCGCGCCAGGGAGAGGCGAAGAGCTCGCCTTCGAGAGAATAGAGCACCGGCGCCGGATCCGGCCCGGGAAGCCCACTCGAGCCGCTGCGACCGCGGGCCGCACCGCCGCGCAGAAGGGCCGCAGCGAGGTCGCCCGGTGCCGACGCCTCGGCGCCGAATCCCGGGCGCGCGACCATCCAGAAGCGCACTTCGCCGATCTCGCGCCCGCCGCCGACCAGGGGCGCGCGGCCCTCGATCCGCTCGTCTCGCCACGCCGGCGGAACGAGTCCGCTCCAGCGCGCCGGCGCCAGATCGAGCTCGAGCGCGTCGGTGAGCGGCAGGCCATAGGCGAAGCTCGACGGCGGGCGACCCGGACGCTCGATCACCAGGGCCGAGAGGGCATCGAGCCGGGCGAGCGGCGAACCGCGCCAAAGCACGAAGGCGAGGTCGTCCTCTCCGGTGAGCGGCAGCGCCGCGGGTGCGACATCGGCGAGATCCAGACGATCGAAGAACGACTCGAGCTCGGCCGTCAACGCCGTCCGGCGCTCCACATCGGGCGGCAAGAGTGCGGCAAGCGCCCCAGGAAGGCGGTCGAAGGTGCGCGCGCGGAAGCCTGCCTCCCACGCGGTCGCGGCGATCGCCACCGCCACCAGGAGCAGGGCAGCGAGGCCGGAGGCGCTGCGGCCGGAGGATGCGGGGAGCGCGTGGATCGCGAGCACCGTCCCGCCGAGGAGCGGCAGCAGCGCCCAGAGTCCGTAGTCGTGCAGCGCAGCCGCGCACAGCACGAGAATGAGCGCGCCCCCCAGGCCGACCTTGGCGGCCTGAGTCCCGCTCGAGCGACCTCTGGCCGCCAGAACCAGGCCGCCGAAGAGCGTCGCGGCAAGCCCGAGCCGTGCCGCCCCCGCCGCTCCGCCGAGGGCGAAATCGGCCCCGAGGTCGAGCCCCGTCGCCGGCCACCAGCGCGCCAGGAGCGCCACCGCTGGGACCGCTCCCGTCGTGACCAGGGTGGCGATGAGCGTCGTTTGCCCCCCGTCGTTCGCGCGCTTGTGGCGACTCCAGACGAGGAACCAACCCAGGCCGGCGAGAGCCAGGCCGATGATGAGCAGAACGCGCTCAGGCGCGGGAACAGCGAGACCCAGCGCGAGAACGGCGACCCCCGACAACGCCAAGGCTGCGACTTCGAAGATCCGCCGCGGACGTTCGAGCACGGTGCCGGCGAGGACGGCCAGCGCGAAGCCGCGCAGAGCGGCGAGACCGAACAGCCCGAGGCCGACGAGGAGCGCCGCCGCGCCACCGCGGTCGCGAGCGATTCCGGTGGCCGCTTGCCAGCCGGCGGCGAGAACCAGCGGCGGCAGGCCGGGAGCGAAGACCGCGCGGCTGCCTGGCTCTGCAAAGCTGCGCGGCAACGCCGGCGCCGGCGAATCCGGCGGGCCGAAACCCCATGTCCAGTCGGCGCTGCCGTCCGCCACCACGGCGTGCTCGCCGAGCAGGGCCGAAGCACTCTGGCGCTCGCCCATCAGCGGCGGCGGGCCGCGACGCGAGCGGCTCTCGCCGCAGACCAGCAGATAGCGGCCGCCTGCAGGCCCCGAGAGCGTCCGCAAGACGACGGCCGTGGCCGAGGCGGCACTCTGCAGGAAGATCCGCCGTCCGCCGGGCTCGTCGCCGGTGTCAGCCGCGGCGGCGGCGCGCTCGCCGCCCAGGGCCGCGAGCCCCTCGGACCCCGCTGGCCCGAGGTCGTGCAGCAGTCCCGATCCGCCCCACGCGACCGGTTGCCGATCGGCATCGAGCAGCAGCAAGGTGAGCCCCGGGAGCCGCGAGGCCCCGGCCAGTTCGCCCAGGCGGGCGAACGCGTCGAGCTGCGACGCGGCATCGGCCGGAGTCCGCGCGAGGGCAGCCAGCGCGAGCTCGGAGCTGCGCTGGAGCTCGTCCCAGTAGGCCTGGTACTCGCCGATCAGGCGGGCGTCGGTGGCTTCGCTGGCGCGCTGACGAGAAAACTCACGGCCGGCGGAAGCCGCCAGAACGAGCACCGCCAGACCGCCGCACAATGCCACCAGCCAGCGCTCTCGTGCCGGCGGCGACCAACGGAGGATCCAGAAGGCCCAGGCGGCGAGAGCCGCGAGCGCGACCAGCGGTGAACCTGCCAGCAGCGCCGCCGCGGGCAGCAGCAGGCAGGCGAGCTCCGCGAGATCCGGCCGGCCGGCGGTGCGGACCGCAGCGACCCGGGCGCGCGCAGCGGAAGAGCTCGGCATCCGTCCGGGGCTAGCTCGTTTCGCGGCCGGCGCCGCCCGGCGGCGCGAGCATGGGCAGGTCGACGCCGAGCTCGGCGGCGCAGGCCAGCGCCTCCGGATAGCCGGCGTCGGCATGGCGCGCGACACCCATGCCGGGGTCGCTCGCCAGGACGCGCGCGATACGCGCGGCCGCCGCGTCCGTGCCGTCCGCCACGATGACCATCCCGGCGTGCAGCGAGTTGCCGATGCCGACGCCGCCGCCGTGATGGACCGAGACCCAGGTCGCGCCGTTGACGCTGTTGATCAGGGCATTGAGGATCGGCCAGTCGGCGATCGCGTCGGAGCCGTCGCGCATCGCCTCGGTTTCGCGGAACGGCGAGGCGACCGAGCCGCAGTCGAGATGGTCCCGCCCGATGACGATCGGCGCCGAGACCCTGCCGGAGGCGACCAGCTGATTGAACACCGCCCCGGCCTTGTCGCGCTCGCCGTAACCCAGCCAGCAGATACGCGCCGGCAGGCCCTGGAACTCGACCCGCTGCTGCGCCATGCGGATCCAGCGCTCGAGCTTGCGGTCCTCGGGAAAGAGCTCGAGGATCGCCTCATCGGTGACCCGCAGATCCTCGGGATCGCCCGACAGGACCGCCCAGCGGAACGGCCCTTTGCCTTCGCAGAACAGCGGCCGGATGAACATCGGCACGAACCCGCCGATGTCGAAGGCATCCGCGACGCCGGCGTCGCGTGCCTGTCCGCGCAGGTTGTTGCCGTAGTCGAAGGTCACGGCACCGCGCTTTTGCAGCTCGAGCATCGCCCGCACGTGCGCGGCCATCGAGGCCATCGCCCGTTCGACGTAGGCCGCGGGAGCGCTCGCGCGCAACTGCATCGCCGCTGAGTACGACAGGCCGTGGGGTACATAACCGTGCAGGTTGTCGTGCGCCGACGTCTGGTCGGTGACGACGTCGGGCAGGACACCGTCGGCGAGCAGCCGTTCGAGCAGATCGACGGCGTTCGCTTCGACGCCGATCGAGACCGCCTCGCGGCGCGCCAGGGCCTCCCGCGCGCGCGCGAGCGCCGCGTCGAGCGACGGCGCCCACTCGTCGAGATAGCGCTTCTCCAGCCGCTTCTCGATGCGTGTGCGGTCGGCCTCGGCGACCAGACAGACGCCTTCGTTCATGGTCACGGCGAGCGGCTGGGCGCCGCCCATGCCACCGAGACCCGCGGTCACCGTCAGCCGGCCGGCGAGCGAGCCGCCGAAATGCCGCCGGGCGAGCTCCGCGAGCGTTTCGTAGGTTCCCTGCAGGATGCCCTGCGTGCCGATGTAGATCCACGAGCCGGCGGTCATCTGGCCGTACATCGTCAGACCCAGCCCCTCGAGGCGGCGGAATTCGTCGATCGTCGCCCACCGCGGAACCAGATTGGAGTTGGCGATCAACACACGCGGAGCGTCGGCGTGACTCTTGAAGATCGCTACCGGCTTTCCCGATTGCACCAGCAGGGTCTCGTCGTCGCCCAGCCGGCGAAGCGCGGCGACGATGGCGTCGAAGCAGTCCCAGTTGCGCGCCGCCTTCCCCGAGCCGCCGTAGACGACCAGATCATCGGGCCGCTCGGCGACTTCCGGGTCGAGGTTGTTCATCAACATCCGCAGCGCTGCCTCCTGCAGCCAGCCGCGGCAGGAGATCGCCCTGCCGCGCGGCGCGCGGACGAGCCGGCTCTTTCCGCCCTGGTTCTCGCTCATGGGCGGATTCTATTCGCAGAGCCGCCGTACCTGCAGACGTTGCGGGCGCGAGCCTTCAGTCGTCGCCGCCGGCCTCGCTGCGTCCGCGCTTGCGATCGGCCTGCAGCTTCTTCGCCCGCAGGCGACGCACGCCCGCCGCCCGGGTCGGTTTCGTGGCCCGCCGCTTGCGCGGCGCGACAAGAGCCCGCTCGACGAGCTCGGTGAGACGTGCGATGACGTCCTGCCGGTTCTTCTCCTGCGTGCGATGGCGCTGACCGAGCAGGACGAGCTCCCCGTCCTTGGTCGCCCGGCGCCCGGCCAGCGCGAGCAGGCGCACCTTGACCTCGTCGTCGAGCACCGCGGAACGGCGCACGTCGAATCGCAGGCGCACCGCCGTCGCCACCTTGTTGACGTTCTGGCCGCCCGGTCCGGAAGAGCGAATGAACTCGAACGTCAGTTCCTGTTCGGGAATCTCCATCGAGCTCATTCTCCCACGCCGGTGCGGGAGCAGTCCGGGGCGTTTCTCCGGGCCGCCATGATAGCGTCCGCGCTCGCATGAAAAGCTCGAACACGGGGTTGCGCTGCGCGGCAGCGCTGGGTCTGTGCATGCTCTCCGCGTCCACGCGCGCTCAGGAGGCGGTAGCGCCGCCACCCGCTGAAGAAGCGGCCCCCCTGCCCGCCGGGCTGGCGCCTTTCGAGGTCGGCGTCCCGCTGCCGGCGGCGGACACTGCGTTCGCGCCGCCGACCGGAGCCGTCTTCACGCCCGCCGAATACGCCCGCAACAAGGGCCTGCTGCTGCGCTGGACCAGCGGCTTCGAGAACGAGCTCTCGGACATCACGGTGGCGATCAGCACTCTCGACCCGTCGGCGATCGTCACCATCGTGGTCTCCGGCAGCTCGCAGCAGAATTCCGCCAACTCGACACTGACCTCGGCAGGAGCCGATCTTTCGCAGGTCCAGTTCCTCGTCGCCGCCTCGAACTCGGTCTGGATGCGCGACTACGGCCCGCGCTTCATTCTCGAGGACAAGCAGCTGGCGATCGTCGATCATGTCTACAACCGGCCGCGGCCGCAGGACGACACGATTCCAGGGGCGGTCGCCACCGCCTGGGCGCTGGCGAAGTACGACATTCCGCTCACCCACGGCGGCGGCAACTTCCATCTCTTCCAGAACGGCGAAGCGTTCATGACCGAGCTCATCCTGGACGAGAATCCGGGTTTGAGCGAAGCCACGATTCTGAACGACTATGCCCTGTACCAGAACCTCGATGTCACGATCTTCCCGGGCTTTCCGGAGCAGTTCGACTCGACCCGGCACATCGACATGTGGATGCTGCCGGTGCGCGACAAGGTGGTGATCATCGGCGAGTATCCGGTCGGCGCCGGCGCTCCCCGAACGATCACGGAAGATGCTGTGGCGACGCTCGAAGGCCGCGGCTACACGGTCTTTCGCACTCCGGGCTGGGGAGGCAACTTCCAGACGCACTTCACCTACACGAATGCAGTCGTCTTCAACCGGCTGGTGCTGGTTCCGCAATACTCCGGGCATTCGGCCGAGAATGCCCAGGCGATCGCCGTCTACCAGCAGGCCTTTCCAGGCCGGCAGATTCTCGGCATCGACGGCACCGACATCGTCGGCCTCGCCGGCGTGTTTCATTGCATCGTGATGCACGTGCCCGATCCGCTGTGGATCTTCGAAGACGACTTCGAGACTGCGAATACGAGCGTCTGGTCGTCCGTCACCCCTCCATGAGGGGCTGAGGCAGGCGGCGATCGGCTGACGAGGTCGGCGCGGTGCGCAACGGCAGTTTCAGCCGGAAGACGCTGCCCCGCTCGAGCTCGGAATCGAAGTCGATCGCCCCGCCCATCTGCTCGGCCAATCTGCGCGAGAGCGCGAGCCCGATACCGGTGCCGCCGTGCCGGCGCGTGTTCGAAGGGTCGATCTGGCTGAACTGCTCGAAGACCAGCTCGCGTTTCCCGGGGGCGATGCCGATGCCGGTATCCCTGACCTCCACCGCCAGCTCGACCTTGCCGTAGACCACGCGCTCGGCAGCGAAGCGCACCCGCACTTCGCC
>JAGOCP010000307.1 GCA_017998715.1 Thermoanaerobaculia bacterium | reverse complement strand
ATCCTTCGGCTTTCATCGAGCAGGAAGTGCTCGAGCTCACGCCCCTCCCCTGTTGGAAATCGCTCTCGCCGGAGGAGTATCGAGCTCGCGTCCTGCAACTGATCGAGGCCATCGAGGCTGACGCCCGCCTGCAACAGGAGGAAACCGGCAAGGCCCCGCTCGGAGCCGACGCCGTCTGCCGACAGAATCCTCATCACGAACCGAACCGGATCAAGAAGGGCCCAGCCCCGCTGGTGCATGCCGTGGCTCCAGCGCTACGTCGCAGCCTCCGCAAGGCCTACTTCGCCTTTCGCGAGGCCTATCGCTACGCCGCGAACCGGCTTCGGGCGGGCGCGACGGATTTCGAGTTCCCGGTCGGTGCCTTTCCCCCGCGGCTGCCGATTCGACTGGCCGCCCGAACCGGTTAGCGCCTCGAAAGCTCGACCACAACTCGAAGACTTTTCAGAGTCGACGCAGTCGCTGCCGCTGAGAGCTCGCGCACCGAAGTCGATTCTGACTTCGGAGCGAGAGGCCCAGGCGCGCAGCAGTCCTGACGGGCTCCCTCAGCAACCGCGACCACCTCTTTCGCACGACCAGAGCTAGCGAAACAGCCGCAAGGGAACGCTGCCGGCTCCTGGGCGATGGATCCCTCTCGAACTCGAGTCTAGAGCTCCCGGGATTTGGGTGGCACCTCTTCCAGCGAGGTTGTCTATTCGCACAGCCTTCTGCTTTTCGGAGTAGAAGAGGGTGTCCTATTCAAGGAAGAACCAGCTTCTTAAGCCGCGCACCGTTGGTCATAAGGCGCGGCCAGATGGAGATCGACGATCCGTCGGGAGTCTTGACTTCTAGCGACCCTAACAGCAGAGCCCAGATCGAGAACTTTGCCCGTCCCCGGACTGCGCTCAGCGGCAGAACTCGAGTTCGCCCGGACAGCCAAGTCAGCCTCATCAGTTCTCGGCCGACCTCGAACTTCATGGGACTCGTGAAGAAGGCGATCTCGCCGATCGCAGCCAGTCCGGTGACGACCCAGACCCAGGGCCAACGGTAGAAGCCGGCGCGCGCGATGATTGCAGCGAAGGCTGGAATCCAGAGTAGACGGGCGACTCGAACTAGTCCGGAATAGCCGCCGACAAAGGTGGGCACCTCATCGAAAGCGCCCTCTGGCGGAGAGCCCAGGTGGAAGCTACCTTCGTCTGACCCGCTCACGGCTTGCAAACCTCCGCCTCGCCTTCTTGACCGGAGCACTCCGACCGCGGTGCCACCCGAGTCCCCGCAACCTCCTGCGCGTGGCGGCCGACGCCGCGATGCGAACGCCCTTTCATTCGACTTCGAGCTGCTTGCGAATGATCCGGCAGAGCGAGTCCTTGATCTCGCTGTGCCGCGGAACGGGCGCCTTGTGGCCGTTGCTGGGGTTCAGGTAGAGATCGTGTCGGCTGCCGTGGCGATGGAGAAGGCAACCTTTCTGTGCGAGCTCGCGCAGAAAGGCCGCCCGCTTCACGCGGGCACCTCGATCTCTTTGAACTGCGCGGCGGGATGCGGCTCGGAGCGTGCGTCCTCGACGACGAGCTCATAGGCGTCGCGGATGTTCTCCTCGAGCTCGTTTAACGTATCGCCCTGGCTGAAAACGCCGGGGATCTCACGCAAACGACCGACGTAGCCGCCATCATCAGGCCAATATTCGAGGGTCAGTCGCATCGCAGCTCCTCCATGGGCGTCGATTCTACGCCTTCGTGTTGGCTCGGTCTCGCAACGTCAACTGCCAGACGATTCCCCGGAACGAGTTGGCGGAATTCCACCCGCATCGAGCCTTCTCCAGCCGCACTTTGACCCGTGCTTGGCGGCCGTCGTCGCTGTGCTAGCTTGCCCGCCAGTCAAGCCAGGCAGGCCCTTCCGGGGGGAGGAGGCAGCTGTCGGGGAGCGGGCGATGTTTCGCTCCGCTCCGCCAGATGGCGCGCCGGCTTTCCGTCTTTGTCTTGTGTTGCTGCAGTCTTCGAGGAGAGGGTCGCTTGCGGAAGGCCGTGCGAGGGGCAGGCTCGAGAGTGGGGGAGGGCGGCGCGCCGGCGCGGAGGCGCGCGGTCTCCGCCCTGGCGCCGACGGCGCTGCCGGCTCTCCTCACGCTGCTGGCGCTCGTTTCGGTCATCGCCCTCGGCGCCCTTCCCCGCGCCGCCGTCGCGCAAAGCAGCCTCGGCTCCGGCACCCTCCTCGTCGCCGGCACGTCGCTCGCCGTTTCGCCCGAGAGCCAGACCGTTCCGTTCGACACGCCGACGATCGTCCACACGACGCTGCAGGGCTACGACACCACGCAGGGGACGCTGCCCGCGGGCCTCCGCGTCGTCGGCGACTTCACCGGGCCGGAGATCGACGGCGTGCTCGAGCTCGCGACGGTTCCCAACGAACCGTTCCGCATTCCGCGCCTGTCGCTCAAGGGGCAGTACCGGCTCGACAACATCCGCCTCGAGCAGGCGGGCGTCCTCCTCGCCTACGCCGAGCCGCGCTCGGCCGCCATCCTCGTGACCCAGATCCTCATCACCCGCGTCACCTCGCGGCCGCTCACCCTCGAGGAGATCCGCAGCCACGGCATCATCGTCGACGGCAGCTCGACCCGCGCCTACAACTTCACCTTCGGCTTCGGCGTCGAGGGGCAGACCTTCGACTACAACGTGCCGATCGTCTACTGGTATCCGCGGGACCACTTCGGCCCGCCGCAGGTGCGCATGCTGGGCGGTGGCGGCGGCAACCCGCGCTTCCGCCCGCCGCAGATGGCGCCGTTCACGCTGACCCTGCGGCCGCGGAACGAACCCCAGGCCGGCGGTTGCGCCAACCCGGCGGGCTGTGAGGAGGAGGAGATGCCGCCGCTCCCGGGCGTCATCCTCTTCCCGACCGACCTCTCGCTGCTGCATCAGTTCTTCTCCGTCGTTCTGATGGCGACGAACGGCGCGCCGGCGGGGGACGTCCTCGCGATCCGCGACCTGACGGCGAAGATCCGCCTGCCCGCGGGGCTCCGGCAGGCGCGGACCGAGCCACCGACGACCCTCGGCACGCCAGTGCCGATGCGCGTCCCCGGCCCCGACGGCGAGCTGGGCACTGCCGACGACCTCACCTTCCTCGTCGCCCAGGCGACGGCGGAGGCGGAGTTCCTGGTCGAAGGCCTGCGCGAGGGGACGCACATCGTGGACTTCGATCTCGAGGGCGTCCTCGAAGGGATGCCGACCGGGATTCGCCGGATCGAGGGCACCGCGCGCGGCGCGGTCGTCGTGCGCGACCCGACGCTCGGCGTCGTGGTGAGCCACCCGGACGTCGTGCGCGCCGACGAGGAGTACACGATGGAGGTGAGCGTGACGAACAACGGCGTCACGCCCGCGAACCTCGTCTCGCTCGCCCTGCCGCCGAGCCAGCTCGCCGGCGTGGTCGTCGTCGGCGACAACCGGCGGACGATCGACTCGATCCTGCCGGGGGAATCCGACATCGTCGAGTTCCGCCTGCGCCCGCTGCTGACCGGCAGCGTCATTGCGAGCTTCGTGCGCGCCGACAATCACATCAGCCCGAGCTTCGACCTCCGCGTCGGCGTGGGCGAGGCGGGGATCCCGCTGTCGCCGACCGAGATCGTGCTGCCGCACGAGGTCGAGTCGCTGCCGCCGGCGCTGCGCCGCCACGGTCTCGGCCTCGTCGGTCTCGGCTTCTCGCTCGCCGCGGCGCCAGCGGCGCTGCGCGCGGGCCGGCCCGACGTCGGCCGCGAAGAGGTCGACCAACGGGTCTTCGAGCTCTCGCAGGCCGGGCGCTACATCGCGATGGGTGAGGAGCCGTTCGACGCGCTGGCGGAGCTCGCCGTCACCTGGACGGGAGCGCCGGACGAGCAGTGGGAGTGGGACGAGCTGCGGCGCATCACACGGCGCGGTGCGCTGGTGGGCGACGCGATGGGGCAGGTGTTTCGCGAGGAGGCGGAGAGCACGGGAGCGACCGCGGCGTTCGAGCGCTTCGCGGCGACGACGGCGGGAACCGCGAAGGTGGCGCTCGTTGCCAGCGACGGCACTGGCAGCTACCTCGAAGTGGCGAGCCGGACGAGTGGAAAGAGGCTCTACGGTCCAGGGACGGCAGCGGATCGCATCCGCGATTTGCCGTTCGCCGACCTCTACGGCCTGGGCGTCGGCGAGCTCGCCCTGCTGGCGCTGCCGGAGAGCGGCGGGTATCGCGTCACCCTGCGGCGGCGCACAAGCGGCGTGGCCGACCTCTCGATTCTCTCGCCGCCTGCCGAAGGCGAGCTCAGGGTGTGGACCTGGCCGAGCGTCGGGCTCAGTGAGAACGGGCGTGCGGTGGTCGATTTCAACGGCACGGACGAGGTTCCTGTGCTCGCCATCGACGAGGACGGCGACGGCGCCGTCGACGATGTGGTCCCGGGAGGCGCTTCGGCGCT
>JAGOCP010000051.1 GCA_017998715.1 Thermoanaerobaculia bacterium | reverse complement strand
CATCGAAGACGCCACGCCGTGGGGTGGATGGCTGCTGGCGGCCTTCCGGCATGAAGGGCCCGGCGCTCAGGCGGTCCAATTCCGCGAACCACTTCGACACGTCCGTGAACATCGGCTCCACGAGCACGCCACGCCCGGCGCGGCGTATTCTTACCTCATCTCCTTCGAACCTGAACTCGCGCGGCAGGCGCACGGCCTGGCTGCGTCCGTTCTTGAACAGCTTGGCAGTGGTGGTCATGGGTCTCCTTTCTTGGCATATACCAAGAGTATAGACCACCCCCATCTGAACCGAGGTGCTCGGCCGCCGCGCAGGGAGTGTTCCCCGCGCGGCCCCGGCACTCGGCTCCGCAGCCGTCGCAATTGAGTATTGGCTCTGGTCGCGGCCCGTTTGCGCGCTCGACATGCCGCGCTTCGTGCGAAGGTAGCTCTGGAGATTCGAACACACCCAAGCCACGGCGCAGAAAGAGCTTGCGTCGACCGAGGCGACGAGGCGGCAGGTCGACGAGAAACCTAACTGCTTGCGTGACAGGGAGATAGATGTTGGTAGCCCAAACGGTTGGCAGTTCGAACACCAAATGGGATTCGAACACCCTGTTCGCCTGGCTCCACGACGTCGCGGCACTCAGGCGGGCTGCGTGAGCCAGAACCCACGCCAGCAACGTTCTCGAGCCTCTGCGCAGCAGTCCCGAACCGGCTCTACGGCCAACTCCGGGGTCGCCGTCCCTCTCTGGTATCCGCTGCCCGGCAGCGGAGCGGAGGGGCAGTATGGTCTGGAAGCCGGCAACCTCGCAGCTCGAGCTGGTGCTCCCCGGAGCCTCGGCGTCACAGTTTCATTCTACAGATGTTGAGCCTCGAGCCCGGCGGGCCAAGCGCGCCGGCAGCCTGATCCGACAGGCGCTCTACCTCGACCAGGAGGACGCCTACGCCGCCGGAGAGGTCGGCTTCCTGGCCCGGGCGCTGGTTCAGGCGACCCTCCCCCACAGCGACCCCAAGGCCAACGAGTTCGTCCGGCGCAACGGCCACTTCACGCTCTCGATCCTGGCGCCGACCGACGTCGGGCTCCCGTTCGGCCGGTATCCTCGTTTGGTCCTGGCCTACCTGACGACGGAAGCGGTGCGGCGAAAGAGCCCCGACATCGAACTCGGCAGCCACTTCTCCCACTTCTGCGCCGCCCTCGGCATCCCGCCGACCACGGGCCCTCGCGGGTCGCTGCCGATGCTCCGGGAGCAGCTCCAGCGGCTCTTCGCGTCGACCTTCCAGTGCATCTTCCACGACGAGAGCCAGGGCCGGCACGCCGGCGACGGCTTCCTGATCGCCGAGAAGCGCGAACTCTGGTGGGACCCGCGTCCGGGGAAGGGCGAGGCCGCCTGGGGCTCGCACGTCCTGCTCTCGGACCGCTTCTTCCGGGAGGCGACCGAGGCGCCGGTCCCCCTCGACCTGCGAGTCCTGCGCGCCCTCCGGTCGCCGTTCGAGATCGACATCTACGTCTGGCTGACCTGGCGGTTCTTCCGGCTCCGCCGGCCGGTCACCATCCCATGGGCCTCGCTGGCGCTCCAGTTCGGCTCGAGGTACTCCAATTCTCGGCACTTCAAGAAGCGCTTCTTGGGCTACCTGAAGAGCGTCATCGACTTCTACCCGGAGATCCGGCTCGAGAGCACCGCGGCGGGGCTGATGCTCAAGCCGTCGCAGACCCACGTCGTGCAACGACCGGCCAGGAAGTGAGTGCAGTCCAGGACGAAGCGAGCGCTCAAGGCACCAGGCGGAGCTGGAGCTCCGCCAGCGCACCGCTCGCAGCGGCGAGGCTCGCGGCTTCGGCGCGGCGGTAGAGCCCGAGCACCTCTTTCCCCTCGCCGGTCAGAGTAGCGCCGCGCCGACGAAAGCTCGAGGTCGCGACGAGCGGCCGACGGAAGCAGTGGTTCATGGTCTCCACCAGGAGCCAGGCGCGGCGGTAGGACATGCCGAGCTCGCGCGCTGCGCCGGAGATCGAACCGACTCGGTCGATGGCCTCGAGAAGGTCGGCCTTGCCGGGGCCGAGCGCGATCTGGTCCAGCCGGCTGATCCGCCAACGCGGATGTGCCGCCCAACGGTTGTCTGTTCGTGCCGCCATCTTGGACCTCGGAGTGGCCAGGATCGGATTCGGCCGATTACGATCGTCGCCGGGTGGAGCACTCGCCGTGCGGCGCTCCAATCCCGCTGCTAAATGGGTCCCGGGTCGTCACCGTCCCAGGGTCTCCCAGGAGACGAAGGCCCAGCACCGCGGCGCCCCGGCCTGCTGCGCGCGTTCCGGATCGGCGTGGTACCAGGCGGCGAGCCTCTCCATCTCAGCCGGGCTCAACTCGCCGAGAGAGAAGGTCACCTGGCGGACGAGGGACTCGAAGTCCGACCCGCCGGCCGTTCGGCCCCCGGCGTCGATGTAGTCGAGCCGGGGAAGCCGGCCCATCCGGTAGAGGATGTTGAGGATGTAGATGTAGTCCGGAAAAGGCGGTTGGGTGCGTCCCAAAGCCTGGAAGATCTCACCGTGAACGAAGCGGCCGCCCACCAGGCTGGTGAGGTAGACGCGCCGATGCGCCCGCGCATCCAGCTTCGCCAGGGCCTCGGCCATGTCGCTGACCAGGGTGGACCGGGAGGCGACGACGACGTCGCACGCCGGCACGTCGGACCAGTCGTCCTCCCAGGCACACTGGATCGGTTCGACGTTGGAGAGGCCACGCGCGGCGGCGTTTTCCATCAGCACGTTCAGCATGCCCCGGCTGTAGTCCAGGCCGTAGACGCGGCTAAGACGGTCGGCGACGGCCAGCGCGATGGTGCCCGGACCGCAGCCCACGTCGAGGAGCGTCTCGCAGCCCGAGAGATCCATGCGGCGGACGAACTCGGTCACGTAGCTCCCCTGCGTTTCGGGCCCCATCTCGGCCGCACGCGCATCCCACGCCTCGGGTGGTTTCTCGCGGCGGCCGCTCGCGGCGAGGTGGTCTCGATACATCCGGCCGAAGTCGACGTCGAGGATGGTCACTTTGTCTGCTCCCCCTGGGCCGCTCGGCCGCAGCCGCGCACGGCGCGCCCCCAGGCATACCCGCGGACCCGGGAGGGTGCATGGGCGAAGACCCCGGAGAGGACGATGACCACGATGAAGATCCCGGCTCTCGACGCAGGGTGGAAGTGGGCGAATGCGAGCAGGGCGAGCTTGAGAAGGACCGCCTGCCCCTTGAGCTGAATCAGCCAGGCAGGATCTGACCAGACGTAGAGGAGGGCGAGCAGGCCGCCGCTCGCCAGGGTCAGATACCGGAGCGGCAGCCATTGCGCGTCGGGCAGGGCGAAGAGGAAGCCGCCGCCGATGCCGGCTACGCCGACCAGATGGGCACAGCGCAGGCCGATGTCCGCCCAGCGTTGGCCGGGGAAGGACCGTGGCGGTGGCGGAAGAAGTTCGTCGTGTTCGCTCATCTCGTGCCGTCCTCTTCGCAGACGTCCTCGGCCCCGGTCAAGCACGCGCGGCGCGTCCAGGCCGCTCCGAGGCAAGAGACAGACTGGCGGCGACCGCCTCGACGTCGGCGCCGTAGAGCATCGCCAGCCGGTCCGACGTCGCGGTCTCGCGCGCGGCGCCCTGGGCGACGATTCGCCCGGCCTTCAGGAGCGCGATCCGATCCGCGACTTTGAGGGCATGCTCCGGCTGGTGGGTGGACATGAGGATGCCGATGCCGTCCCGCCGGAGCCGGTCGATCTCGGCCAGCACCCGAAGCTGGTTGCCGAAATCGAGGCTCGCCGTCGGCTCGTCCAGGATCAGCGCCTGCGCTTCCTGGGCGAGCGCCCGCGCGATGAGGACCAGCTGGCGCTCACCGCCGGAGATCCGGGTGTAGATGCGCGCAGCGAGAGCGCCGATGCCGAGTCTCTCTAGAGCCGATCGGGCGGCTTCGCGATCGTGTCCCGATGGGGTGCCGAAGCGGCTGAGTTGGGCAGTGCGGCCCATCAGCACGACCTCCTCCACCGTAAACGCGAAGAGCCCGGCATGGGCCTGGGGGACATAGCCGAGGCATCGAGCCAGCTCGCGGCGCTTCCATCCGGAGAGCGGTCGGTTCGCGACCCGAACTTCTCCGGCAATGGCTGGCAGCACGCCCAGGAGAGTCCGGAACAGGGTGGTCTTACCTCCGCCGTTGGGGCCCAGCAGACAGAGAACCTCGCCGCTGGCGAGGGCGAGGTCGATTCCCGCGCCGACCACGGACCCGCGGTAGCCGATGGAGAGGCTGCAGGCCTGCAGCAGGCTCATGCGGGCCGATCGCTCCGAGCAAGCAGCCAGAGAAACGCCGGTGCGCCCACGATGGCCGTAAGGACACCGAGAGGCAGCTCTATGCCGGCCACGCTCCGCGCCAGCGTATCGGCGGCCACCAGGAAGGCCGCGCCGAGCAGGAGGCTGGCCGGCAACAGGCGGGAGAACTCCGGGCCCACCAGCAGCCGGGCGGCGTGGGGCACGAGCAGGCCGACCCAGCCGACGATGCCGGCGACGGCGACAGAGGCCGCGGTTATGAGGGTCGCGGAGAGGATCATCACGAGGCGCAGGCGCGGCACGTTCACTCCCAGGGTCGCGGCCTCCTCGTCGGCGAGCGTCAGGAGATTGACGCGCCACCGCAGCAGGAACATCGGGACCAGCCCCGCCGCGATGAGGGGAGCGGCTCGAACGAGATCGCGCGGCGAGACGGTCTGAAGCCCACCGAGCAGCCAGAAGGTGATGGCCGGCAGCTGCACGCTCGGGTCGGCCAGGACCTTGGCGAGGGCGATCCCTGCCGAGAAGAGCGTGCCGACGGCCACCCCGGCCAGAACCAGCACGAGCACCGGGTCGTGCCGCCGAACCCAGCCAGCGACCATCCAGACCAGCCCCACCGCCGCGAGACCGCCGAGGAAGGCGAGCGCTTGCACCTGAAGAAGCTCGACACCGGCGAGGATGGCGAACGCCGCACCCAGGCCGGCTCCAGCGGAGACACCCAAGATGTCTGGCGACACGAGCGGATTGCGAAACATGGCCTGGTAGGCCGCGCCGGCGCCGGCGAGCGCCGCCCCCACCAGAAGGCCGGCGATCACCCGCGGCAGGCGCAGGCTCCAGACCACGACGGCCGCATCCCCTTCCCTCCCCGGACCGGCGAGAAGCAGCCGAATCACCTCCGCGGGCGAGAGCGGGAAGGGGCCGGCGCCGAGGCCGGTCAGCACCGCGAGGAGCAGCAGGCCCCCGAGCAGGAGCCAGGGCCAGCGCGGCATCAGGCGTTCACCAGCAGCTTCTCGAACGCGCTCAGTTCGGGTGCGTAGCCGTAGAAGAGCCGATGGAAGGCTTGCGCCTCCGCGGCTCGGTCAGCATCGGTCGCCGCGCCATGCAGCCTTGAGGCGAGCCAGGGAAGGCTGATCAGGCGGTTGACGCCCGGCGGGCCGTCCAACCACCCGAACGGCAGGCTCGGCGCCAGGTGGAATCGTCCGTTGCTGAGCGCCGGCAGCCGCCGCCAGCTCGCATCCGCGAGCGCGTGGGCGTGGAACTTCGCATCCTGCGTGAGGACGACCTCCGGTGCCCAGGCGAAGAGCTGCTCCAGGGAAAAGCGGGCGATGTTGCCGCCCGGTCCGGTCGCGATGTTGACGCCGCCAGAGAGCTCCAACGCCTCGGCGTTGATCGAGCCGGCCAGGGCGGTCTCCAGTCCATCGGCGCCGCGAGCCAGATACACCTTCGGGACCCTCGTAGCGGCTTGATCGCGTCGCGCCCGCGCCTGATCGAGCCTCGCCTCCGCGGCCCTCGCGAGCTGCTCGCCGCGCGCCGGAACGCCGAGCATCCGCCCCGCCTCGAGAAGCTGCCAGGCGCTATCGATCAGACGTCCGGGGAGCAGAACATAGGGCAAGCCGGTGCGAGCCTGGACGTCTTCGGCCGTCGAGAGGTAGGTGGCGTCGACCGTGCCGGTGTCGAGAATCAGGTCCGGCTCGAGGGCGAGCAGCTTCTCGAGCGGCATCGTGCTGCCCCGTCCGGCCAGTCGGCCCAGGAAGGGCTGGTCGCGCACGCCGGGGGCGAGCCAGGCTCGCGCCTCTGCAGACAACTCCTGCGGCCAGCCGAGGAGTTTCTCGGGAGCGAGGACATGAGCCAGCACGGCAGCCGGCGGACCGGCAGCGAAGACTCGCCTCACCCGCTCGGGTGCCGGGAGCCGGCCGAAGACGTGGACCTTCGGCGTCGCGGCCTCGCCGAGGAGCGCCCTCGACCACGGGAGGACGGCGAGAGCCGCCAGGAAGGAGCGACGGTTCACGCGGCTTCCATCAGGAGTCGAAACGTCGGCGACCGCAGTTCATTGTAGCCCGCAGAATACAATGCCTCGCGCACCGGCGAGCGCAGTTGCCAGAAGAGTTGCGGATCAGTCTCGGGCCCGCCGCGCCTTGCGCGCGCGCTCGAGCCGGACGCGGATCGGCATCCACCAGAGCCAGAGGCCGCTCAACCAGAGCAGCAGAAGGACGATCCCCGCCGGCAGGAAGAGCCCGAGCTTCACGAGGTCACCGCCGAAGTACGAGCCGTCGTGGAGACTCTCGATCAGGTCGGAACGACGGTAGGCCGAGTGAAGTACGCGGCCTGTGCCGAGATCGATCTGAACTTCGAAGCCGTTCGTGAGCCACGCCTTGGCGACGCCGCGTCCCGGGCGAACGTCGAGGCGTCGAACGTCCTTCCAGGTGCGAACCTCCATTCCCGACAAGCCCTGTAGCGCCGCGAGAATCTCCTCGAAACCGACCGCCGGCACGGTTCCGCTACCGCGGTGCTCGGCGGGCTGCACCCAGGTCCAGTGCTTCTTGGACTGCAGCAGCAGCCCACTGCCGATCATGACGAGAAGCGGCAGCGCTGCTGCGATAGCGAGCCAGTAGTGGAGCCGGCGATTGAGGATGTGCAGGGGGCGCATACAGAGATCCTAGCGACTTGCGGCCTCGACCTGGAGCGCGCGGCGTGCGGCCGGCGCCGAGCAGCGCGGCTCGCCGCGCGACAATTTGCCGCAGGTGGCGCGGAGCACCCCGCCCATAGAATCACGGCCGTTTGGTCGGAGCACGAGCCGTCGGCAGATCGAGATTTCGCGAACCGCGTTGGTGCGCTCGGAGAGTGATTCGAGCTGGCGCTGAAGGAGACGTGCTCACGACAGTTGGGTCGTGATGGCGGCGTTTCTCGTGCCTGCAAGAAGCTCTCTGGTCGGTGCCGCGGCGAAGAGGCTATCGGGCGTCCGCCGGCCGCGAGGCCGGAGAATGGCCCCGGCGAGCCGGCGGAAATTTCATTCGTGAACTTGCTCTGGCTTCCGTTTCGGTAGCCAGGAGAGCGGGAGGTCGGGCTTGAAGGGGAACTGGATTCTCACAACTGTCATCCTCTGGTCTCTGGTCGGTGGACCCAGCCGGGCCGACGAGCCCATCGCGGCCGGGGACCCCGTCGCGCACGCCGAACCCGTTCAGCGCGAGTCCATTACCGTGACCGGTACGCCCGAAGGCTACGCGCAGCCGGTCTCGTCGAGCACGGCCACCAAGACCGATACCCCGCTCATGGAAACACCGGTGAAAGTCGAGGTGGTAACCCAACAGATCCTCCAGGATCTGGGCGTCACCAGCCGCGGTTTGGCGGATGCCCTCATGGCTTTCGGCGTCCAAAACCTAGGACAAGGCGATCTCGGCGATGTGGTGTTCTTCCGCGGCTTTTCGACCAACACCACGTTGTGGAACGGGTTCCGCGTGGAAGACATCGGAACCAACGTCGGTCCGATCAACGGCAGCGTGTGGATGGACAACGTCGATCGCGCCGAGATCCTCCGCGGCCCCTCGAGCATTCTCTACGGTCGCGCAGAACCCGGAGGCGCGGTAAACGTGATCACCAAGAAGCCGCAGTCCCGCTTCGCGACGGAACTGGAGGTGGGCGGAGGTTCCTTCGGCGATCGGTGGGTTTCGGCAGACCTCACGGGGCCGATCACGAACAACGGGGCCCTGCGCTATCGAATGAACCTGGGGCTCGAGGAGTCGGATTCCTGGTATCGATATGGACCGGACTACCAGTCGCAGGGCGTGGCCTTGGCGCTGACCTGGGACGCGACCCCGCGGACCACGGTGTCGCTGGAGGGTCAGTTCCGCACGATGGAAGGCTCGTCCACCCAGCCCTACATGCCGGTCGACACCGAGACGCAGACGCTGCTGCCGATCGAGCCTTCCCGGACGCTGATGCCTGGTGCGCAGTCGGAGTTCCAACAGAATCGGGGTTATGTCGGGGTAGAGCACCGATTCAACGACGAGTGGAAGGCGAGTTTGCGGTACCTGCGCAACGAGGCCAAGAATCCGCTCACTCTGTTTCCATGGATCGTCGGCATGGAGTATCCGCGAGATCTCAGCAGCGTGGCGACCGCGACGCGCGGGCTCGTCGCCAACCGCGGCGATCAGGACCTCGATGCGACAATGATCGACCTGATCGGGAACTTCGCGACCGGACCAGTCCACCACACGCTGCTTCTCGGCGCGGACTACTACCGCACGAACAGCTATCAGAACCAGAACCTCGACTGCTGGTGCGTCCAGTTCGACTACCTGAATCCTCCGCCGCTGCTGGAGGACGAGATTCCCGGCGATTTCTACGACTGGAACATCACGCAGCGCGAGACGTCGTTCTATCTCCAGGACCAGATCACGCTGCCGTACAACCTGCACCTGCTCGCGGGCGGGCGCTACCAGCGCCTGAAGGAACGCAGCCTCTTCTCGACGCCCCCGGGTACACCGGAGGATGAGGCCTTCGTCGAGGACATTCCGTACGAGAAAGAGCTCTTCCTGCCCCGCGGTGGCCTGCTATGGCGGCCGCTGGACTGGCTCAGCGTCTACTACAGCTACGCCGAGAATGCGGGCTCGAGCCAAGGCCTGGAGTATCCGGGTCGTCCGATCAAGCCCGAGTTCTCGCGCCAGCACGAGGTGGGAGCCAAGGCCTCGTGGCTGGGCGGGCGCTTCGATGCCGCCTTGGCTCTCTTCGATCTGACCAAGACGAACATCGTGGCCGGCGATCCCGCGCACCCCGGCTTCAATCAGGCGGTTGGCGAGGTCCAGAGCAAGGGCTACGAGCTGCACATCCAGGGTTCGCCCACCGATCGCTGGGACGTGCTCGCCAGCTGGAACTACGCGCGGCCGCTCGTCAAACAGGGCACCGACACCGCCTGCTGCGCGACCTCGTTGCAGCCGCTCTTCATTGTCGAAGGAACAGAACTCCCGTACTTCTCCGATCACAGCGTCACGCTGCTGACCAGCTACCGGCTGCCGTTCGCGGCACTGTCCGACTGGAGGATCGGCGGCGGCTATCGCTGGTTCTCCGCCGCCAACATGGATTCGAACTCGGCGGTGAGGACGCATTCTTACGACATCGCTTCGCTGATCTTGTCCTACGAGAGGCGGGTCCGGCAGTCCACGGCCATCTTCCAGGTGAACGTCGACAACCTGTTCGACGAGGAGTACCTGGTTTTTCAGGGCGACTTCGGTGCGATCGAAGGGCTCGAGGGCGTAAACTTCGTCGGCGGCAACTGGGGCACGCCACGTCAAGTCCGGGCAAGTCTGCGAGTGAAGTTCTGAACATGCAGCATCGCGACCTGTTCGACCTGAAACCGGGGTCGTCGCGGTAGTGGCCGGGCCGCCGCGTCCTCGCCATGCGGCGGCTCGTCGCCGGCCCCAAGCCGAACTTAGCTCCCCATGAGGTATCACCGATGATGCTGCCTAAGTTGGCCTCTCGAGCAAACCACACCGGCCTGCTCGTGGTGCTCATCCTGATTCTCGCGGGGTGCTCCCGCGGAGCTGAGGAGGGAGAGTCCTCGCACGCTTCGGGTTCTTTGCTCCCGTCGAGCGACTTGGCGTTCAGGCGCCTCGCGGTCCCCGCCGGTGGCGGGTTGCCGCTCGCGATCGTGCTCGGCGAAGGAGCCGAGGTTCTCGATTTCACCGGGCCGCTCGAGGTCTTCGCCGCCGCCTGGACCGAGGACGGACACGCTCTCTTCAAGCCCTACTTCGTCGCCCAGTCCAAGGAGCCGGTAACCGTGTTCGGCAACATGCGGGTGATACCCGACCATACGTTCGCCGACGCCCCGGCCCCGAAGGTGGTTGTGATCCCGGCCATGGTCGACAGCACGCCGGAGATGCTCGACTGGATCCGCAAGGTGTCGGGTAGCACCGACGTGACGATGTCGGTGTGCAACGGCGCCTTCGTGCTCGCGCGCACGGGGCTCCTCGACGGCAAACCCGCGACGGCGCACCACGGCGGGTACTTCCGATTCGCGGGGGACTTCCCGAAGGTGCAGCTCCAGCGCGGCGCGCGTTTCACGGAGTCTGGAAATCTCGCCTCATCGGGCGGTATTTCGTCCGGCATCGACCTCGCGTTGCGCATCGTCGCGCGCTACCTCGGGGACGAGAGCGCACAGGCGATCGCGGACGGCATGGAGTATCAGGGACCAGGTTGGCACGACGGCCGATCGAACATGGCGTACGCGCGCATGCCCGAAGGTGACAGCGAGGCCCCCAGGTGCCCGCTGTGCAGGATGGAGGCGGATCCGGCGATCACCTCCGTGTTCGACGGCAAGACGTACGCATTCTGCTCTGTCGACGAGAAGAAGTACTTCGACGATCACCCGGACGTGGCGGCGCGTTTTCTGGCCGAAGACGCCGAGATGGCGGCTCCGGGGTCCCGGTGAACGCGCGCGTCCTGGGTGCGCGCGACGGCGACCGGCCAGGATGCGGCTCGGCGGCGGCGACGTCTAGGGCGACGTGGCTCGCCCTGTTACTGATCTTCTCGGCCGGCCGCGCATCCGCGGGCGATCCGTTGCCGGACACCCGCCCCGCGGCACCCGCTACGACCGCGGCGTCACCGGTCCGTCCCACCGCCCATGTTTCGTCCTCCGACCGCCCCTACGGCCAAGCCTCGAACGCGTGGGACGAAGACCTTCCGCGCAAGCGCCAGCTGGAGCTCGACGGCGAAGTGGCAGCCGGCGAGCACGTCGTTCTCTGGTTTCCGAAGGGGGCGTTCGCCCCGGAAGATGCGACGAAGCTCCTCGCGGAGCTCCAGCGCGGAATCGCCGCCGCGAAGACGATGGTCGCCCGGCCGGACTGGACCTACCAGGGAGACCGGCGGGTGTACTACTACCTGCCCGATGCCCAGTTCGTGTCTCACGCTCCTGGCGGAAACTGCGCGTTCATTCCGCTGTGGCGGATGAAGGAGCGCAAGGCCCCCTGGCTGCACGAGTCGCTCCACCTGCTGCTCAAGAGCGGGAAGGGCGACTGGCTGGCGGGCGACGACAAGAGGGCCGAGGAACGGATGCCGCTCTGGCTGCACGAGGGGCTGGCCGACGCGCTCGCCATCGACATCTCTCGAGTCGAGGATCTGGCGTACTATTCGCCGCTCCTCGACGTGCCCGCCGAACAACTCGACTCGCTGGCGGCGCGTACCCTGCGCGATGCACCGTCACCCGAAGTGCTCGCCGCGATTGGCACACGCGGCAAGCCGCAAGGGCTCTTCGGCCCGGAGCGGGTGAAGTTTGCCATTCCGTTCTACGCCGGGTCGGCGTCGTTCGTGCGCTTCATCGTCAAACGGCACGGCTACGCGCCGCTCCTGGCGGCGATCGACGATTTCGATCGTGAGAACGAGACCCTGGAGCGTGAGGCCGGCGAAGCGCTCGCCGCGATGAAAGCCGCGTGGCTAGAACAGATCATGGAGCGAGGGACTGTCCGCTAGACCCGGCCGTTCGCGTGACCGCGGGAGGTTTCTGGGCTGAAGTGCCGACGGGCTCCCGCACCTCCAACGGCTGGGGCGCAGGATGCGGAAGCCTGGTCAGCCGAGCACGACGACGGATCGCCAATCACCCGGAGCGGCGAGCCAGTATCCGGGCTCGTGAGTCGCGAGGAGCATGGTCGTGGGGAGCGCGGCGAGAATGTCGGCGAGCCGGCGGCGCGCCGAGCTATCGAGCGCGGAGATCGGTTCGTCGAGCAGCAGCAGGCCCGGCTCGCGGGCCAGCACGCCCGCCAGGGCGACGAGCTGACGCTCGCCGAGCGAGAGCTCGCGGATGCGTCGTTCAGCGAGATGGGAGATCCCCAACCGTTCGAGCCAGCACTCGGCGATCGCTTCCGACTCAGCTGCGAGTCCGTCGTTGGCGGGGCCGAGAGCCACGTCCTCGCGCACCGTCGGCAGCAACAGCCCGTCGTCGGGTCGCTGCCAGAGGAATCCGGTGCGGCGACGAAGGGTCCGGAGCACGCGACGCGAAAGTTGCTGCTCGCCGATGCGGATTTCTCCCGGGCCGTCGAGGAGGCCCACGAGCCGGGCCAGCAGGGTGCTCTTGCCCGAGCCGTTGGGCCCGAGCAGCAATCCCCGCTCTCCTGGCGCCAGGCGGAACGACACCTCCGCGGGCGTGTCACGGTCCGCGCCGGCGTGGCGATGGCGCAGGCCGACGACCTCGAGGCTCAGGGGCTCCACGACAAGACCTCCCAAAGTCCCAGTCCAAGCAGCGCGGTCGCTGTCGCCAGATGCGGAGTCTGGCCGGCGAAATCGAACCGAGGCAGCGGCGGCAGCCGCCCTTCGAACCCGCGCAGTGCCAGCGCCTCGGCCGTGCGGTCGGCCCGGGCGAGGGCTGTTGCGAGAACGCCCACGAGCAGGGCGGCCGTGGCGCGGGGTCGACCGCGCCAGCGGTCCCAGCCACCGCGCAGAGCGAGCGCGCGGAAGGCGCGAGAGGCCTCCTCGCGCATGCCGGCGGCGTGCCGGGCGAGCACGAGGAGAAAGGCGACGAGGGTGCGGGGAGCTCCGCAAGCGGCGAGGGCCGAGGTCAGCGCGACGCCGCCGGCGGCCATCGTCGCCCCTGCCACCGCCAGCGAGGTGGCGGCGCCGCGCAGGAGCGCCGATCCCGCGGCTCGAGGAGCCCACGGCAACAGCAGAACGAGAATCGAGAGCCCGGACAGGAGCGGCAGGAGACGCCAAGCCCGTCGCCGCGCGCCCGGAACGCCGACCGCGAGCCACACGACGAGGAGGCCCAGCGCCCAGGCCGCGGAGCGCGCACTCGCCAGGCCTGCCGCTGCGCCGCAGAGCGCCAGCGCCATGGCCGAGCGCGGGTCGCAGCGCGAGGCCACGGGCTCAACCGCGGAGTGCGCGACTGGCGAGGAACGTGTAGGAGCTCTCGTCTTCCTCCGCTCGTTCGACCAGAAGTCCGGCGGAAATAGCGAGCTGCGCGAGCTCGCCGACCGGTGGCAGGAGATCGCAGTCGAGCGGCGGCCCGGCCTTGCCATGGACCAGGGCGAGGCGCTCGCGCCCGATGTCGTGCCAGATCAGGAGACGCCCTCCTGGAGCGAGCCAGCGCGCGAACGTCGCGAGCGCCTGCTGGAGATCCGGGAAATGCGGCGCCGTGTCGAAGCAGAGCAGGACGTCGATCGACCCCGCGGACACGTCGGCTGCGAGCGCGTCAGCGCAGAGCCAGCGGAGGCGCGGATCCGCATGGCGGGCACGGGCGATGTCGACCATGGCCTGGGCGAAATCGATCGCCAGCACCCGGCCCGTGGGACCGAGCCGGTGCAGCAGCGGGCCAAGGACAACCCCGGTTCCGCAACCGACGTCGACGACGGCAGCGCTGGCTAGCGGTTCGACCAGATCGAGCCCTCTCGCTACCGCCTCTTCGGCCGCGTGCGACGGCCGGAAAGACTCCCAGCGCGGCGCGAGAGCCTCGAAATGAGCACGCTTGGCCGTCACGCCGTCACCCCCGCGCGGCGCAACGAGGTCACGGCTAGCGGCACCGTGGTGATCGCCAGCAGCATCCCCGGCCAGCCGGCAAGGAGGGCGACCAGGGTCATGATTCCGGCCGGCAGCTCGAGCCAGCGGCCAGTGGCGAAGATTAGGACGGCGTAGAGGCCGCGCCCGGCGACGAGCGCCACGCCGACCGCGAGCGCCGTCGGAATCCGCCGGTTTCGGGTGGACGTCGAGATCAGCCACGCCATCGCCGCGAGCTCGATCGCCATCCAGAGAGCGACCGGCGGGAAGATCGGCGGCATCCCGGTCAGGGCGGCAGAGACCAGCGGGGACGCGGCGCCGGTGAGCGCCGCCCATCCCGGCCGCAGGAAGCAGGCGCCGGCGAGAATCGGCAGGTACATCGGCAGGAAGACGTGACCGAGGCGCAGGGCATGAAACGCGACGGGCAGCGCGAGCGCCGCGGCGGTCACCAGCGCCGCGCGGCTGATCGAACGCAGGTCGAGACCGCTGTCGATCTCTTCGGTGAGCGAGTCGAGCGGCAGCGCGTGCGCGGACTCGGGAGACCGATCGTGCTCGGGAGAGTGGGAAGTGTTCATCTCAGAAGCTCCAGCTGACACCGGTCAGCGCGTTCCTGCCGGGCATCGGGTAGCCGGGGCGGCAGGCGTAGTTGACATCGCCGAGGTTCTCCCCCGCGACGAAGAGCTCAAGCCCCGTCGACTCGATACGCCAGGCGATGCGGCCGTTGGCGAGCAGGTAGCCATCGAGGCGGGCGGGCGCGCCGGGGAAGCGCAGATTACCGGTCTCCTGCGCCGAGACCTGCTGCAGGTCGAGCGAGAACCGCCACGCACCGCGGGAGAAGGTCGCCCCCGCGCTGCCGGTCCATTCCGGGGTGTAGGGGACCGCCTCGGGTGCAGTCCGCGTCCACCCCGCGCCAAGAAAGAGCGACAGCCCCTCGAGCGGGTGCGCCGAGAGCATCGCCTCGGCACCGCGCACGGTGTAGCTGCCGACGTTGTCCCACTGCGGCGGCGGGGGCGGCGGCGGGACGAAGCGCAGGGCGTCCGTGACCTTGCCGCGGAAGACGCTGACTTCCAGGCGCGCCTTGTCACCGAAGGAGTGCGCCAGGCCGAGCTCAAGCTGATCCAGGAGCTCGGGGCGGAGCTGCTGATACTGATCGCCCCGGCCGTATCCCTGGTAGAAGACCGCCGCCCAGACGCCGGGCAGGTTGAAGGCGCGGGCCGCGCGAACCCAGACCTCACCCAACCGGCCGTCGATCTGAATTCCGGCCTGCCCGCCCCACTCGCCGCCGAAGTCGCGGCTGTCGTTGTAGCGCACGCCGAGAGACGGCACGATGCGCACCTTCGTACCGAAGGAATGTGAGTAGCCGGCGTAAGCCGCAGTGTTTCCGAACAGGAAATCGCCGAGCGGTACCGGCCCGGAGGGCCGCTGCTCGCTCGCCACGCCGCCGTAGCGCTCGACATCGAGGCCGACCGTCAGGTCGCCGCCCGCGCCGACGGCGAAGCGGTCCTGGATCTTCAGTCCGTAGTTGCGCCAATCGGTGAGCGTGCTGAACTCCTGGCGGCGCGCTCCGTCCCACTGCCGCCAGTCGATCGACCCATCGTCGAGCCAGAGTTTCACGAACCCCTCACGGGCTCGCGCCCCGTCGCCGTGCCGGCGCGCAAGGGTGACGATTCCCATGGCGTCCTCGCTCCCGAACCGGGGACGCACGGGCAGGCTTGCTGCGCCCTCGACGCCGGGATCGCTCGCCCGCCCGGAGGCGATGTCGAGCGTCGAGGCGAGACTCCAGCCGCTCCCGAGCTCGTAGCCGAGGCTCGCGAGAAGCGAGCGCGTCCTGCCGTCGGCGCCCTCGCGATGGCCGTCGCTGTCGCGGGCGCCGCCGGCGATGGCGTAGTTCAGGCGACCGGCCCTGCCTTCGTGCCGCAAGGCGAACGCCGTGGTGCCGAACGACCCGCCCGCCGCCGACAGGCGTCCGTCGAAGCCCTCCTCGGCGCGCCGGCGCGGCACCACGTCCACGGTGGCAAAGGACATGTTGCCGAACAGCACGGGCTGCGGGCCCTTGTAGACGTCGATGCGCTCTGCCGCGTCGATGCCCACCAGATCGAGGAGCGGGTGCGTCCAGACGCCGACGAACTTCGCCACGCCGTCGACCCGCGTGGCGAGCTCGGCACCGGGCCGGCCGGCGCCCTGCCCGCGCACGAAGACCGCGCCGCCGTCGCCGCCGCCGTAGCTGCCGACCGGGTTGTAGCGCGAAATCACCACGCCCGGCACGCGGCGCAGCGCCGAAGCGAGATCCTGCGCTGCAAGGTCTTCGATCTGCTGCGCGCCCACTTCGACGACCGCGCCGGCGAGCGGCTCGTAGCGGGTCTCGCCGACGATCGGCGTCGCGGTGACGGTGATCTTCTCCTCGACCTTTGCCTCCGCCACCGGCGGCTCGGCGGGTTCGGCTGGCGTCTCGAATCCGGCCAAAGCTCCGGCCAGTGCGACCATGGCGAGCGCACGACTCATGGCTTCCCCTTGCGACGTCGCGACGGCGGGTCGCCATCGGCATGCGGATGCAGGTGCGGATGCGCGTGCGGATGCGAGTGGTTTTGCGCCTCACCGCCGCCCGTCGGGCGATGCGCAGCGAGTCCCGGAGAGCTGACGACGAGCTGACCATGCAGGACGCCCTTGAGCCCGAGCACGCCGTCGGCGAACTGGCGGAGGCCTGCCGGCTTCCCTCGCAACGCGAGCACTTCGAGGCAGAGCCGCTCGTCGAGGTGAACGTGCATCGAGGCGATGACCT
>JAGOCP010000306.1 GCA_017998715.1 Thermoanaerobaculia bacterium | reverse complement strand
GGTCGCCAGGCGGCAACGGCGGCAACGGCGCCGGTGGCGGAGGCGGCTACGCCCCGGTCTTTCCGGACTGCCTCAGCGTGCCGGGAACGGGCTCGGACGGCGGCGACGGCGGCTGGGGCGGCGGCGGAGGTGGCGGCGGCGCGACCTGCCTCAACGGCGGAGGGTACCCGTCCGGTGGCGATGGCGGATTCGCCGGCGGTGGCGGCGGTGCGGGCGGCAATCCGTTCGCCTCGGGCGGCAGCGGCCTGCCTGGAGCCGCCGGCAGCTTCGGCGGCGCCGGCGGCAGCTCCACCGGCGGCGGCAGCGAATCAGGTGCCGGCGGCGGCGGCGCAGGACTGGGCGGCGCGATCTACGCTCGCAGCGGATACCTGCGGCTGCGCAACGTGGGGTTCGCGAGCAACGTCGCGCTCGGCGGCGCCGGCGGCATCAACACCAATCCGGCCACCAACGGCGGCAGCGGCGAAGGCCGCGGTGGAGCGATCTTCGTCGATCCGGCAGCGCGGGCATCGGCAGTCGGCCTGAACTTCGTCGACAACGACGCCTCCTCGGCGAGCGGCGGCGGCTACACCCCGGGCGTCCCCGTCGACACCGACGACGTCTGGGGGCGGATCGACGATCCGCTGCTCAACGCAGGATTCGAGAGCGGCACGACCAGCGAGTGGTCGTCGACCGTGCCTTGAGAGGCTGAGTCGCCTGTCCCGCCTCGCCTGCCGATGGCGTGTTCTCTCCAGCACCCCAATCTGCGCGGAGGCTCCATGCTCGAGACCAGACTGAACCGCACGTCCCGCTTCGACTCTTTCTCGTTCGCCACCGCTCTGGCGATCGCCGCGTTCTCGCTCCTCACAGCGAGTCCTTCGCCCGGGCTCGCCGCGTCGCCCGCGGAGACCGCCTGGCGCTCCGAGGGTCCGTTCCTCGGCACCGTGGTCGACGTCGCCTTCGACGGCCGGACGAAGGGGCTGGCCTACGCCGCAACGGCGAACGGCGGCGTCTTCCGCAGCAGCGACGCCGGCCGCACCTGGATCTGGGCCGGCCGGCCGAGAACGTCGAGCAGGTTGAAGTGGATCGAAGTCGACCCAGGCACCGCCGGCGCGCTCTGGGCCGGCGTCGACAATCCCGGGAAACCCGCCCTCTGGCGCTCGCGCGATCAGGGCGACACCTGGACGGTGGTCACCGACAACTACTCCGGGCAGCTCGCGACCCTCCATCCGGTCGGCTATCGCATCGCCTTCGCGCTGTCGCGGCCGGGCGACATCTGGGTGCCCTCGACCAATCTCCACTACCGCAGCCGTGACGGCGGCAAGAGTTGGTCCGACTTCCGGGTGGCCAATCAGGACGCCTACGCCATGGCGGTCGATCCGAAGAACCCGGACATCGTCTATGCCGGCGGGCACGGCGGCCAGGAAACCGGCGCCGCGCACCTCTCGCGCAGCGACGACGGCGGCAAGAGTTGGAAACCGGTCGGCAAGGGTCTCGAGCCGGCAGTCCAGGCGATCCTCATCGATCCGCAGAACCCGGCGACGGTTTACGTCGTCAGCGGTTTCAACCAATTGTGGAAGAGCGGCGATCGCGGCGCGACGTTTTCGGCGCTGGCGACGCCGGTCGGTGGCACTGACGACATCTACACGCTTCGCTTCGAGCCCGGGAGCTCGAGCCACCTCTGGGCGGCGACCGAGAAGGGTCTCTTCCGCAGCAGCGACGCCGGCGCCTCCTGGGAGCGCGCGGATCGCGACAGCGGGCGGTATCTCGTGCATGCGGTCGCCTTCGACCCGGCCGACCCGCGGCAGGTGCTCGCGGCGAGCGCGGGCGGCGGGATCTATCGCAGCGCCGACGGCGGCTCGAGCTGGGCGCCGTCGAGCTCCGGTCTGGCGGCTGCCTGGATCGAGAAGCTCTACGCCGCTCCGGGTTCGCCGGTGCTCTTCGCGCAAACGGCGACCGGCCTTTTCCGCCGCGATGCTGACGGCAGCTGGGACGAGAAGGCCGAGCCGTTCGAAGACGACGGCGACGAGGTCGAGCTCGATGGCCTGCTCTTCGAATCGGCATCGCCCGCGGCGATCTGGGCGTTCGACGGCTCGAGCGCCTGGCGATCGAGCGACGGCGGCAAGAGTTTCCGCGCGCTCGAGAAGAAGGAGCCGTCGATGCGCGAGATGATGAAAGGCAATCTCGCCTCGGCCGAATTCCGCAGCCTGGCGCAGGACGCGGGCAATCCGAAGATCTTCTACGCCGGTTCGTGGTCGAACGACGATCCGGGACAGGCGGTGTGGAAGACGGTGGACGGCGGCAAGAGCTGGAAGTCCGCCGGCCAGGGACTTCCCGGCGATGACGTGAAGCTGCTGCGAGCGGCTGCGCCGGGGGTCGTCTTCGCCGTCGTCGGCAAGGCGCTCTTCGGCACGGTCGATGGCGGCGGCAAATGGGTGCCGCTCGGCGCCGGACTGCCGGGCGACCTCGAGCTGCGCGAAGTCGCGCTCGATCCGACGCTGGCGACGCGGCTCTTCGTCGCCACCGAGAAGGGACTGTTCGTGTCGAGCGACAGCGGCGCCAACTTCAAGAGGGCGATGTCGGCGCTCGCCGACGAGGACGTCGAAGCGGTGGCGGTCGCGCCCGACGGACGGGTCTTCGCCGGCAGCTTCCGCGGCGTCTTCGCCAGCCGTGACGCCGGGGCGACGTGGACGGCGATATCGGAGGGCCTTCCCCATCGCGACGTGCGTGCGCTGGCTGTCGGGGGTGCGGCGGGGAGTCTCCGGCTTTGGGCCGGGACGGCGGGGGGGAGCGTCTTTTCCACTGCTTTGCCCTGAAACCTAGAGCTTCGTGCTCCGAGACGCTCTTGCTCGGGGTCCTGTCCGGCCCGCTTCCCATAGGTGCTCGCACCCAAGGGTGCAAGCGCTGAGGAAGCGCGCTCCGCGCCTATGGGAGCCCTCGGTCCGGCCACCCCTCGTCGGTAAGTGGCCAAAGAAGACGCTGCCCAGGGGGCGCTCCGGCGCTCGGGATCCAAAGTGGGCGACCACGCCTCAAATAGGAGCCCGCTTTGGATCCCGAGTGCCGGAGTGACCCGACCCACGTGGTTCGGCCCCAACGCCCGAGCGCCTTTGTCGTGCCCCTTCCTCACCGATTGTGCGTCCCAAACGTGTGTCCCAAACGTGTGTCCCCGGTCGGCTGGGGGCTACCCGGTGAGGTAGCGCACGCGTCCCACCCGAATGACGGTTGGTGAGAGGAGGAGGACCCGACAGAGTGCGCCTGCGTCAAGTTACAGGAGAAACGGCATGTTGAGGGTCCCGAAAGACGCCGAGCATCTGCTTCGACTGGCACTGCTGTTCGGTGCCGGGATCGTCATCTTCCTCGGCGTGCGGGCGTTCCTCTTGCCGGCGGGCTTCGGCGAGCTGGGCCACTTCCGCACCGGAGCGATCGCCGCCAACCAGGAGAAGACGCTGCACTTCGCCGGACGCGCTGCCTGTGACGAGTGCCACTCCGAGGTGGTCACGCAGCTTGCGGCGGCGAAGCACGGAAAGATCGGCTGCGAGTCCTGCCACGGGCCGGCGGCCGCCCATGTCGCCGACCCCGACGCCACCAAGCCCGCCAAGATCGATGCCATCGATCTCTGCTCGCGCTGCCACGCCGCCAACCCGTCGCGGCCGAAGAGTCAGCCGCAGATCGTCGTCGCTGAACACAGCGAAGGCGAAGTCTGCACCGAATGCCATGACGCCCACGATCCGGCCCAATGACGAGGAGAATCCGATGAGTCTCGACCGCCGCGACTTCCTCGCCCAGGGGACGTTCTACCTCATGCTCACCGGCGCCGCCTCCGAAGCCTGGAGCTTCATCGAGGCCGGCAAACCCGAGCAGGCTCCGGGCTACGACGTCCAGGAGCACTGGTGGGCGATGTTCATCGACGTCGAGAAATGCATCGGCTGCGGCCGCTGCGTCGATGCCTGCAAACTCGAGAACGACGTACCGGACGAGGCCTGGTTCTCGCGCACCTGGGTCGAGCGTTACACCATCCCGCCGCCCGACATGAAGCACCCGAAGCGCGAGCTGTTGCCGATCGTCGACTCGCCCAACGGCGGGCGCAACGGCTTCCCGCCGCTCGAGCACCCGGTCGAAGGGGCCAAGAGCTTCTTCGTTCCCAAGCTCTGCAACCACTGCGCGCACTCGCCGTGCGTCCAGGTCTGCCCAGTGGGGGCCACGTTCGAGAGCCCGGACGGCGTGGTGCTCGTCGACAAGACCTACTGCATCGGTTGCCGCTACTGTGTGCAGGCCTGCCCCTACGGCTGCCGGTACATCGATCCGCGCACCAACACGGTGGACAAATGCACCCTGTGCTACCACCGGATCACCAAGGGCCTGACCACCGCCTGCTGCGAGGTCTGCCCGACCACGGCGCGCCTGCTGGGTGACCTGCGGAATCCCGCCGATCCGAT
>JAGOCP010000305.1 GCA_017998715.1 Thermoanaerobaculia bacterium | reverse complement strand
GGCGGGCGAGCGCGGTCGAGAACATCCCGGTGGCGACGATGAGGGCGGTCGACAGCAGGCCCATGACCAGGACGATCTCGCGCAGGCGCGGCAGCAGCAGGTCGCCGCTCGCCGTGCGCGCGTCGAGAGCGATCTCGATCGTGCCGAGCGCCTGATGCACGCCGAGGAAGACCACCAGGCCGAGGATGCCGAAACCGACGACGGTCAGGGCGACGCCGTGGGTGTAGCTGAAATCGTGCAGCGGCGGCGAGACGAAGTGGCGGTCGATCCAGCCGCGCACCCGCCGGCCGCCGAAGCGGAGGATCGGCAGGACGATGAGCAGCAGTTGCAGCAGGTCGCCGATCACCCAGCCGCGCCAGATGCGCTGCCCGGCGACCGGATCGAGCGCGTGGCTGCTGTTCCACAGGATGGCGGCGAGCGAGCCGGTGACCGCCGCCACCAGCCCGGCACCGGCGAACCAGGCGAGGTCGCGCCCGCGGCGGAGGTCGGGATCGACCCGCACCGCGACGAGCGACGCCCAGAGCATCAGAGTCTCCATCACGCCGGCGACGGCGAACAGAGCCGCCAGCGGAAAATCGAGACCGGAGGCGAGGGCGCTGGCGAGATTGGCGAGATAGATCGGAATCGCCGCCCAGGTCGGCCCCAGCCAGAGGGCGATCAGGATCGAGACGAGGAAGGGCGGGAAGATCGTCACTTCGAACGGGATGCCGCCGATCGCGAGCGCAATGCCGTTCCAGTCGAGCCAGACGTTGAGCACGCCGAAAGCGACGGAGGCCACGACGAGGGCGAGCCAGATCGCCACCAGACTGCGCAGGCGCGCACTTCCGCGCGCGGCCCGGAGCTCGGAGATCGGCCACCAGACGGGGCCGCGGTCAGGAAAGACGAGGTTTTCTCTCACGACGGGCGCCAAGAAGCGCCATTACAGCACAACCCCGGGGGGGTGTTCGGGTCGTCGGTCAGCCGGCGGTACCGACGGCGGCCACCACGCGGCTGAGGGCGGCGCCGACCTCGGCGGCGACCTCGTCGAGGGCGGCGTTGCCCAGCAGCTTCATCGCCCCCTTCGGGTTCATCGCGCGGACGATCGTCCGTCCGTCTTCCGTCGCCACGGCGACGTTGCAGGGCAGCAGCACCGACACCTCCGGCACCGCCTGCAGGGCGCGAAATGCGGAGGGCGGATGGCAGGCGCCGAGAATCAGGTTGCGCGGCACGTCGACGCCGAGCTTCTCCTTCAGCTTGGCCTGGATGTCGATCTCGGTCAGCACGCCGAAGCCTTCGCGGGCGAGCTCGGCGCGGCAGCGGGCCACCGCGTCGTCGAAAGAGAGGGCAGTCACGGTTTCGTAGGCGATTCCGGTGTCTCGCATCGAGGCGGCCTCCTGGCTGGGTTCGGTTTGCAGTAGAGCGATCGTCCCACAATCCGGGCCTCGCGGGAGCCGCCCGGGCGGGCGGCCCAGTGCGGTCGGCGATCGGCTACTGTGCGCCCATGGACGGCTCGGCGGAGGGCAGGGAGCAGCGTTTTCTCGCGGCCTTCCCAAGTTACTCGACGACCGCGAGCCTCGACGGCTTCCGTCATCGTGAGCTGGGCCGGCTCGACCGCGAGGGTCACGTCTATCTCGACTACACCGGCGGCGGACTCTACGGCGAGAGCCAGGTGCGGCGGCACATGGAGTTGCTGCTCGGTTCGGTGCTCGGCAACCCGCACTCGACCAATCCGACGTCGGCCGCGGCCACCCACTACGTGGAGAGTTGCCGGCGGCGGGTGCTCGACTTCTTTCACGCCGACCCGGCGGAGTACGTGGCGATCTTCACCGCCAACGCCAGCCAGGCGCTGAAGCTCGTCGGCGAGTCGTATCCCTTCCAGGCCGGCGATCGCTTTCTGCTCACCTTCGACAACCACAACTCGGTCAACGGCATCCGCGAGTTCGATCGTGCTCACGGGGCCGAAACGATCTACGTCCCGGTCGTCCCGCCCGAGCTCAGGGTGGACGAGGCGGCGCTCGATCGCGAGCTGGCGCAAGCCCGCATCGGCGGCCGCAACCTCTTCGCCTACCCGGCGCAGTCGAACTTTTCCGGCGTCCAGCATCCGCTGTCGTGGATCGCGCGCGCCCAGGAGCTGGGCTGGGACGTGCTTCTCGACGCCGCCGCGTTCGTGCCGTCGAACCGGCTCGACCTGGGAGCCGTTCATCCGGACTTCGTTGCCCTGTCGTTCTACAAGATGTTCGGTTATCCGACCGGCGTCGGCGCGCTCGTCGCGCGGCGGAGCGCGCTCGCCAAGCTCCACCGGCCCTGGTTCGCCGGCGGCACGATCACCGTCGCCTCGGTGCAGGCGGACATTCACACCCTGGCCGCCGGCGAAGCGGCGTTCGAGGACGGAACGCTCAACTACGCCATCCTGCCGGCGGTCGAGTACGGACTCGATCTGCTCCAGAGCGTCGGGATCGACTGCATCCACGAGCGCGTGCGGTGTCTCACCGGCTGGCTCCTCGCCGAGCTCGCGGCTCTTCGTCACGGCAACGGCGCGCCGGTGGTGCGGATCTACGGCCCGACGACGACCGAGCGGCGCGGCGGCACGGTGACGCTCAACTTCTTCGACGCTTCGGGGCACTTCGTCGATCATCCGGTGATCGAGCGCCGCGCCGGCGAGCACCGCATCTCGCTGCGCACCGGCTGTTTCTGCAACCCGGGCGCCGGCGAGCTCGCGCTCGGCCTCTCCAAGGGAGAGCTCTTCCACTGCATGCGAGAGGTCGGCGACGACGTCGCCCACATCACCTACGACGATTTCCGCCGCTGCATCGACGACAAATCGACCGGCGCCGTCCGGGTCTCTTTTGGCTGGGCCTCCACCTTCGCCGACGCCGAGGCCTTCCTCGCCTTCGCCCGCGAGATGCGGGACGAGGTCGGATAGACGCGAGCGGGAGCTTCCGGCGCGCGAGCGCGATCGGACAGAATCCCGCCATGCTCGTCCTCGGCACCCACGAAGCGAATACCCTGGCGCAGCTCGCCGATGTCGCGCGGCGGGCCGAACGCGTAGCGCTCATGGCCGACGGCCACCTGGGCTACATCATGCCGGTCGGCGGCGTGGCCGCCTATCGGCGGCGGGTCTCGGTCGCCGGCGTCGGTTTCGACATCGCTTGCGGCAACTGCGCGATGCTGACCGACCTCGTCGCGGCCGACCTTCCGCGCGAGCAGCTCGAGCCGCTCGCCGACCGGATCCAGCGCGAGATCTCGTTCGGCATCGGGCGGACCAACGCCTCGCAAGATGCCCCCGACGATCATCCGCTCTTCGATGACGAGGCCTGGACGGCTGTGCCGGCGGGTCTCCACGAGCGCGATCGCCTGCGCAAGCTGGCGCGCGAGCAACTCGGTACGGTCGGCTCCGGCAATCACTACGTCGACATCTTCGCCGACGAAGACGAGCGCGTCTGGGTGGGCGTCCACTTCGGCTCGCGCGGCCTCGGGCACACCATCGCCTCGGGCTTCATGGCGATCGCCTCGGGCAGGAAGTGGGGAGAGCGCGTGCCCGAGACCGAAGCCCTTTTCGATCTTTCGAGCGACGAGGGAGAGCGCTACTGGAAGCTCATGGAGCTCGCCGGGCGCTACGCCTACGCCGGGCGCGAGTGGGTCTGCCGCAAAGTGGCGACGGCGATCGTCGGTGGAGAGGTCCTCGACCTGGTGCACAACCACCACAACTTCGCCTGGCGCGAGCACCACTTCGGCGAAGAGCTCGTCGTCGTGCGCAAGGGCGCCACGCCGGCCTTCCCGGGCCAGACGGGATTCGTCGGCGCCTCGATGACCGGCACTTCCGTCGTCCTGCGCGGCGAGGCGGGCGCCTCGGATGCCCAACGCGCGGCGATGTTCTCGACTGTGCACGGCGCCGGGCGGGTGATGTCGCGCTCCGAGGCTGCCGGCAAGCGCCACCGCTTCGGGCCGAAAGCCGGCACGCTGGTGCGCGGCGCCGATGGCAAGCCGGTGCGACCCGGCAAGGTGTCGGACGAGATGTTGCGCAGCGCGGTGGCTGCGTCCGGCGTCGTGCTGCGTGGCGCCGGCCCCGACGAGAGCCCGTTCGTCTATCGCCGCCTGGAGGAGGTGCTGGCGCAGCAGCCCGGCATCGAGATCCTGCACCGCCTCCGCCCGCTCGCCGTCGTCATGGCCGGCGCCGACGAGCTCGATCCCTACAAGGACTGACCACTGCCGCGGCGCCTCCGACTGGAGACCGGCTTCACTCTCCGGGCGGCAGGAGCTCCGGAGGCGGAGGGGTACCGTCCTTCCTGGGCATCGTGCAGCTTTCTACTTCAGTGCCTTTCCGGCGCACGGCCGGATTGGGCACTGCTCAAGTGGGAACGCCGAAGCGGGGAAGGATCTTGGTCTGCAGGACCCACCAGACGATCAGGAAACCGGCGAAGATCAGGATGTCTCT
>JAGOCP010000304.1 GCA_017998715.1 Thermoanaerobaculia bacterium | reverse complement strand
CCCACCCAGCGCCTGTGGGAGATCGCCAACCGCACCGAGAATCTGAAGGGTATCTGGATCGACTGCAGCTTCGACAACTCGATGCAGGGGATCGCCGACGTCTCGGGCCACCTCACGCCGGCGACGGTGGCGGCGGAGTTGAAGAAGCTCGAACGCCGCGTGCCGATCCTGCTGCACCACCTGAAGCCGCCGTGCATCGAGCCGATCCAGAAAGAGATCACCGCCCTCGGCAACCCCGACATCGGCTTCCTCGAGCAGGGGCGGGTCTACGAGCTCTAGCGGGTAGCGGTCTCGCGGCCCGGTCCGCGACGCTTCGGGTGCTAGCATCTCCGCGTGCTCGCGCCGCTCGACGAAGGCATCCTGCGTCAGCTTTTCGAGGCTCTCGATCGGGAGCGTGTGGAGTACGTGCTGGTCGGAGGTTTGGCGCTTCTCGTGCACGGTCTCGGCAGGACGACCGAAGACATCGACCTCTTCGTGGCGCCGGGCGAGGAGAACACCGCGCGGCTGCGGACAGCGCTCACCGCCGTGTTCCACGATCCGGAGATCGCCGGCATCTCGGCCCAGGACCTTTCGGGAGACTACGGTGTCGTGCGCTACGGACCGCCGGCACACGACTTTCTGATCGACCTCCTGGTGCGAATCGGCGAGATGTTCCGCTACGCGGATTTGGAGTGGGAAGTGAAGGACTTCGATGGTGTGCCGGTGCGGGTGGCGACGCCGCAGACGCTTTTTCTCATGAAGCGGGGGACCGCGCGCGCCCTTGATCACGCCGACGCCGAGCAACTTCGGCGCAAGTTCTTCCTGGACGAGGACTGAGATGCCGGTGACGAGATTCCGCGAAGTCGAGGAGGCTCGGCTGGCGCTTCAGAACGGACCGCGAGCCGGGTTCGCCACTTTCTTCGCTTTGCGCAGCTTCGCGTTGCGTGTTCGCGCGGCGGAGGAAGGACCTCTTCCTCAGCCTTGCTCGCGCGGTGTCCGGCGGTTCCGATCGCTCGACGAGGCGCAGCGCGACCGGCTCCGGTCCTCGACTTAGCGGTCGCTGCCTTTCTCTCCCGCTACGCATGGCCGGTATTCCCCGATCGCTGGAGCGTCTCGCCTCGCCGGAGATCCGCTCGCGGGGCGAGAGCTACTTCTTCCGCAAGACGGTGCGGCTCCTGCTGGCCGATGCCGACTCCATCGTCGCAGAGGTGCGCGGCACCGAGACCTACAAGGTCCGCGTCCGTCAACTCGCCGGCATCGCCTACTACTCCTGCGCCTGCCCCTTCTATGCCCGCGAGTTCACCCTGTGCAAGCACCTGTGGGCGGTACTCGCGACCGTGGCCTCGCGGCGTGGGCTCGAAGACTGGCCGGCGCGAGCCGAGCAATGGACGGCCAGTTCCGGCCTCGAATCCGGCGAGCTGGCCGCGGAGCAAGCGCAGCCTGGCGAGCCCTCTCGCACCGCCGTGCCGGAGCCCCCGGCCCCGCGGCCGGCTCTCGCTCTGCCGCCCGCACCGGCTGGGCGAAGCTGGCGAACCGAGCTCGCGCGCATCGGCCAGAACGCCCGGTCTCACCCTTCGCCAGCCGCGGAGGGGCCGTCGGCGGCGACGCGCGAGCTGCTCTATGTCTTGCGCGCCGCGCCGGGCCACGACGACCGGCGCCTGCGCCTGTCGTGCGAAGTGCGCTCGCCCGGCAAGGACGGCGGGTGGGGGAAGCGCACGCACCTGCGTCTCGAGCGCCAGGCCGTCCCGGCGCTGTCGGACAGCGCCGACCGCGAGATCCTCGGGATCCTCGCCGGCATCCAGGTCGCCGACGCCTACGGCGGCGGCTTCGACTCCTGGCGGCGCGATCTCCTGCCGCACTCCTTCGAGCTCGAGCCTTTCCAGGTCGCGGCGCTGCTGCCGGCCCTGTGCGCGACGGGCCGCCTGCGGGCGGAGACCGTCGCGGTCGACGGCAGCAGGGAGCTCGGCCCGGCGATCGTCTGGCGGCCGGAGCCGTGGCGGCTGCGTCTGCGCCTGGACCCGAGCGCTCACCCCGAGACCGCGGGTTCCGCTCGGCCGGACTATGCCCTCGCCTCGGAGCTCTGGCAGGGCGACCGGCGGCTCGGGGCGGCGGATCGGCTGCTCTGGATTCTTCCCGGTGGCACGCTCATCGCTGCCGACTGGGCCTCGCCTTTCGACGACGGCGGAACTCCGGAGTGGTTGGAGCTCGCGGGCCCCGGCGGCGCGCTCGCGGTGCCGGCGGGCGAAGTCTCCGCCTGGCTCGAAGCGGTGCATCTCCTGCCGCGTGTGCCGGAGCTCGCGCTGCCGCCGGAGTGGGCGCTCGCCGAAGGCGGGGGAGTGCCTCGCCCGCGCCTCGCCATCTCGGCGCCGGAAGCGCTGCAGCCCTGGGGTCAACGCAAGGCGGTCCTGCTCGAGCTCTCGTTCGCCTATGGCGACGTGCGGCTCGACGCCCGCGAGACGCGGCCCTGGATCCTCGATCTCGCGGGCAGGCGGCGGATCCGCCGCAGCGAGAGCGCCGAAGCCGGCGCCGCCGCCCGCCTGTTCGCGCTCGGCGCGCGCGCGGTACCGACCTACCGATCTTCGGGTGAAAGCCGCCTGGAGCTCAGCCCGGCTGCGGTGCCCGAGTTCGTCCGCCAGCTTCTCGCGGAGGGCTGGGAGGTCGAGGCCGAAGCCCGAGCCTTCCGACTCCCCGGGAAGGCCTCCTTCGGCCTGTCGAGCGGTCTCGACTGGTTCGACCTCGAAGGCGGCATCGAGTTCGGGGACGAGAAGGTGCCGTTGCCGAAGCTCCTGCAGGCCATGCGCACCGGCAAGGGGATGGTCGAGCTCGGCGACGGCAGCTACGGGCTGCTGCCCGAGGCCTGGCTGGTGAACAACGCCCTCATGGGAGATGTCGGCGAGGTCACCGGCGACCGCGTGCGCCTGTCGCGGCCGCAGGCGATGTTCGTCGACGCCTGGCTCGAGGGCGACGCGCTGGCCGAGGTCGTGGCCGATCCGCCGTTCGAGCGCTGGCGCCGCGAGCTCGCAGAGTTCTCCGGCATCCGACCGGTCGATGCGCCGAAGGGCTTTCGCGGCGAGCTTCGCGGCTATCAGCGCGAGGGTTTGGGCTGGCTGCTGTTTCTCGAGCACTTCGGATTCGGCGGCTGCCTCGCCGACGACATGGGTCTCGGCAAGACCGTGCAGATCCTCGCGCTGCTCGCCGGGCGGCGGGCCCGCCGCGGGCGGCGCGCGCCCGGCCGGCAGCCGTCGCTCGTCGTCGTGCCGCGGTCGCTGCTCTACAACTGGCGGGAGGAGGCGGCCCGCTTCGCGCCGCGGCTGGCGATCCTCGAGCTCCACGGCGCGGAGCGTCGCAGCGATCCCGCGACCCTGGCGGAGTTCGACCTCGTGCTCACCACCTACGGCACGCTCAAGAGAGACATCGACCTGCTGACGGCGATCGAGTTCGACTACTGCATTCTCGACGAGGCGCAGGCGATCAAGAACTCGAACACCGCCGCGGCGCGCGCCGTGCGCCGGCTGCGGGCGCGCCATCGCCTGGTCGCGACCGGTACTCCGGTCGAAAACCATCTGGGCGAGCTCTGGAGCCTGTTCGAATTCCTGAACCCCGGGCTCCTCGGCCGGCTGTCGAACTTCCGCGCCGTGAACGGCGCGGCACGGAAGATGCCGGAGGCGACCCGCGCGCGCCTGGCGCAGGCACTGCGACCCTTCCTGCTGCGTCGCACCAAGCAGGAGGTGGCGCCGGAGCTGCCGCTGAAGACCGAACAGACGGTGCTGTGCGAGCTCGAAGGAACGCAGCGCCGGCTCTACGACGAGCTGCGGGATCACTATCGGCGGAGCCTCGCCGCCAAGGTCGCGCGCCAGGGCTGGGCAAAGAGCAAGATCCAGGTTCTCGAAGCGCTGCTGCGGCTGCGCCAGGCGGCCTGTCATCCCGGACTCCTCGATCCGCTGCGGGCGCGCGACGAGAGCGCCAAGTTCGAATCGCTCCTGCCGCGCCTGGAAGAGATCGTCGAGGAGGGCAGCAAGGCGCTGGTCTTCTCGCAGTTCACCAGTCTCCTGGCGTTGCTCAAGCTGCGCCTGGATGCCAAGGGCTGGACCTACGAGTATCTGGACGGATCGACCACCGACCGGCAGACGCGGGTGGAGCGCTTCCAGGGCGATCCGGCCTGCCCGCTCTTTCTGATCAGCCTCAAGGCCGGCGGCCTCGGTCTCAACCTGACCGCCGCGGAGTACGTCTTCCTGCTCGACCCGTGGTGGAATCCGGCGGTCGAAGCGCAGGCGATCGACCGCGCCCACCGCATCGGCCAGCGCCGTCCGGTCTTCGCCTACCGCCTGATCGCCGAGAACACCGTCGAACAGAAGATCCTCGAGCTCCAGGCCGAGAAGCGCGAGCTCGCCGACGCGCTGCTCGGCGGCGACGAGCGCCCGCTCGCCAGCCTGACGCG
>JAGOCP010000050.1 GCA_017998715.1 Thermoanaerobaculia bacterium | reverse complement strand
GCCCCGAGATCTGGCGCCAGACCGACGGAAAGGTCACCCACTGGGTGGCGGGCGTCCGCACCGGCGGCACGATCTCCGGCGTCTCGCGATTCCTCAAGGAGCAGAATCCGGCCATCCGCACGATCGGCGTCGATCCGGTGGGCTCCGTTTACGCCTACTGGAACGAGCACGGCCACCTGCCGCCGCCGGAAGAGCTCGGCTTCTACCTCATCGACGGCATCGGCCAGAGCTATATGCCGGATTCGTGCTGGCCGGAGACGATCGACGAAGTCATCACGGTCTCCGACCAGATCGCCTACGACGAGGTCTTCGCCCTCGCCAAGAGTGACGCCATCTTCACCGGCTCCTCGGGAGCCGCCGCCGCCTGGGCAGCGCGCGAAATCGCCCGCAAGCTCCCCGCCGACGCCCTGGTGGTGACCCTCCTCCCCGACTCCGGCGAGCGCTACCTCTCCAAGCTCAACCCCGAGTGGATGAAAGAGAAGGGTCTTCTGGGCGCGGACGAGGGGCTGTCGTAGGACTCACGCGGAGAGGATACCGGCGCAGCCGGCGTCAGGTCGGCAGGGGACGAGAGCTACATCCTCCATTGCCGTTAGCCGCACATGTCTTCCGGACGCAGGTCCTCGTTCCGCTCGATCGCACGCGGCTCCTCCGGATAGGGGAAGTCCTCAGCGCTGCCTGCGAGGCGGACAAACTGCTCGCTCCACGCGAGTGGGATATCAGCGCTTGTAAGCGGAGTCATGGTCCGGGTGTAGGGAAACGAGGCGGAGAATCTCGCCGTCGCGGTATCCGACGGCCCGGATCTTCTGGCTCAGGCGGAGCGAGCAGATTTTCGCACCGTTCGGCGCCCTCAGGTGCTCAATGGCTTCCCAGTGGAATCCAGTGTGGCGATAGAGGTCGTTCCACTCCAGTCCAAGAAGTCGGCGGAGGCCCGCTACGACTTGCCGGAGTTCGACCGATTCGAGGCCAAAGAGCACCGTCTGAAACTCCGGACTGTTGAGATCGAGCTGCACAGCGTCAGGACGGGCGCGTGCGACTGCGCCGCGCCGGCTTCGACACCTTGGCTTCGAGGCTGGCGATATCCGTAGCTCGCACCGGCGTGGAGGCCGCCCAGGCGAGGCCGCGCGCGATCGCCGAGCGATCCGGTTCGGCAACCGTCCAGAGCTGACTCTCGGGCACCACCGCGACCGCGGTCAGAAGCACCGATCCGTCCTCGCGGCGGTCCAGCCGCAGCACCTTGCCCGCAAACCGCTTTCCGAGCGAGATCTGCCCGCTCTTGCCGACGACCTTGATCTCAAAATCGGACGGGGTGATGTCGCTCGAGCTGGGCATGCCAGCATTTTATCGCCAAATCATGCCGTCATGCAATCCTGCGTGACCATGAGTTCCGCAACCTCTACCGCCCCTCCTCCAGGTAGCAGCCCTGCAGCGCGTGGGCTAAGTGGTTGGCCCAGGCGACGTGCTGGCCGTCGGCCCAGCCGCGGCTGCTCTTGCCGCCGGAGCCGGTGCTGTAGAAGGTGGCGTCGAGCATCGCTTCGCATGAGCTCCAGGAGTCCGAGCGCGCGCGAGCGCCGGCGGCGAAACTGAATAGGTAGTCGTCGTCGCCGGGCATGTAGTTGAGCACCCGGCGCGCCTCGTCGAGGACGTAAGCGGTCTTGGCGCGCACCGCCGCGTTCACCTGGGTGAGTTTCCAGGCCTGGTACTCCCGCTTCGTCTTCTCCCAGTCCTTCGGGTACGGCTCGACCTTGCGCCGGTTCCAGCCGGCCTTCTTCGCTGCCCCTGCGTCATCGAAGAGGTCGATCACCCCGGCGATCGCGGAAAGTGACTTCGCGACGTCCTTGCGCACGTCGCGGGAGACCTCGAAGTTGAGCTGCACCCGGCAGCGGCGCTGGTCGTAGACCGTGAACGTTCCGTCCTCGAAGGAGAGCAGGAAAGGCTCGACCAGCGTCAGGTTGACGTCGAGCCCAGCCATCGCGCCGACCTTCACGTTGTCGATCTTCACCAGCTCGCCGGGCTCGAAGCGCACACCCGTGCCGCCGGTGAGACGGCCCCCGACCACCTGCATGTCGGTGAAATGGTCCGTGCATTCCGAGACCAGCTCCCCCTTCGCCAGCCCGAAGCGCCCGACGAGCTCGGAGCGCAGGTCGCTCTCGACATCGGCATGCGCTGCTCCGGCGGCGAGGAAGGCACAGAGAACGGTCCAGCCTGTAGGCGGTCGTGACATGGAGCCCCCTTTGCTTCTATCTTCCCTCACGTGACCTGGATCCGAATCGGGACAGCGGCCGAATTCCCCCCGGGCCAGCTGCATGTGCGCCACCTCATGGGCCGGCCGGTTGGAGTCCGCCAGGCGAGCGACGGCACGATCTCGGCGATCGAGCTCGCCTGCCGCCATCAGGGCGCCGACCTCTCCGCCGGGCAGCGGGAGCCCGGTCTGGGATCGATCGTCACCTGCCCGCGCCACGGCTGGCGTTACGACCTCGCGACCGGTGCCTGCCTCACCGAGCCTGACCTGCCGCTGCGCCCGCTCGCGGTCAAGAGCGAGGATGGAAAGCTCTTCATCGATCCGGTCCCCCGGCTCGACAGCGCCTAGAAGTCGCCATTCAGACTCGTTCGAGACAAGGAAGGGAGGGCCTGCGAGCCGATGCTTGACCTGTCAATTATTTACTGATACGTTTTTCTTGCGATGCCCGAGAGCAAGATCCAGAAAGAGATCCGACAGAGCAAGCCCTTCGAGTCGGCGTTCCAGGAGGCCGGTATCGCGCTCCTGCGGACCAGCGACCAACTGCAGCGGCGCCTCGCTGCTGCGGTCGAGCCGCAGGGAATCACCGTGCAGCAGTACAACGTCTTGCGGATCCTGCGCGGAGCGCACCCGGAGGCGGTGCCGACGCTCGAGATCGCCACCCGCATGATCGAGCAGGCGCCGGGCATCACCCGCCTCCTCGACCGCCTCGAGGGCAAGAAGCTCATCGAACGCGTGCGCTGTGCCAAGGACCGGCGGCGCGTCCTCTGCACGATCTCGCCGACCGGGCTCGAGCTGCTCGCCACGCTCGACCGGCCGATGCTCGAAACCCTCCGCGCCTGTTTCGATTCGCTCTCCGGCGAAAAGACCCGCGAGCTCATCCAGCTCCTCGACGACCTGCGCGAGGGGCTCTACAGCACCTATCCGCATTCCAACCCTGCAACCCAAGAGGAGAATCACCCATGAAGAAGCTGTCCACAGTCGCTGCCGTTCTCGCCACGCTCGCCTTCTCTTCCGGCGCCGCCCAGGCCGCGAGCACTTACACCGCCGACAAGGCACATTCGAGCGTCGGCTTCTCGGTGCGCCACATGATGACGCAGGTCCGCGGCACCTTCGGCGACTTCTCCGGCACGATCGTCAAGGACGACGCCAACCTCGCCGGCGCTTCGGTCGAGTTCAAGATCCAGGCGACATCCGTCGATACCGCCAACGAGATGCGCGACAAGCACCTGCGCACCGAGGACTTCTTCTTCGTCGAGAAGTTCCCCGAAATCACCTTCAAGAGCACCAAGATCGAGAAAGTCTCGGACACCGAGTACAAGGCGACCGGTGAGTTCACCATGCGCGGCGTGACCAAGGTCCTGACTCTGCCGGTGACCTTTCTCGGCGAGATGAAGGGCATGGACGGCAAGCCGCTCGCCGGCTTCTCGGTCACCACCAAGCTCGATCGCAAGGAGTTCGGCATCAACTGGAACAAGACCCTCGACGCCGGCGGCCTGCTGCTCTCGGACGAGGTCACGGTCGAAATCAGCATCGAGGCCAAGCAGAGCTCCTGACGATCTTCCGCCGCGCCTGCTAGCATTTCGACGCCGGACTGCAACCAGGTCCGGCGTCTTCGCGTATTCAGGACTTTCCGGGAGCCACCATGAAGCGAGCCCTCTTCGTCACCGCCGTCGTCCTTTCACTCACCTCGCCCATCTTCGCGGCGAAACCGGCGAAGGAGGAAGCGAAGAAAGACGAGGGGCCGCTCGCCAGCGCGACGTTCGCCGGTCTCGCCCTGCGCTCGATCGGGCCGGCTTTCACCTCCGGGCGGATCGCTGACATGGCGGTCGACCCGACCGACGCCAAGGTCTGGTGGATCGCTGCGGCCTCGGGCGGCGTCTGGAAGACGACCAACTCCGGCACGACCTGGGCACCGGTTTTCGACGGCGAAGGCTCCTACTCGATCGGCGCCCTGACCATCGACCCGAAGAACCCCAACGTCGTCTGGGTCGGCACCGGCGAGAACAACAACCAGCGCAGCGTCGCCTACGGCGACGGTATCTATCGCACGCTCGACGGCGGCAAGTCGTGGAAGAAGATGGGGCTCGAAAAGTCCGAGCACATCGGCCGCATCCTCGTCGACCCGCGCGACTCGCGCGTCGTCTGGGTGGCGGCTTACGGGCCGCTGTGGAGCGGCGGCGGCGAGCGCGGCGTCTATCGCAGCGCCGACTCCGGCGAGACCTGGACACAAGTGCTCAAGGTCAGTGACGACACCGGCGTCGCCGACATCCTGCTCGACCCGCGCGACCCGGATACGATCTATGCTGCCGCGCATCAGCGTCGCCGCCACGTCTGGACGCTCGTCGGCGGCGGGCCCGAGTCGGCCATTCACAAGTCGGTCGACGGCGGCAAGACCTGGCGCAAGCTCGACTCGGGGATGCCCAAGGGGGACATCGGCCGGATCGGCCTCGCGCTCTCGCCGCAGAACCCGGACGTCGTCTACGCGATCGTCGAGGCCGAGGCCGACCAGGGCGGCTTCTTCCGCTCCACCGACCGCGGCGAAAGCTGGGAGAAGCGCTCCGGGCATTCGACGAGCGGCAACTACTACACCGAGATCTTCGCCGATCCGCACCAGTTCGACCGCATCTACTCGATGGACACCTTTCTGCAGGTCACCGACGACGGCGGCAAGAGCTTTCGCGGCCTGGGCGAAAAGGCCAAGCACGTCGACAATCATGTGATCTGGGTCGATCCGAAGGACGCCGACCACTACCTCGTCGGCTGCGACGGCGGCCTCTACGAGAGCTTCGACCGCGCCGCCACCTGGCGCTTCTTCGAGAACCTCCCGATCACCCAGTTCTATCGCCTCGGCATCGACGATGCGCTCCCCTTCTACAACGTCTGCGGCGGCACCCAGGACAACTACACCCTGTGCGGTCCGTCGCGCACCAAGCGTTTCCAGGGGCCGGCCAACGAAGACTGGGAGGTCGCCCAGGGCGGCGACGGGTTCTGGACCGTAACCGACCCGACGGATCCGAACATCGTCTATGCCGAAGCACAGCACGGGGCGCTCACCCGCTACGATCGCAAGAGCGGCGAGAACCTCGACATTCAACCCCAGCCCGGCGCCGGCGAGGCGCCGCTGCGCTGGAACTGGGACTCGCCGCTGGTACTCTCGCCGCATTCGCCCACCCGTCTCTATTTCGCCGCCAATCGGCTCTTCCGCAGCGACGATCGCGGCGGGAGCTGGCGGGCGATCTCGCCGGATCTCTCGCGCCAGCTGGATCGCAACCAGCTCAAGGTGATGGGACGCATCCAACGGCCCGAAGCGGTGGCGAAGAACGCCTCGACCTCGATCTACGGCAACATCGTGGCGCTCGCCGAATCGCCGCTCGCCGAGGGGCTGCTCTTCGTCGGCACCGACGACGGCCTCGTCCAGGTCTCCGAGAACGGCGGCGGCGAGTGGCGCCGCGGAGAGAGCTTCCCGGGCGTTCCTGCCAACACCTACGTCTCGCGCCTGGTGGCTTCGCGCCACGACGCCGCGACCGTCTACGCCGCCTTCGACAATCACAAAATGGGCGATTTCAAGCCGTACGTCCTGAAGAGCGGCGACCGCGGACGCAGCTGGGTTTCGATTACCGGCGACCTGCCGGAACGCGGCACCGTCTACGCTGTCGTCGAGGATCCGAAGGACCGCAACCTCCTCTACGCCGGCACCGAGTTCGGCCTTTTCTTCACGCCCGACGGCGGCAAGAAGTGGATCCAGCTCAAGGGCGGCTTGCCGACGATCCAGGTACGAGATCTCGCCATTCAGGAGCGCGAGGACGACCTGGTCGTAGCGACCTTCGGCCGCGGTTTCTACATCCTCGACGAGCTCGCGACGCTGCGCGGCCTCGACGCCGCGAAGCTCGACGCCGAGGCGATCCTGTTCCCTCCGGGCAAGGCGCAGCTCTTCGTCCCCGGCTCGCGCATCGGCGACCGCGAACGCGGTTTCCTCGGCGAGACCTACTACGCCGCGGCCAACCCGCCGTTCGGCGCCACCTTCACCTGGTATCTCAAGGACGCGCCCAAGACCATGAAAGAGGCGCGCGCCGAGGCCGAGAAGAAAGCCATCGAGGAAAAGCGCGACATCGCCTATCCGACGCTCGCCATCTTGCGCGCCGAGACCGAAGAGGAGGCCGCGGTCGTCGCCGTCACCGTCGTCGACGACCAGGGAGCGACCGTCCGCCGGCTCGAAACCAAACCGGCCAAGGGGATGCAGCGCCTGACCTGGGACCTGCGCTATCCAGCGGCCGACCCGGCGGCGAAGGTCGTCACCACGGCGCCGTTCTCGGTGCCGGCGCAGGGTCCCTTCGCGGCGCCCGGCCGCTACCGTGCCCGGCTCGAGCTGACTTCCGCCGGCTCCACGAAGCTCCTGGGTGAGGCCGACTTCGAAGTCGAGGCACTGTCCCTCGCCACGCTGCCGGCGAAGGACCGCGCGGCAGTCCGCGACTGGCAGCGCAAGACTGCCCGTCTCCAGCGCGCGGTGCTCGGCGCCGAGAATCTGACCGGGGAGCTCGGGGAGCGACTCGCGCTGCTGCGGATCGCGGTCGACGCGCCGCAGGCGGGAGCCGTTCCGGCCGCCCGCAACGCCGAGCTCGACAGCCGGCTCCGCGCCCTCGAGCTCGAGCTGGCGAAGATCTCGATCGCGCTGTCGGGCGACCGCTTCCTGCGCGCCCGGAACGAGGCCGACCTGCCGTCGATCTCGGAGCGCGTCCAGAACGTCGTGTTCTCGAGTTGGTCGTCCACGGCCGAACCGACACAGACGCAGCGCGATGCCTATGCCATCGCTGGCGCGGCGTTCACCCGCGAGCTCGCCCGGCTGAAGAAGTTCGTCGAGGTCGACCTGGCGGCGGTCGAGCAGGAGATGGAGCGAGACGGGGCGCCCTGGACGCCGGGCCGCCTGCCGGTCTGGCAGGCCGAGAACTGACCCGTGCCCCGCTCCTCCGCCGGGCGGCCATGACCGCGCCGATTCGCCAGCGCACCTTCGGCTGGCACGACCCGGCCGAGATCCGCGCTCTGGCGCGCGGCAGGAGTGGCCTCGAATTCCTGCGCGCCATGCTGGCGGGCGAGATTCCGCCACCGCCGGTGGCCGACCTCGTCGGCATGCACATCGAGCTCGCGGAACCGGGCAGGGTTGTTTTCGCCCTCGAGCCGGCGGAGTTCCACCTCAATCCGAACGGCGTCCTGCACGGCGGAATCGCCGCCCTGATCTGCGATACGGCCTGCGGCTGCGCCGTCACCACCGAGCTGCCCCCCGGCGAGACCTGCGCGACGCTCGAGATCAAGGTCAACTACCTGCGCCCCATCGGCGGGCACGGCGGGCGCCTGGTCTGCACCGGCACGGTGCTCCATTTCGGGCGGCGCTCGGCGCTTTCCGAGGCCAGGCTCGTCGATCCTCGGGGCAAGCTCGTAGCGCACGCCACTTCGACGCTGATGATCTTCCCGCCTGAAGATCCGCACGGGCGCCCGATTCCCTGACCTCCGCCCGCAGTAGAATCGACCGGCAAAGCCGCTGTGGATTCGAGAGGGCCGGACATGAGCGAAGAGTTGCAGCCAGTCGACGAATCCGTTCTCACCTCGCTGATCGACCTGCGGCGCGAGCGCGACGCGCTGCGGCAGCGCCTGGCGCGCATGCAGGAGGCCGCCGCCGACCTCTCCGAGAAGGTGCTCGCCAGGGTACGCAGCGACTACGAGTCGCGCATCGCCGCCCTCGACGCCAAGGCGGCGCCGCTCAAGGACGCGGCGCGCGGCACCTACGGCGGCCTGTTGCCGCAACTCGACAGGGCGCGCGCTGAGTGCGAGAGCCTGCGCCTCGATCGCGAGGAGATCGTCCTCCGCCACGAGCTGGGCGAGTTCGACGTTGCCGAGTATCGCGACCGCGAGGCCCGCTCCGACGAGAGCCTGAGCGCTGCCGAAGAGCGGGTCGAGACCCTCTCCGGGGTCGTCGAGCGATTCCGCGGCGCCTTCGACTCGGCTGAAGAGCTCGCGCCAGCGACGACCTCGCAAGTCGGCCTGCCGGAGAGCTCCGCGCCCACGCCGGCCGCCGGAAGCCCCGCCGACGCCGCGGCCGTTGTCGCTGCACCGCCCGAGGACGACGGCACCCTCATGCTGCCCCCAGAGCCGCCGTCGGCGCCAGCGCCGCCCCCGCTGCCCGAGCTCCCCCTGGAACCGCCGGTCTGGACGCCTTCCCTGGCCTGGAGCAACGCCAGTCCAGCTGGTGCATCCGAGGAGCCCTGGCGGGCGGCCGCGTCCCCGTTCGACGACCTCCAGCCGCCGCCTGCACCCAGCGCCTCTTCTCCTTCCAGCGTCGTGCACGAGGTCGCCCCTGCGGCACCGACGGGCGACCCGGCAGTGCCGCCGGCAAACCCGCCGGCACCGCCCGCCCGCCCGCGACTCGAGGCGCTCGACGGCGACCTCGAACCGCAGCCGCACTACCTCGAACCGCTGACCTTCATCGGCCGCACGCCGGAAAACCAGATTCGGATTTACAAACCGGCAGTCTCGCGTCGGCACGCCCAGATCACCGAGACCGATGCCGGCTGGCTGCTGCGCGACCTGTCGTCCGAGAACGGGACCTACGTCAACGGCCAGCGCGTCACCGAGCGCCTGCTCGCCGACGGCGACCGGGTGCAGTTCGGCACCTCGCGCTTCGTCCTGCGCCTCGCCACCTGAGGTCGATCGGCGCTTGTCCCCTGCAGAGGCCGCCGTTCTCTTCGCCGCCGCCATGGCGGCCGGCGGAATGAACGCGCTCGCCGGCGGCGGCACGATCCTCACGTTCCCGGTCCTGCTGCTCCTCGGCGAGTCGGCGATCACCGCCAACGCCACCTCGACCGTCGCCCTGATGCCCGGTGCGGCGGCCAGCCTCTTCGGTTACCGCCGCGAGGTCCGCACACACCGCAAGTGGCTCTCCACCCTGTTCGTTCCGAGTCTCCTCGGAGGCGCCGCCGGTTCGCTCCTGCTCCTCGGAACGCCGGAAAAGGTCTTCGCCCGGCTGGCTCCGGTGCTCATCCTCTTCGCCACCCTGCTGTTCTTCCTGCAGTCGTTCGCCCGCTTCCGCGGCCGCTTCACTTCGCCCCACGCCGGCGCTGCCGGGGACATGGCGGCCGGGCCCGGCAACGACCGCCCCCGGGCGCTTGCCGTCGCCTGGTTCGCCCAGCTCGCCGTGGCGGTTTACGGCGGCTACTTCGGGGCCGGGATCGGAATTCTCATGCTGGTCGTCCTGGGCTCGCTCGGGCTGGAGAACATCCACGCCATGAACGGCCTCAAGAACTTCTTCGGCATGTGCATCAACGGCGTCGCTTCGGCCATCTTCATCCTCTCGGGCAGGGTGGATTGGCCCGCCGCGCTGGTCATGCTCGTCGGCGCGGTCCTCGGCGGCTTCGCCGGTGCCAACCTAGGGCGCTTCATCGGCCAGTCGAAGGCCCGCGGCGCCGTGGTCGTCATCGGCGTCGTGCTGGCGGTCCTGCTCTGGTGGCAGCAGCGTTGAGCGGCGGCTGGAATAAGGCCGTCGACCGCGGGGTTTTCTCTGCCATCGACGGGGGTGTCCGCAAGCTCGCGGCCCGCCTGTCGCAGGAGAATCGATGAACGAACAGCTGATGATTCCCGTCCTGCCGCTACGCGACGCCGTCCTCTTCCCCGGAATTGCGTTGCCGATCGGCGCCGGACGCCCGAGTACCCTGCGTGCCATCGAAGCCGCGCTGCGCGCGCCGGAGCCGCTGGTGCTGGCGGTGGCGCAGCGCCAGAACGTCGACGACGTCAACCCGGAAGGGCTCTACAGCGTCGGCACGATCGCCCGCCTCGGCCAGGTGCAACGCAGCCTCTCCGGCATGCAGCTGGTGCTGCACGGCGAGCGCCGCGGCGTCGCGCTGCGCTATCAGGAGCGCGACGGCTACTACGTCGCCACGACGATCACCGCCAGCGACCAGCAGCCGTCCGACCCCGGCAACGCGGCGTTCGTCGCCCTGTTTCGCGAAGCCCGCGAGCGCTCGATCGAGCTCGCCAAGCGCGCCGGGCTCCCCGAGGAGCTGGTGCAGCAGGTGATCTCGATCGCCGCCGAGCCGTCGCGATTCGCCGACCTGGTGTCGGCCTACGTCGAGCTGCCGACCGCCGAGCGCCAGAAGCTGCTGGAGCTGCTCTCGGTCGAGGAGCGCCTGCGCTCCGTGCTGATCCAGGTGCAGCGCCAGCTCACCGTTCTCGACACCCAGGAGGAGATCAAGACCAAGGTGCGCGAGGAGTTGGGCGACCGCCAGCGCGAGATGGTGCTGCGCGAGCAGATGAAGGCGATCCAGAAGGAGCTCGGCGACAGCGACGAGAGCAGCGATCTCGACGAGCTGGTCGAGCGCCTCGGCAAGCTCGAGCTCACGCCGGAGGTGCGCAAGGAGGTCGACCGCGAGGTCGGCCGACTGCGGCGCATCGGCCGCGAGTCGATGGAGACCCAGGTCATCCGCACCTTCCTCGAAACCGTCGCCGAGCTTCCGTGGAGCGCGCGCAGCGAGGAGAAGCTCGACGTCCAGGAGGCGGCGCGCATCCTCGAGCAGGATCACTACGGCTTGAAGGACGTCAAGGACCGCGTCCTCGAGTTCCTCGCCGTGCGGCAGCTGCGGTTGGAGAACGCGGAGAGAGAAAAGGCAAAGGCTTCGGTAAAGGAAGACTCAGATCCCGACGGCGAAGGCTCGGCCGAGCCTTCTGCTGCATTCACCACGGATGCTGGCAGCGAGGCTCCAACCGGGACGAGGCAGGCCGGCAGCGACGCAGCGGAGCCGAAGGCTGACAAGTCCAGGAAGAAGGCCAAGGACAAGGAGAAGCAGTCGAAGGGCCCGATCGTCCTCTTTCTCGGCCCCCCCGGCGTCGGCAAGACCTCGGTCGCGCAGTCGATCGCGCGCGCCATGGGGCGTGAGTACGTGCGCATCTCGCTCGGCGGCGCGCGCGACGAGGCCGACATCCGCGGCCATCGCCGCACCTATGTCGGCGCGATGCCCGGACGGATCCTGCAAGGCATGAAGCAGGCCGGAACCAAGAATCCGGTCTTTCTGCTCGACGAGATCGACAAGCTCGGCGTCTCCTACCAGGGCGACCCGGCGTCGGCGCTTCTCGAGGTGCTCGATCCGGCGCAGAACGACAGCTTCACCGACCACTACCTCGGCGTGCCGTTCGACCTCTCCGAGGTGCTCTTCATCTGCACCGCGAACTACTCGCAGAACATCCCCGGGCCGCTCCTCGATCGCATGGAAACCGTCGAGTTCTCCGGCTACACCGAGTCCGAGAAGGCGGAGATCTCGCGCCGCTACCTGCTGCCGCGGCAGCTCGAGGAGAACGGACTCGCCGCCGGGCAGCTGACGATCTCGGAGGACGCGCTGGCTGAGCTGGTCTCGAACTACACCCACGAGGCCGGCGTGCGGCAGCTCGAGCGCGAGCTCGGCAAGATGTCGCGCAAGGTGGCGCGCAAGGTCGCCGCCAAGGAGTTCGAGAAGATCGAGATCGGGACGGCGGAAGTCCGCGACCTGCTGGGCCGCCCGCGCGTCCATCCGGAACGCGCCAGCCGCCTGGACCAGATCGGTGTCGCCACCGGCATGTTCTACACGCCGGTGGGTGGCGACATCCTGTTCGTCGAAGCGCAGACGATGAAGGGCAAGGGCGACCTCGTCCTCACCGGACAGCTGGGCGACGTGATGAAGGAGTCGGCACGGGCCGCCTGGAGCTATGCCCGGGCGCACGCCGCCTATCTCGGGATCGAGGAAGGATCGTTCGAGCGCGACCTGCACATTCACGTGCCGGCGGGCGCCATCCCCAAGGACGGCCCCTCCGCCGGCGTCACCATGGCCTCGGCGATCGTCTCGGTCCTCTCCGGCCGGCCGGTGCGCCACGACCTCGCGATGACCGGCGAGATCACCCTCTCTGGCCGCGTGCTGCCGATCGGCGGGCTCAAGGAGAAGATCCTCGGCGCGGTGCGGGCGGGAATCGCCGAGATCCTGCTGCCGAAGGACAACGAGGCCGACCTCGAGGACCTGCCCGCCGAAGTGCGCGCGCGGATCCGCGTCCACCCGGTCAGCGAGCTGGGCGAAGTGCTGGCGATCGCGCTGCGCGGCGCGAGCCTGCGTGAAGGACGGCTGCACTTCCAGGACGAGACCGCCGCCGTGACCACGACCGTGGGTCCGGTCTCGCCGGGAATCGTCGGCGAGCTCCGCCACTGAAGGGCTCGGCGCCCGTGATGGGCAGGACGCCCGTGATGGGCTAGCCGCCTGCCGGATCGGCAAGCGATCCGGCGGGCGGAAGGAGCCGGCTGCGGACCAGAAACTCCCGCATCTCGCTCCACAGCTCCTCCTTGAGCCCGGTCAGCCGGTGATCGCCCTCTTCGTAGAGCCGAAGGCGGAAGAGGCCGCCCGGGGATCGGGCGACGAAGCGGGTGACCTCGAGGTAATCGACGGTCTCGTCGCGCTTGCCCTGCAGCACCAGAGTAGGCGTGCGATACGCCGTCGACAGCACCTCGAGATCGAAGCGGCGCAGATCGGCTACCAGACCCCAGCCGAGCTCGGCCTCGACCAGCTCGTTGGCGTAGCGGATCGAGCCTTCCCGCCGCCAGCGCTCCAGTCCTTCCGGCCCCGCCCAGCGCTCGAGGCCGCGTCCCATGCCGACTGCCGGCGCGATCAACAGGCTCGCGAGCACCGTCCCCGGCCGGCGCGCCGCATGCCAGAGTGCCGCCGCGCCGCCCATCGAGGAGCCGATCAGCACCACCGAGCCCAGCCCGCGCGCGGCGAGAAAGTCGTGCACCGCGGCGAGGTCGTCGAGGTTGCGGCTGAAGGTGAGGTCGCGCATCCTGCCCCCCGACTCGCCGTGTCCCTGGAAGTCGAACGAGCAGAACGGCATGCCGCCTTCGAGGGCGCGGGAGCGGAAGAAATCGGCCTTCTCGCCGCTCTGCTTCGAGCCGAAGCCGTGCAGGTAGAGGAAGGTGAAGCGCGAGCGCCGGCCGCCCGCCGGCTCCGCCAGCCGCACGGCGAGGTGCGAAGGCTCGCCGTCGGCGCCCGCGACCGGGAGCAGCTCGCAGATCTCCTCCGCCATCACCTGCGTCTCTGCAGGCGCCGGTCCAGGTCGGCCTGAAGCTCACGCGCACGCGCGCAGAGCGACTCCTGGCGACAGTCGGCCAGGAGAAGCACGAGTGCGTCGCGCCCCTCCGCCAGCCTGCCGGCGTTGACCTGGGCGACCGCAGCGTTGAAGGCGTCGACTTCGGCGCCATCGCGCTTCGACTGTTCGAGCATGGCGATCTGCCGCGCGAGATACTCCCGGGCGTCGGGCGTCGAGACCTTGCCCTGCGCCTCGGTGAAGGCGGCAATCGCGCCGTCGAGGTCGCCGCTCCCGGAGGCGCGGTTGGCAGCCTCGATCGCAATCTCGATGGCGCGCGAGGATTCGCTGCGCGCGACCATCTCGCGCGCCTGGGCAAGTGCCGCGGGATCGGCGAGTCGCCGCAGCCGGCCCTCTACCAGGGCGCGCGCCTGCACGAGCTGCCCGGCTCCGAGATGCGCCACGACGCGGTTGTAGACGATGTCGGCGCGGTCCGGCAGGCGAAGCTGCGCCTCGGCGAAAGCGGCGATCGCCGCCGGGTACTCCTCGCGAATCAGCGCTGCGCGTCCCTTGAGCGCCGAGGCCTCGCCGAACTCCGGCGCCAGGGCCAAGGCACTCTCGGCGGAGTGACGCGCCGCCGCGGCGGCGGCCTTGCGATCCGGCAGGGCGCCCGCCTCCCCGGCGGCATTCTCGAGCTGCCAGTTGCCGACGTAGAGCCACGATGCAGCGCGCGCTATGGCTCCGCCGAGCGCCTGACGATAGGCCGCCGCAGCCGCCGCGGGGTCCTTGCGCGCCTCGGCGATCCAGCCGGCGAGCGCCCAGGCGTCGCCGTTTCCGGGCGCTTCGGCCAGCACCGCATCGACATGCTGCTGCGCGAAGTCGAGCCGACGCATGCTGGCCGGCAGCTCCGCCAGCAGGGCCAACGCCTCCGCGCGACCCAGACTGCGCGGCGCCGAGACGCCTGTAGGCGGCAGGTCGCCGACCATGACCCGGGCATAGTCGAAGGCCGGCCGGGCGGCGTACTGCCGCAGCCGGCCCTCGAACTTGTCGATCTCGACTCCGAAAGCGGCCAGGAAGGCTGCCGCCTGCTCTTCGCCGGCATCGAGCCGGCGGAGGAAATCGGCGGTTCGCGGCTGCCCCTCGGCCGAACCGTAGAGGAGATAGTGGGCGAGCACCCAAGACTGCGCCGCGAAGATCGACCGTTTCTCGATCGAATAGCCCGGGCTGCTCTCCGTCATGGCGAGAATCTCGCGCAACGGCAGGAGAGGAGCGCTGCGCACCTGCTTGAGACTCTCCGCTGAAGGCCGGCCGATGTCGGCGACGCCATCTTCGATGCGGAAAGTCGCGTAGAGCTCGGCCAGGCCTTCGCGCAGCCAGAGCGGTGTCGTCGGGTAGTTCGAGCGGATGAAGTGGCCGGCGTAACCCTTGAAGACAATGGCCATGCCGTTGCCCTGATCGGGGTAGGCATTCACCGCGAAGGTGTTGCCGAACTGCGTTGTCTGAAACGTCCCCACCCACTTGACGTCGCTTGTCTCCGGGCTGCCTTTGTAGGGATCGAACGAGCGATCGTTGGTGAACGCCACGAAGAGCGACGGGACCGGCGAGATCGGGCTGGCGTTCGGCTTGAGCTTGAGCAGCGTGGCGCGAAAACGTTCGAGCGTCTCGGCGACTTCGGTGACCTTCTTCGCCGAGACGTTGCCCATCACCGTGAAACTCGGCGACTCGGTGAGCAACCAGGTCTCTTTCGGCGACGGCAGCTTCGGCGCGGCGGACCGCTCAGCGGCGCCGGCGAAGGGCGCGACGACCGCGGTCGCGGCCAGGAACAGGCAGGCAACTCTCCAGGCGATCTTCATGGATCCTCTCTCCTCGTCCGCGAGTCTGACGCAGAGTCTCGCAGGCGCCTGCACGAGTCGCAAACCGGGCGCCTCTGGCGCTAGACTCCGGGCATGGCACCGGGACCAGGCGCGCAGTTCGTCGAAAAGACCGTTTCGCGGCTCAAGTTCCCCCAGGCCTTCGGCGTCTTCGTGGCGCTTTTTCTGTTCGACCTCATCATCCCCGACTTCGTGCCGTTCGTCGACGAGATCCTGCTCGGCCTGGGCGCGGCGCTTTTCGGCATGTGGCGCGAGCGGGTGAGCACACCCAAGGCGGGCCCGGCTGCCGCGAAGCCGCCGATCAAGAACATCACCCCCGGCGAGTAGTCAGAACTTCGCCGAAGCCCCGCCGCCGCCGAACTCGCCGCCGCCGCCCGCGAAGCCGCCCGCCTCCGGCTGCCGTGCCGCCGGGGCGAACGCCGCCAGAGTCGCAACGACCTCGAGCGTCTGCAGACTCTCCCGGTCTTCTGCCAGAGGTAGCGCCGTGAGCCCTCGCCATTCGGCGCCTGCGCGCTGCGCCAGCGCACGACGCAGGTAGAGCGCGAGGGCGACCAGGGCGCCGCCCTCCAGGATCAAGCGCAGCCAGAGCGGCCAGGTGCCCCAGCGCTGCGCGAAGGTGACGCCGGTGACTGCCGCCAGAAGCAACCCAAGGACGATCGCCGTCCGGTAGCGGCGCGCGAGCCCGACCAGCAGGAGCGCAGCCGGAACGGCGACCATCGCCGCCAGGCTAGCGGCGACTGTGAATGAGCTCGCGGGCGGCGGCGTCGCGCCGGAGCTCGCGAAGAGCCGGCCCTCGAAGGCGCGTGCGAAGAGAAACAGGTGCGATTCGACGACCGCAATGTGGACCGCGCAGTAGAACAGGGACGCGAAGACGACGAATGCCTCGCCGAAGCGTCGCCTGAGCTCCGGCGAGACATGATCGGCGAGAGCCAGCCTGGCGAGCGGCCAGGCTCCGAGGCCGGCGACGAGCAGCCAGAGCAGGTGGTTCCATGGCGCCTGCGAGAGGCCGCAGAAGAGCGCCACGGCGGCAACCGCGCCCATCCCCGGCGTGGCCCAGCGCCAGACGATGAGCGTCGCGAGGCCGGCCGCCGCCCAGGCACCAGCGATCAGCACCAGCGCAACTCCGGCGTCGAGAGGACCTTCGACCAGCCACCAGAGCCCGCCGCCCACAAGGTGGGCGAACCCGATCCAGGTGCAGGCTTCTTCGACACCGAAGCGGCGCAACCGCAGGCCGGCGGTGAGCCCTTCGGCAGCGCCCAGCGTCGCCGCGCCGGCGACCATGTTCACGAAGGCGAAGGCGCCGACGTCTTCCCAACGGAGCCCGACGCCGGCGAGAAAGGCCAATCCGAAGCCGTACGCGGTCGAGAAACCGAACCAGGTGAAGATGAAGAACAGGACACGGAAGATCTTCGAAGT
>JAGOCP010000303.1 GCA_017998715.1 Thermoanaerobaculia bacterium | reverse complement strand
ATCTCGCGACCAGCGCGCTCGGCCTCTTCGTCGCCTGGCGCACCTTCCGGCCGCTCCTCCTCCTGCTGGTGCCGTGGAACCTCGCCATCGCCGCGAGCGCGATCTATTTCGGCTGGCACTACGTGGTGGACTTCTACCCGGCGCTGCTGCTCGCCTGGGGCGGATGGTGGGCGGCTGGAAGGCTCGTCGAGTCGCGGCCGGAAGCCGGCGCTACCTGACGCTGCCCGGCGACCGCCGCGCCAGCGCGCAATACTGTCCGCCCAGCGGCAACCAGGTCATGGCCGCTTCGAGCGGCCGCAGGAAGCGCAGGGCGTGCGGAAAGAAGATCCGGTAGCGGATCGTGCAGTCGGCGAACCCCGCGGCCCGCAACCGCCGCTCCATCGTCGAACCACGGATCAGATGCGCGTTTTCGTCGAACGGACAGCTCTCGACCGCCCGGACCGCCAGCGGGTTCCACGGGTTGTGCTCGAACACGAAGAGCACACCTCCCGGTCGCAGGATCCTGTGCAGCTCCTGCAGCAGCACCGGGTGCTCGGCATGGTCGATATGGTGGAACACGCAGGCGGCGAAGGCGATGTCGAACTGCTCGTCGGGAAGCGGCAGATGCAGGCCGTCGAAATGGACGTAGCGTGCCATCTGCGGGTAGCGCCTCTCGGCGACCTCCAGACTGCGGCGAGAAACATCCAGGCAGGTCAGCTGCGCACCGGGCAGGTGGCGGTGCACGAAGGGCACGGATCCGCCCACGCCGGCGCCGAAATCGCAGACCTGGAGCGCCGGCCGAGCGCCTCCGTCCGAGCCCCCTCGGGCCGTCGCGCGGCGACCGACCGCGCGGGCGATGTCGCGGATCTTGTACTCGGCAAAATACTCCGGGCCCTCGCCGGTGATCGCGATGCTGGCAGCGTGCAGCGCCTCGTAGCGCTCCGCGTACTCGTCGAACTCCGCTTCCTTCATGGGGTCCGTCGGCGCTCCGGCGCCGCTCCGCGGGCGAAGAGCGCGCGCTCGGCCGCCAGCACTTCGCTCACGCCGACGAGCAGGCTCACCCGCGGAGGTCGCGAGAGCTCCCGCGCCGCTACCGAGGCGAAGCGCATGCGCCGGGGATAGAGGGCGCTCAGCCGGCTGGCGCTGGTGATGATCCTGGGCGCGCGGCGGGCGATCCGGCGGAAGACCGCGACGATCTCGGCGATCGTCGTCGGCCGCTCGGAGGCGAAGATCTTGGTCAGCACGGCGGACCCTGCGCCCTGCGCGCGCACGGCTGCGAGCGCTTCGAGCGCTTTGAACATGGCGGCCGCCGCGTCGTCGGCGGCCAGGTAGTCGCGCACCGTGTCGAGAGGAACGTAGATTCGCACCGGCTGATTGCGCACGAGAGCGCGCGCGATGTGCGCGATGAGGCCCTGCGGCTTGCCGTGCGACTGCCCCGGGCCGTAGAGGGTCGACAGACGGGCGATCAGCGCGGTCGACTTGCCGTGCGCGCGCGCGAAGGCGGTGACGATCTCCTCCTGCTCGAGCTTCGCCCGGGCATACGGCGTGTTGGGCGATGGCGACGAGCGCTCGCTGATGATCGGTTCGGTCGCTCCGGCGTAGATCGAGCCGGCCGAGCTGGCGAAGGCGACGGCCGCGGGGGCGGCGCGGAGGTTCGCCTCGCGCAGCAACAGCTCGAGCAAGTGCGCGAGCGCCCGGGTCTCCTCGGCGAGGTTGGCCTCGAGGCTGCCCATGGAGCCCACCCCGGCTGCCCAGTAGAGCTCCCACCGTTCGCCGGCGCCGATCCGGGAGGCGAACGCCCGCACGGCCTCGCCGATCTGGCGTTCGCGCTCGGGCACACTCTGCCAACGAAAGCGCTCGGCCGGCGTAAACAGCGTCGTGTCGTGGCCGGCCAGCACGCGGCCGAGCGCCGAGCCCAGCAGGCCCCCGCTCCCGACGACCCAGGCGACCGTCATCGGCGCGCCGCAGACCGGGTCGGCTTGCTGCCCACCATGTACAGAGGTTTGCCCATGAGGATGCCCATGGTGACGGCGAGATACTCGGCGATCACTCCGAGCGCCGTCAGGATGCAGCCGGAAAAGAAGGAAACGACGATGACCAGCGACGTCCATCCCTGGACGGGCACCGAGTTGACCAGCTTGGCGTAGGCGGCGACGGCGCTGATCGTGATGGCCAGAAGCACCGAGCAGAACCCGGTGATGGTGATCAACCGGAGCGGGCGCGTTCCGGTGGCCAGAACCAGATGCCAGAAGTGGGACAGCAGTGCGAGGTACGAGTAGCCCGAGGCCCGCCCGCGCTCGGCTCGCAGCCGGAGCGGACAATGGCCGACGCGTCCGGTGATCCAGGACAGACCGACATCGAGGAAGACCCCCTGTCCACAGTATGCGGCGAGGCTCCGCGCGATCTCCCCGTCGACCAGCCGGAAGCTGTTGAACTTGCCCATCCCGCCGTTGCCGAGCAGCCGGATGGCGATCTTCTTGGCGGTGCGGCTCAGGAAGTTGCGCAGCCAGCCGTGGGGTGGCGGATGGGTGGGCTGGGCGTAGACGAGCTGCAGTTCCTGGCCGAGCGCCATGTCCAGCATGCGGCCGATATCCGCCGGGTCCTGCTGTCCGTCCTCGTCGACCGTCGCGACCCACTCTCCGGTCGCGCTGGCCATGCCCGCGAGCGTCGCGGCATGCTGCCCGTAGTTGCGCGACAACCAGACCGGCCGCACGAACGGATAGCGGGCGGCGAGCTGCTCGATCGTCTCGTCCGATGCGTCGGGACCGCAATCGTGCACCAGCAGGACCTCACTGATCCAGAAACGGTTGCCGTCCGGCGTCGCCGACTCGCTCACCAGGGGTTCGAGCTCCGCCAGCAGAGCCGGGAGACAGCTCTCTCCGCGATATACTGGAACGATCAGGGAAATGCTGTTCGCAGCGGGGCTCGCCATAGGCGTTGAGTGTACCCAAATTCCCGGCGGGACCCGCCTCATGAGACTCCGATCCGTCCTCGCACATCCGCTCGTCTATCAGCGCTTTCAGCAGTTCGGAGGATATTTCGGCGCGCGCCTGAAGAGCCTGCGGGCCTTTCTGCCGATCGCCGCGGGCGCCCGAATCGCCGACATCGGCTGCGGCCCGGGCTTCATCGTCGAGCACCTGCCCGCGGACGTCTCGTACACCGGCTTCGACACCGACGAAAGGTACATCGCCTACGCCAACTCCCGGTTCGGCACCCGGGCGCGGTTCTTTCACCTGCCGTTCGACGACGCGGCGGCCCGCGAGCATGGCCCGTTCGACATCGCGATGATGAACGGCGTCCTGCATCATCTGAGCGACGCCGAAGCGGATCCGATCCTCGGCGCTGTCCGGCGCTCCCTGCGCGCGGGCGGCCGGATCTTCACCCTGGATGGATGCTACGCCGAGGGCCAGTCCGCGATCGCGCGCTTTCTTCTCGAGCACGACCGCGGCCGGCACGTGCGCACGGAGGAGCGCTACAGAGCTCTTCTCGCGCGGCATTTCGCGACCGTCGAGGTGCATGTCGACCATCGCCTCTCGTGGGCGCCGTATACCTGGATCGTCATGGTCGGGCACGCCGAGGCCCCGCCGCCGGAGCCGGCGCTACAATGACCCGAATTGGCATGCTCCGCGCCCAACTTCTTCGCAGTTTTTTCTTGCGCGCGCGGCGGTCGGGATAGGAGCCGATGACCCCCTCCGGCTCGAGCCGGGCAGGTCTCGTCCTGGGCGCCTCGTTTCTGATTCTCGCGGCGTTCGTCGCCTGGAACCGGGTGTTCCAGGTGGACGAGGCGCAGAACGTCTACGGGCTGTGGCTGCTCGGTTCGCGCAAGTTCTCCACCTACGACTTCTACGCTCCGCCCCACCTCTTTCTCCTTCGCCCGCTGCTCTGGTTCGCGGACACCGCGCCGGCGCTCTATCTTTCGGTCCGCATGGCGTGGCTCGCCGCCTTCGCGGCACTCGGCTGGCTCCTGCTGCGCGCCTCGGGCATCCGTCCGGGCGAGCCGCTCTTCACTCCGGCGGTCGCCGCGCTCGGTCTCACCGCTCCGCTGTGGACCTACGGGCTCGAGATCCGGCACGAGGTGCCGGGAGTTCTCGCGCTGCTGGGCTGCTGGACCCTCCTCGCCCCGTTCGACGGCAAACCGCGCCGCTTCGCGTATCTCCTGGTCGGCGGGCTCTCGGGGTTCGTCCTGCTCAACGCCCCGAAGCACATCCTCTTCCTGGCGCCGCTGCTGCTGCTCGCCTTCGTCCGCCCGCATCCGGCGTATTCGCCCCGCTCCCGCTTCCGGCTCTTCGCCGGCCTTTCGGGCGGCTTCCTCGCGGGAGTCTCTCTGCTCCTCCTGCTCCACCTCGGATTCGGCAGCGCTGGCGTCATGGTGAGGACGTACTTCGCATTCTTCCAGGGCGTTTCGGACGTCAAGCGGACCCTGCCGCAGCCGCTCGTCGAGGTGCTGCTGCTCCAGACGCCGCTGCT
>JAGOCP010000302.1 GCA_017998715.1 Thermoanaerobaculia bacterium | reverse complement strand
AGCACCCAGAGGACGATCTGGAAGAGCACGGCCATCTGGATCGCCGACCCGAGACGCAGCGGGTTGTCGGGCAACTTCGGGGTGCCGCCACCCTGCGGCTTGCGAAACCAGGCGAAGGCGACCACGACGACGCCAGCGGCGAGCGGCAGGATGAGTGCCGGGACGAGCGCCCGCGCCACCGGCAGGAAGAGCGCGGCGGCGACCACGCCGACGCGCAGGGGGAGCACGGCGCAGGCGGCGACCACACCGAGGGCCAGCGCCTTCGCGGCGACCGCATCGGCCGGATCGCGGCGGCTCTCGCGCGCGAAGTTGAAGGTCACCGCGGTCGAGGACACCAGGCCGCCGAGGAAGCCGGCCACGCTGTAGCCGCGCTCCGGCCCGGCGAGCCGCAGCGCGATGTAGCCGGCGAACGACAGGCCGGCGAAGATCAGCACGATGCCCCAGAGCTTCTGAGGCTCGAGGCCTCCCAGCCTCGCGATCGGTCCGGCGGGGAGGATCGGCAGGACGACGAGGGCCAGCACAGCGAAACGCGCGCCGGCCTCGAGGCCGCTCGATTCGAGGCGGGCGACAGCGGCGTGCATGCGGCTCTTTTCGACCAGGACGAGCGCAGTGCCCGCAGCCACGGCGCTGGCGAGCGTGAGCAGGCCGAAGCCGGCGGCCGCGCCGGCGCCCAGGACGAGCAGGCCCGCCACCTCGGAAGTGGCGTCGATCGTGCCGTGCCAGGCCGAGACGAGATAGGCGACGAGCACCAGCGCCAGCCCGCCGGCGAACAGGAGCAGACCGACCCGGGGATCGACGGTACGGAAGAGCACCGAAGCCATGCCACCGGTCAGGCCGAGCAGGAGAAACGTCCGCACACCGCCGAATCGCGCCGGCTCTCCCGGCCGGCGAGCCGACCATTCGCGCTCGACGCCGACCGCGAGGCCGCCGAGCGCCGCGACGGCGAGATCGAGCAGGATTGTCTGCAGTTCGGAGGTCATCGTCCGCTGGGCTCCCGTCTGCGCTCGACGCCGACCGTCACCGCGCGCAGCGCTGCGGCAGCGACCAGCGCCAACGCAGCGGCGAAGGCGTTGAAGCCGACGTCTCGCAGATCGTACATCCGGTTGGGGAGGATTCCCTGCACGGCCTCGTCGATCCAGCCGATCGCCGTCGCGAAGCCCAGTGTCCAGGCGTCGGTGACCCAGGCTCGTCCGCCGCCGGCACGAACGCGGCGGCTCTCGGCGACGGCGGCACGCAGCAGCAGTGCCAGTCCTCCGTACTCGACGAGATGGAGGCGCTCCTGCGGCACCTCCATGGCGAGCGCGCATCCGGCGTAGACCGCGCCCGCCGCGACGCCGACGAGCCAGGCGGCGGGTGGCGCGCGGCGGCGGACGAGGGCGACCGCTCCGGCCGCCGCGCAGAGCAGGAAGAGCCCGCCGATGGTGAGGCGGAGGAGATTTCTCGCCCGCAGCGCATCGAGGGCGAACTGCAGCGGATAGAGCGAGACGAGCAGCGCCGCCACCGCCACCGCGACGGCGAGCCAGAGCCGCCGTTCACGGGTGCTGCGAAACAGGGCCACGCGCGGAGCCTAACGCACGCCGCGGCCCGCTCACCTCGCCGCCTCAGTCCATCTGCTTGCGCAGCACGGTCGGGATGTCGTAGTCGTCGACATTCGACCAGTTCGGCCCGAAGCCGCCGGGATCGTCGCCGCGCGAGCCCTGCGCCAGGACCTTGCGGTAGAAGGGGATCTCGGTCGTCGCTTCGTCGCGCTTGGGCTCGGAAGCCGGCGGCCGGCTCGCGGCACCACTCCCGACCGACGCGGCGTAGCGCGGACCGACCGGCTGCGCGCCACTGCCGACGGGCGGACGCAGCGGCATGCCGCTCGACGCCGCAGCGCGCTCGGCCGTCTCCCCGGCATAGCGGAAGCCGGTGGCGATCACCGTGACTTTCATCTCCTCGTCGAGACTCTCGTCGATCACCATGCCGGTGATGATGTTGGCGTCGGGATCGACCGCCCCCTGGATGATACGGGCCGCCTCGGCGACTTCGTGCAGGGTGAGGTCGCGGCCGCCGGAGACGTTGATCAGCACGCCCTTGGCGCCTTCGATCGAGGTCTCCTCGAGCAACGGCGAGCTGATCGCCCGCTGCGACGCCTCGAGGGCGCGATTCTCGCCCTTGGCGATGCCGGTTCCCATGAGCGCCATGCCCATGCCCGACATGATCGCCCGCACGTCCGCGAAATCGACGTTGACCTCGCCCGGAACGGTGATCAGGTCGGAGATCCCCTGTACCGCCTGGCGGAGCACGTCGTCGGCGATGCGGAAAGCCTCCGCCAGCGGCGTCCCGCGCTCGACGAACGACAGCAGGCGCTCGTTCGGAATGGTGATCAAGGTGTCCACCGAGTCGCGCAGCTCCTCGATGCCGCGTTCGGCGATCTGCATGCGGCGGCGACCCTCGAAGCCGAACGGCTTGGTCACCACAGCGACGGTGAGCGCGCCGATCTCGGCGGCGAGCGAAGCCAGGATCGGCAGCGCGCCGGTGCCGGTCCCACCGCCCATGCCGGCGGTGAGGAAGATCATGTCGGCGCCGTCGAGCATCTCGAGGATGCGTTCGGTGTCTTCGAGCGCGGCCTTCCGGCCGACCTCCGGGTCGGCGCCGGCGCCCAATCCGCGGGTGATCTCGCGGCCGAGCTGCAGCTTCAGCGGCGCCTTGCACTTGGCGAGCGCCTGCAGGTCCGTGTTGCCGGCGATGAACTCGATGCCGCGCAGGTTCGACGCGATCATCCGGTTGACGGCGTTGCCGCCGCCGCCGCCGACGCCGATCACCTTGATTCGCGCCGGCACCATGTCGGCGTCCAACATCGTCATCGAGACCCTTCGTGCCTCTTCCCGGTCATCGAACAGAATCATGAGTGTTCTCCCTATCCAGATATTCGGTTACGTTCAGAGCAGGTCGGAGAAGACGTTGCGCAGACTTCCCATCACGCCGCGCACCGAGAAACCACCGCGCCGCGGCTTGCGGTCGTGGTTCTGCTCGGCGGCGATGGCGTAGTGCAGAAGGCCCGCGGCAGTCGACCAGCCGGGCGAGTTGATGACGTCGACGAGGCCCCCCAGGCCGTGCGGCAGGCCGTAGCGGACGCTGGCGTTGAAGGCCTGGCCGCAGAGCTCGAGGAGGCCATCGAGCTGGGCGCCGCCGCCGGTCAGGACGATGCCGCCGCGCAGCTGGCCGTCCCAGCCGTTCTTTCCCAGGTCCTCGCGCACCAGCGAGACCAGCTCCTCGGCGCGCGGCTGGAGAATCTCGCAGATCTCGCGCTTCGGAACGACGCGCGGCGAACCGCCGGCGACCGCCGGCACCGAGACGCCCTCCTCGTCCTGCACCATGGAGAGCAGGCAGCAACCCTCGCGGATCTTGATGCGCTCGGCCTCGGCGTAAGGAGTGCGCAGCACCATCGCGAGATCGTTGGTGAAGTGCCCGGCGCCGATCGGCAGGACCGCGGAGTGCTGGACCTCGCCCTCGGAGAACAGCGCGTAGCCGGTGGTCCCGGCGCCGATGTCGATGAGCAGCGCCCCGAGGTCGCGCTCGTCGGGCGTCAGCACCGCCTCGGCCGTCGCCAGGGGCTCGAAGACCATCTCGGCGACTTCGATGCCGGCGCGATTGACGCAGGTGAGCAACGTCTTCGAGCGCGCCACCTGCCCGGTGACGAGATGAACCTGCACTTCGAGACGGCCGCCGAGCATGCCGAGCGGGTCGCTGATTCCGCCCTGCTCGTCGACCACGAACTCCTGCGCGATGGCGTGCAGGATCTCGCGATCGGAGGGCAGCGCCGCCGATTGCGCCGCGCCGAGCGCGCGCTGGATGTCGGTCTTGCCGATCTCGCGGTCCTTGCGCGCCACCGAGACCATGCCGCGCGCGTTCACGCAGCGCACGTCGGCCCCGGCGACTCCGACGTAGGCACGCGAGATCTCCACTCCGGCCATGACCTCGGCCTCCTCGCTCGCGGCCTTGAGCGCTTCGACGGCCGCCTCGACATTGACGATGTTGCCGCGCCGGGTCCCGCGGTTCGGAGCCGTGCCCCGGCCGGCGACCTCGAGCGCCCCCTTCGCGTCACGCTGCCCGATGAGCACCGCGACCTTCGAGGAGCCGATGTCGATCCCTACGACGTACTGTTCTGCTTTGGCCATGACCCTGAACCCTCTCTTAGAGTGCGGGTTGAAAGATGATCCGACGATCAAATCGGAGATCGATGAATGCGAGCTTCGGGTAACGCTTGTCCAGCTTGGGCAGGAGCCGCGCGAGCTCTCCGACCCTCTCCTTGAGGGTTCCGGCACGGACCAGCAGCGGGAAGGCCAGGGCGCCGAGATAGAGGCGGAAGTCGCCTTCGCCCAGGACCTCGACTTCGGAGAGCGTGCCGGCCCACTCCGGCGCGGTGGCCGCGAGCTCGCGCACCAGGTCGAACGCCCCCGCCGG
>JAGOCP010000301.1 GCA_017998715.1 Thermoanaerobaculia bacterium | reverse complement strand
CGGCGGCGTCGACGAACCCGGCGGCGCGGTCGAGCGGGTTGGCGAGCAGCCGCGCGCGGAACGCCGCCGGCGCGGCGGGGGCGCCGCGGGGATCGAGGTCGAGCTCGCCACGGTGATGGGCGAGCGGACCGCTCACGCTGCGAACGCCGGCGAGGCCGCTCGCCTCCTGTTCGACTCGGGCGAGGAAGGCGAGACCATCGCCGTCGAACAGTCGTTCGCCGGAGAGCACCAGCCGTGCGCCGTAGCCCGGGCCGAAGAGCGCGACGAGGTCGGCGTAGCGCGCGACATCGGGAGAGCCGGCGAGGAAGAAGGCCTCCGGCGAGTTGTCGCTCTCGAGTCGGGTGACGCCCGGAAGGAAGGCGACGACCAGCAGGGCGAAGAGCGCCTCGACCGTCCGACGGCGACGCAAGACCGCGCTGACCAGAGCGGTCATCCCCAGACCGCCCTTGCTGGGGCGGTCATTCAAACACCGCTCTTGCTAGGGCGGTCATTTAAACACCGCTCTTGCTGGGGCGGTCATCCGGCAACCGTCGCCGGCCAGGCGAGCCGCGAACAGAGACGCAGCGTGCGCCCGACGCGCAATTGGCGAAGCGGCCGGCGGTCGCCCAGGAGACCGAGGAAGTTTCCGAACAGCAGCGAGTCGGCGGCGAGCGCTCGCACCAGCCGCCGGCGCAGCCAGGGCCGGCGCGCCGCCACGAGCAGCAGGTGGGTGAGGCCGTTGGGCAGCGCCGCGAGACGCGCCAGGCGGCGGGCGTAGGCGGTGAGGTCGCCCGCCGCCAGACTCTCGCCGAGGGCGAGCGCCGCCTCGAAGCCGAGCGACAGACCCTCGCCGGTGAGCGCGTCGACGTAGCCGGCGGCGTCGCCGACCAGGGCGATCCGGCCGCCGCCCGCGACCGCACCGCGCGCCGGCTGACGCAGGGGCCCCGCACCGTGGTCGCGACCGGCCACCGCCGCGCCGGCGAGCCGCGCGGCGAGCGCCGGCGGGAAGCGCGTCGCGAGCAGCTCGTCGAAGCCGCCCTTGCCGCCGCTCCACAGGATCGCGACGCCGATCTCGTCGGCGGCGAGCGGCGTGACGTAGGCCTCGGCGGCGGTGCCGAAGGTCACCTCGACGCGCTCCGACCACGGCGCAAGCTGCAGATGCCGCGAGACGCCGAAGCGCGCGCGCGAACTCCACCCGGGCGGAGCGGCCGCATCGCCGCGCGCCGGCGGGACCTCCCCGGCTCCAAGTCCGAGAGCGCGGCGCAACGGCGAGCGCAAACCGTCGGCGCCGACGACGAAGCGGCAGGGCCAGATCGCGGCGGCGGTGCGCACACAGCCGACGCCGGCCGACTCGACCCGCGTGCCCCAGACGAGCTCGACGCCGACCTCTTCGGCCCGCCGGACGAGCGCGCCGTGGAGCTCCGTCCGCCGGATGCCGCGGCCGGGGACACCGGGAAAGTCAGCCTCGGCGACGACGCCGTCGGAGAGATAGCGGATGCCCCGGAACGGCAGCGAGCGCAGCGGCAGAGGAACGCCCAGAGCCGCGAGCGCCCGCACGCCGGCTGGCATCAGCCCCTCGCCGCACGCCTTGTCGATCGGCGGCCGCTGGCGATCGACCAGACGTACCGAGAGGCCGTGGAGCCGCGCCGCGATCGCCGCCGCGAGCCCCACCGGCCCACCGCCGACGACGACGACGTCGATCACGCCGCGCCCGGCGGCAAACGCAGGAAGCGTGCGCGAAACAGTCCGGCGCGGGCGAGGAAGCCCGCCGCCGCGACGCGCAGGACGCCGAAGCCGTAGCGCACCGACGGCCCGAAGTGGATGCTCGAGGCCTCGCGGAAGTACTTCGTCGGGCAGGAGAGCTCACCGACACGCAGGCCGGCCGCGAACGCCTGGGCGAGGATCTCGTTGTCGAAGACGAAGTCGTCCGAGTTGCGCTCGAGCGGCAGGCGGGCGAGGGCTTCGCGGCGGAAGGCGCGCAGCCCCGTGTGGTACTCGGAGAGCTTCTGCCCGAGGAGCAGATTCTCGATCAGGGTGAGCGCGCGGTTGGCGGCGTACTTGTAGAGCGGCATGCCGCCGGCGAGCGCACCGTTGCCGAGAATGCGCGAGCCGAGGACGATGTCGTACTCGTCGTAGGCGATCATCGCCGCCATCGCCGGCACCAGACGCGGCGTGTACTGGTAGTCGGGGTGCAGCATGACGACGATCTCTTCCTGTCCGGCGAGCGCCGCGGCGTAGCAGCTCTTCTGGTTGCCGCCGTAGCCGCGGTTCTCGGGGTGCAGGTGGGTCTCGATGCCGAGCCGCTGCGCGATGGCGACGGTCTCGTCGGCCGAGGCGTCGTCCACCAGCAGGACGCGGTCGACGACCGCGCGGTCGAGCTCGCGAAAGGTGCGCTCCAGGGTCGCGGCGGCGTTGTAGGCCGGCATCACGACGCAGATGCGCTTTCCGAGGATCATCCCGCGAGCATTCTAGAGGGTTCCGGTGGCGTCGGAGGGCGGTCCGGCGCGAACGGCCGTGTTACGCTCGCGCCTTCTTTTCGGGCCCCTGGGGACGCCTTGGAGGTGGAGACGTCTTGACCGCGATCGATCAGCGACTGGGCAGCCTTCTCGACCGCCGCTACCGCCTGCTCGAGCGGGTCGGCGAGGGCGGTGCCGGGGTCGTCTACCGCGCGTTGCACGAAGAGATGGACCGCCCGGTGGCGATCAAGGTCCTGCATCCCGAGCTTTTTCCGTCGCCGGTCGCTTTCGCCCGCTTCCGCCGCGAGGCGCGCGCCGCCGGCGCGCTCGTCCATTCGCACGCGGTCACCGTCTTCGACTTCGGCCGCACCGAAGAGGGGGAGCCGTACCTCGCGATGGAGTATTGCGAGGGGGGCGCGCTCTCGGATCGCATCGCCGTCGAAGGGGCGCTCCCCGTCGCCGAAGTGGTGCAGCTTCTCGCCGGCATCGCCGCAGCCGTCGATGCCGCCCACCGCCAGGGGATCGTGCACCGCGACCTCAAGCCGGGCAACATCCTGTTCGCCGGGGGCCTCGCCAAGGTCGCCGACTTCGGCCTCGCGCGCATGCTCGAAAGCGATGACCCCGGCCTGACCGGCGGGCATGCGATCGGCTCGCCGTTCTACATGAGCCCCGAGCAGTGCCAGGGGCGGCCAGCAGGCACGGCGAGCGACGTCTACAGCCTGGGCGTGATCGCCTACACGCTGCTCACCGGCGAAGTCCCGTTCCGGCGGGGAACAGCGCAGGAGGTTCTCCTCGCCCATCTCACCGAGGAACCGCGGCCGCCACAGGCGCTGGCGCCGAGCCTCGGCGCGCCGCTGTCGCGTGCCGTCCTGCGCGCTCTGGCCAAGAACCCGCAGGCGCGGCCGGCGACCGCCGGCGACTTGCACGCGGCGCTGGTGCAGGCGCTCGCCGAAACCACACTCGAAAGCCCGGTGCCGCAGCTTTCGGCGACCGGCGCTCGCTCCGCTCCCTCCGCTCCCTCCGCTCCCTCCGATCACTCCGGGCGATCGGAGCGCGCCGGCCATCCCGGCACGGCGCGTCTGCGCCGGGCGATGCGCGAGCGCTCGAGCGGCGCCGCTCCCGACCCGATCGGACGCAGCGAGGAGCTGGCGCTGCTCGGCGAGCTGCTCGAAGCGACCGCCGCCGGCAGCGGGCAGCTGGTGACGATCGCCGGCGAGCCGGGCGCCGGCAAGTCGACCCTGGCGCACGCCTTCCTGCGCCGCGCGCGGCTCGCCGCACCCGGCGCGCGCCTCGCGCTCGGGCGCTCCCCCGAGCACTTCGGCTCGGCGGAGGCCTACTCGCCGTTCCTCGACGCGCTCGGCAATCTGCTCGCGGGCGGCGAGCGCGAGACGCTTCTGCCGCACCTCGTCGAGCTCGCGCCGACCTGGGCGGTGCACTTCCCCGGCGTCGCCAGCGAAGCCGGGGCGGCCGCCGGCGAGGCGCTCGCCGGCATGCGCTCGCGCGACCGCATGCCGCGCGAGTTCGCCGCTTTCGTCGGCGCCATCGCCGCCGCCGGCGCCGGGCGGCCGCTCGTACTGCTGCTCGAGGACCTGCAGTGGGCCGATCCGGCGAGCATCGATCTGCTCGCCTATCTCGCGCCGCGCCTCGACACGCTGCAGCTCATGCTGGTCGGCACCTATCGCCCGGCCGACGTCGAAGCGCAGCGCCACCCCCTGCGTGCCGCCCTCGCCAGTTTCGCCCGCGGCAACCTGCCGTGGAGCGAGATCGCGCCCGCACCGTTCGGCGGCAGCGATGTGGCAGCGTTCCTCGAGCGCGAGCTCGGCGCGCCGCCGCCGCCCGAGCTGGTCGACTTCGCTCTCCGCCGCACCGAGGGCAATCCGCTCTTTCTGTTGAACGTCCTCAACCATCTCCTGCAGTCGGGCGCGGTGTCGCGCGACGGCGGGCGGGTGGTGCTCGCGCGCTCGCTCGACTCGATGGACCGCATCGTGCCCGAGGGGATGGTGGCGCTCATCCGCGAGA
>JAGOCP010000049.1 GCA_017998715.1 Thermoanaerobaculia bacterium | reverse complement strand
ACCGGCAACATCTGGGTGACCGGAACGCTGGCGGTCATGACCCTGGTGATGATGGTCGTCAACGGCCTGCGCTACGGCGGCATGAGCTACATCAAGCACTTCTGCCCCGGACCGCTCTGGCTCGCGCCGCTCCTCATCCCGGTGGAGATCATCGGCCTGGTCGCCAAGGCCTTCGCGCTCGCCGTCCGTCTGTTCGCCAACATGATCGCCGGCCACATCCTGCTGGGAGTGCTGCTGGGCCTGATCTTCGCGGCGGTCAAGGCGCTGGGCACCGGCGTCGGCCTCGGCATCGCCGCGGTCATCGTCGTCGGCTCGGTCGCGATCAGCCTGCTCGAGGTCTTCGTCGCCTTCCTGCAGGCGTTCATCTTCGCCTTCCTGACCGCGCTCTTCATCGGCATGTCGGTCAACGTGCATCACGACGAGCACGAGCACGCCCACGACGAGGAGCACGGCGGAGAGCCGGCGCGGGCCTCGGCGCACTGACCTCTTCTCACGCAATCGTCATCATCCACGTTCGCAACCCACGACCGAAAACACTCAAGGAGAAGGAAACGTCATGAACCGCAAGCGGAATGCCCAGATCGTCCTCGCCCTCGTCGTCGTCGGCTTCTGCCTCATGTTCGCCCCTGCGGCTTTCGCCCAGGAGGGCGGAGCGGCTGCCGCGGCCTCTTCCGCCTCGGGTCTCGCCAAGATGGGCGGCGCCATCGGCGCCGGCCTCGCGGTGATCGGCTGCGGTCTGGGCATCGGCCGGGTCGGCGGCAGCGCCACCGAGGCGATGGCTCGCCAGCCCGAAGCGGCCGGCCAGATCAACACCGCCATGATCGTGACCGCGGCGATGATCGAAGGCGCGACGCTGTTCGCCGTCGTCGTCGGCCTTCTCGCCGCCCTCTGAGGCGCGATGAGAACCGAATCGAAAACGCAGCGAATCGTCGCGCGCGTGGGCGTCGTCGCCGCTCTGATGGCGGCGCTGCCGGCGTTCGCCGAGGAGCACGCCGAGTCCGCCGGCGGACCGTTCGAAGGCAACTTCGGCGTCGCCCTGTGGACACTGATCATCTTCGGCATCGTGGTCTTCGTCCTCGGCAAGTTCGCCTGGGGACCGATCCTCGGCGGACTGCAGGCGCGGGAGAAGTTCATCCGCGAGTCGCTCGAGTCGGCCAAGCGTGACCGCGAGGCCGCCGAGGCGCGGCTCAAGGAGTACTCCGACAAGCTGGTGACGGCGCGTGCCGAGGCGACGGCGATCGTCGAGGAGGCCCGCCGTGACGCCGACGCGGTCAAGCGGCGTTTCCAGGAAGAAACTCAGGCCGAAGCCAACAGCACCATCGAGCGCGCCCGGCGCGAGATCAAGATCGCCCAGGAGACGGCCGTCAAGGAGCTCTACGTGCTCACCGCGCGCCTCACCACCGACGTCGCGGCCAAGATCCTCGAGCGCGAGATCAATCCCGCCGACCACGATCGTCTGATTCGCGATTCGATTCAGGCGCTCGCCGACGGAAAGAGGAACTGAGATGGCGAGCAGCCAGGCCGAGGAACAATCCCTCGCCCGCGTCTGGAGCGACGCGGTCTTCAGCCTCGCGGCGAGTCGCGGGGTCGAGGACAGCCTGCTCGAGGAGTGGCAGGGACTGGTCGAGCTGCTCGACCGCGATGCGGACTTGAAGGCGGTGATGGTGAGCCCCCTCGTCAAGAACGAGGAGAAGCGCCAGCTGATCGAGAAGAGCTTCCGCGGCAGGGCGAGCGATCTGTTCGTCGACTCGCTCCAGGTGATGCGCAGCAAAGGTCGCCTCGGGCTGGTGCGCTACGTCGCGGAGGCCTTTCACGACACCTGGATGGAGAGCAAGAACCAGGTGGAGGTGCGGGTGACGAGCGCCGTGCCGCTCAAGCCGGAGCTTCGCCAGAGCCTGATCGCGGCGGCGAGCAAGTTCGCCGGACGCCAGGCTCAACTGATCGAGAAAGTCGATCCGGCGCTCCTCGGCGGCCTGGTCGTGCGCGTCGGCGACGACAAGTTCGACGACAGCGTCGCCCGGGAGCTCGAGCTGCTCCTTGCCGCCTTCGCGGCCCGTGGTTCGCGCGAGCTGCCCAGGATGCAGGACTACATACACAACAGCGAAGAGTCTTCGCGAGGAGTTTGAAGGATGCGATTCAGGGTCGACGAGATCTCTTCGGTCATCGGTGAAGAGATTCAGCAGTATCGGCAGAGTGTCGATCTCACCGAGACCGGCAAGGTCCTCGAGGTCGGTGACGGCATCGCCCAGGTCTACGGGCTTTCGAACGCCATGTCGGGCGAGCTGATCGCCTTTTCGAACGGCTCCATGGGTCAGGTCTTCAACCTCGAAGAGAGCTCTGTCGGCATCGTCATCCTCGGCGAGTACCTCGGCATCAAAGAGGGCGACGAGGTCCGCCGCACCGGTGAGCTCGTTTCCGTGCCCTGCGGCGAGGCCATGATCGGCCGCATCGTGGACCCGCTCGGCCGTCCGCTCGACGGCCTCGGCGTGATCGAGACCCCGCATCGCCGGCCGCTCGAGTTCAAGGCTCCCGGCATCGCCCAGCGTCAGCCGGTCACCGAGCCGCTGCAGACCGGCCTCAAGGCGATCGACTCGATGATTCCGATCGGCCGCGGCCAGCGCGAGCTGATCATCGGCGACCGCAAGACCGGCAAGACCGCGATCGCCATCGACGCCATCATCAACCAGAAGGGCGCCGGCGTCATCTGCGTCTACGTCGCCGTCGGCCAGAAAGAGTCGACGGTCGTCGGTCTGGTCGAGAAGCTGCGCGAGCACGGCGCCATGGACTACACGATCGTCGTCTCGGCCTCTTCGGCCGACCCGGCGCCGCTGCAGTACATCGCCCCCTACGCCGGCGCAGCGATGGCCGAGTACTTCATGTACCAGCAGGGAAAGGCCACGCTCTGCATCTACGACGACCTGTCGAAACAGGCCGCCTCGTATCGCCAGCTGTCGCTCCTGCTGCGCCGCCCGCCGGGCCGCGAGGCTTACCCCGGCGACGTGTTCTATCTCCATTCCCGTCTCCTCGAGCGTTCGGTGAAGCTGCGCGACGAGTACGGCATCGTGCCGAAGGACGCGCCGGCGGATCTCACCGACCGCAGCAAGGTCAAGAAGCATCCGCAGGGGCTCGCCGCCCCGGTCGAGGTGCGGCCCGACGACGAGATCGGTCTCTACCACCGCCCGCACGGCAAGCACACCGCCGAGGCCTTCCTCGCGACGCTGCCGGACAAGGACAAGTACCGGGTGCATCGCTTCCCCGACTCGGGCGGTTCGATGACGGCGCTGCCGATCATCGAGACCCTCGAAGGCGAGGTCTCGGCCTACATTCCGACCAACGTGATCTCGATCACCGACGGCCAGATCTACCTCGAGCCCGACCTGTTCTTCGCCGGCGTCCGTCCGGCCGTGAACGTCGGCATCTCGGTGTCGCGCGTCGGCGGCAACGCCCAGCGCAAGGCGATGAAGAAGTTCGCCGGTTCGCTGCGCCTCGACCTCGCTTCGTTCCGCGCCCTCGAAGCCTTCTCGCAGCTCGGCACCGATCTCGACACCGCGACCCAGAAGCAGCTCGACCGCGGCAAGCGCATGGTGGAGCTGCTCAAGCAGCCCCAGTTCCGCCCGCTGCCGACCTTCGAGCAGGTGATCTCGATCTTCGCCGGTACCCAGGGAGTGCTCGACGAGATTCCCGTCGCCGGCGTCCTGGCTTTCGAAACGGCGATGCTCGCGCACGTCCGCCACGAGTTCCCCGAGATCCTCCAGGAGATGGAGAAGACCGGCGACCTGCCGGAGGCGCTCGCCAAGAAGTTGCTCGAGGTGCTGAACAACTTCCGCGGCCAGTATCTGGCAACGAACCTGGCGACCGCAGCCAAGAGGCCGGCCTAGGGTCATGGCGAACCGCCGCGTCCTCGTCAAGCGACGCAAGTCGATCCGCAACATCCGCAAGATCACGCGGACGATGCAGCTGATCGCGACCGCGCGTTTCCAGGCGGCCTTCAACCGTGCCGTGGCCTCGCGCCCGTACACGGAGAAGCTCGCCGAGCTGGTTGCTGACCTCGCCCGAGCCGGCGACGGACTCGACCATCCGCTGCTCAAGACCAAGAACCCCGCCGCTCCGGCGGCGGTGGTCGTGGTGAGCTCCAATCGCGGACTGTGCGGCGGCTACAACTCGAGCATCCTGCGCACGGCGCTCGGCTTCCTCGAGGAGCGCCGCAAGGGTGCGCAACCGTCCCAGGTCTCGGTCTTCGGCAAGAAGGGGATCGCCTACTTCCGCTTCATCAAGCAGCCCTTCGAAGAGGCCACGGCGGAGATCGCCGACGCGCCGCGCTTCGAACAGGTGGAGCCGGTCGCGAACTCGCTGATCCAGCGCTTTCTCGACGGCGAGATCTCGGCGGTCTACGTCACCTACATGCGCTTCTACTCCGCCAGCAAGCAGCGGCCCGAGACGATCCAGCTCCTTCCCCTCGCGCCGACCGAGCTGCCCGCGGGCGCCAAGGCGAAGAACGTCGACTACGAGTTCCGGCCGGAACCCGGTGCGCTGCTCGACGACCTCCTGCCCGCCGTGGCTCGCATCCGGCTCTTCCAGGCCTTTCTCGACTCCGCGGTCTCCGAGCAGATCGCCCGGATGGTCGCGATGAAGGCGGCGACCGAAGCCTCCGAGGAGATGATCAAGACCTTGAGCCGCCAGTACAACCGGGCGCGCCAGACGCAGATCACCATGGAACTGCTCGACATCGTCGGCGGCGCGAATGCGCTCGCCTGATGCTGTCTCGAACGACAATCTGAAATCGCAACGATTCGCAGCGAAAGGTTGAACGACATGTCCAGCCCCAACGTCGGACGCATCACCCAGGTCATCGGCTCGACTCTCGACGCTCAGTTCAGCGAAGACAGCATGCCGGCGCTCTACAACGCCCTCTCCGTGCAGGTCGAGCGCACCGTGCTCGGCGAGAAGATGCGCGAGACCCTCTGGTGCGAAGTCGCCCAGCATCTGGGCGGCGGGCAGGTTCGCGCGGTCTCGCTCGGCTCGACCGACGGCCTGCAGCGCGGGCAGGAGATCACCGACAGCGGCTCGGCCGTGACCGTTCCGGTCGGCCTCGAGACGCTCGGCCGGGTGTTCAATCTGGTGGGCGAGCCGATCGACGACCGCGGCCCGGTCACGACGACGGCGCGCCGCGCCATCCATCAGCTGCCCCCCGAGATGCACGAGCTGTCCTCGAAGACGGAGATCTTCGAGACCGGCATCAAGGTCATGGACCTGCTCTGCCCGCTGGTCCGCGGCGGCAAGGCCGGACTCTTCGGCGGCGCCGGCGTCGGCAAGACGGTCATCATCCAGGAGCTCATCGCGCGGCTCGCCCGCTTTCACTCCGGCTACAGCTGCTTCGCCGGCGTCGGCGAGCGCACCCGCGAGGGCAACGACCTCTGGCTCGAGATGCAGGAGGCCAAGATCGGCGACACCGGCAAGTCCGTCATCGACCAGACCGTCATGGTCTTCGGCCAGATGAACGAGCCGCCGGGCGCGCGTCTGCGCGTCGCCCTCTCGGCGCTTACCATGGCCGAGTACTTCCGCGACCAGACCGGCGCCGACACGCTGCTCTTCATCGACAACATCTTCCGCTTCACCCAGGCCGGCTCCGAAGTCTCCGCTCTCCTCGGTCGTATGCCCTCGGCCGTCGGCTACCAGCCGACCCTCGCCACCGAAATGGGCGAGCTGCAGGAGCGCATCACTTCGACCAAGCGCGGCGCGGTGACCTCGATTCAGGCGATCTACGTGCCGGCCGACGACTACACCGACCCGGCGCCCGCGAACGCGTTCACGCATCTCGACTCGACGGTCAACCTCGAGCGCTCGATCGCCGAGAAGGGCATCTACCCGGCCGTCGATCCGCTCGCCTCTTCGAGCCGCATCGTCACCGCCGAGATCCTCGGTGAGCGTCACTACCAGGTCTCGCGGCGGGTGCAGCAGATCCTGCAGCGCTACAAGGATCTGCAGGACATCATCGCGATTCTCGGCATCGACGAGCTCTCCGAGGACGACAAGGTCATCGTCCGCCGGGCGCGCAAGATCGAGCGTTTCTTCTCGCAGCCGTTCTTCGTCGCCGAGCAGTTCACCGGCTTCCCGGGCATCTACGTCAAGCGCGAGGACACCATCCGCTCCTTCGAGGAGCTCTGCGACGGCAAGTGGGACCACCTGCCGGATCAGGCGTTCATGTACGTCGGCACCGTCGAGGAAGCGGCGGCGAAGGCCGAGAAGATGGCGGCGGCCTGACCATGGCCGGCACCTTCCATCTCTCGGTCGTGACGCCGGAGAGAGAGGTCCTTTCTCTGGAAGCCAAGTTCGTCGCTTTCCCGGCCTACGACGGTGAGATGGGCATCCTCGCGCAGCGCGCCCCGCTCCTCGCCAAGCTGGGAGCGGGCCTGCTGCGCGTCGACGAGGCTGCGGGCGGCAAGCACCGGCTGTTCATCGCCGGCGGCTTCGCCCAGATGGTCGACGACAAGCTGACCCTCCTCACCGAAGAGGTGCTCGAGCCCGAGAAGGTCACCGCCGAGCTCGCGCGAACGGCGCTCGCTGCGGCCGGCAAGCTGCCGAACCGCACCGAGGCCGAGAACCAGCGCCGCGCCCAGGCCACCGCCCGCGCGCGAGCCATGGCGCACCTCGCCAGGGCCTGAGGCGTCCGGCTACGCCCGAGTCCACCCGCTCCAGCCATTCCCCGGGCGCCGAGCGCTCGGAGTACGACGAGCTGTTCGCCGCCCCGGACGAGGACGAGCAGCGCACTGCCGAGACCGTTCGCGCCGCGTTCCGCGACGCCGCTCGGCCCTACCTCTCTTCTCCCCTGCCCTGGTTCGCCTGGGCTCTTCTCCTGCCCGCAGCGGCGCTCCTCACTCCGCTCGCGCTCGAGCTCGCGCGGGAACCCGGCGTCACCATCCTCTGGTCGCTGACCATCCTGCTCGGCGGAGCTGTCGAAGGCCTGACGATCCTGCGCCAGCAGCGGCGCCGCGGCCGGTCGAGCCTCGGCGCCTGGGCCATGCGCGCGCAGGGCAACCTCTCGCTGGTCGCGGTCGTCCTCTCGGGGTTGCTCTTCTGGCTCGACGGCGCCCGCTACCTGCCGGCACTCTGGCTGCTGCTGCTCGGCCACAATCTCTTCTCGCTCGGCGGCCTGGCCTTCGCGCCCATGCGAGTCGCCGGGATCTTCTACCAGGCCGGGGGCCTCGCTGCCCTGGTTCCGGGCTCTCGTCCGCTCTGGGCGATGGCCGCAGCGACGGCGCTGGGCAACTGCTGGATCGGCTGGGGGGTCGTGCGGAAACGGGCGCGGGAGCGCGCGCTTCAGGCGGCGGGGGAACCGGAGAGCGGCGTCTCGTAGGTGCTCGAGCCGCTCAGCCGATCGGCCAGCGAGCGCCCCGAGAGGGCGAGCAGACCGGGCAGGCCGAGCAGCGCCCAGGTCAACCAGTGACCGAGCCAACGCAGTGCCGTCTGCCCGAACGACAGCGGTTCGGTCTCTTCGCTGCGCGCGATCAGCCCTGACCATGCCATCCCCGGCGTCTGGCCCCAGAAGGCGAGCGAAACCACGCAATAGAGGAACGAGAACGAGAGCAGGAAGACGAGCAGGGCGGGCAGGGAATTCACACCGAGCTCGGCCCCGAGCAGCGTCGCGCCGACCGCGGCAACGGCGCCAGCGGAGAGCAGGATCGCGAGATCGCCACAGGCGGCACGCAATCGCTTGGACATCGTTGCCGTGGCGACCGCGGAGCTCGAACCGGTAGCGAACTCCTGGTCCTCATGCTCGACCGGACGCGGCACCGGCACCGGACCGCGCGCCGGTGCCACCGCGGCAGGCGGAGGAACCGGCAGCGCCGCGTAGGCAGGCGCGGTGGTGGCCGGCTCCGGCGGCGCGGCCGCGAGCTCGGCGTCGCCGAAGAGCGGCAGGGACTCGGGCCGGGCGCTGCGTCGGGCGCTGCGCCGGGTCGAAGCTTCGGCCCGCGGCGTCTCGCCAGAGGCGGAGATCGACGTGGCGACGGGCGGCGGAGGGGAAAGCGGCAGGTCGAAAAGGAACGGCTCTTCGGGCTCGCGGCTCATCGCGCAGGGAGGTTGCGGACGAAGATCTCGAACAGCAGATCCTCGTTGCGCTGGTTGTAGACGTTGGCAAAATCCTGCAGCCGCTTGAGCGGCGCATCCGTGGGGTCGATCGCCAGCGCCTCGCGAAACTTGTCCGCCGCCGCTGCCGGGTCGCCGCGCTGCAAGTCGAGAATTCCGAGGTTGTAGTAGGCGTCGACGATCAGCCGGCGGATGTCGCGGTTGCCCGGCTCCGCTTCGCGCCGCCGCCACAGCTTGTTGAGCAGAAAGTCGAAGTCGCCGTCGCCGTAGAGCTTGAGCTCGTCGGCGAGCGGCAGCAGACCCTGTCTGGCCTGGGCTTGAAGCTGGGTCTCTGCCGGCGCCAGGGGTGCGATCTTCGCCGCTTCGGTGAGCCAGCGGTCGCAGCGCAGATACTCCTGCTCCCGGCAGGCGCGTTCGGCACCCGCCACGAGCTCCTGGCGTTTCTGCTCGCGCTCCGGCGGCAGACCCGCCGGCACCGGTTCGGCGGGCTTGATCAGCGCCTCCCATTGCGCGATGAGCGACTGCGCCTCGGCATACTGCGGCTGCTGCGGCGGCAGCCGGCGCAGCTGGGCGATCGCCACTGCGGTCTTGCCCTCGGCGTGCAGATTCCTGGCGCTGGCGATCGGGTCGACGGTGGTCGGCGCCGCCGCCTGCGGCGGCTCCTGCGAGTTCGGGAACAGGCTCGCGCGATTGCGCAACAGCAGCCATCCGCCGGCGGCGAGCAGCAGCAGAACCGCGCCGCCGATCCAGAGAAAACCGCGCGCCGGCGCGTTGCGACGCTTGATCGCGACCGCGAAATCGGCACGCTCGACGGTGCTGCGCGCCGCTCCTGCGCCCGGCTCGGGCGGCACCAGAATCTCGCCGCTCACGTTGTCGCGCGCGCTCCGCCCGCCAGCGCGAGCGCCGTCGAGCGCGGCACCTGCGAGCTCGCCGGCGCGCAACGCGGGTGCCGAAGCACCCGGAGTCATCGCCGGCGCACCCACCTGGCGCTCGCGAATGCGCTCCTGGTACTCGAGAGCAACGAGGTGACCCGGAGAGAGCTCGAGCACGCGGTTGAAGGCGAGCTTGGCGGGCTCGAAGGCGCCGCTGTCGAAGCGCGCCACCCCTTCGTGGAAGATCTCCTCGACTTCTCGCTCCCGCTCGGCCTTGAACTGGCGCGCCTTCTCGATGCGCCGGGCCGCCTCCTGGTGGTCGATGTCGATCAGGAAGATGCGTGACCAGGCGTCGATGGCGGTCTGGTACTCGCCGCGATCACAAGCCTCCTGGCCGCTGTCGAGCAGCTCGGCGATACGCACCGAGTGCTCCCCCGAGCCGCCCCCGCCGTCGTCGCCGACGCCGTCGTTGGCGCTCTCCGGCTCGCCCAAGGAATAGGTCTCCTCGGCCAGGCCGGCGAAAGAGAAGTCGACCTCGGGCAGCTCCAGATCCTCCGCCGGCTCGGCCGCCGCAGCGCCGGACTCGAGCGCGAGGAGCTGGGGATGATCGGGGTCCAGGGCGCGCACCTTGCGCATCAGCCGCTCGGTCTCGGCGGTATCGCCGTTCGCTTTCGCCTGGCGCGCCGAATCGATGAACGTCTGGACGTAGGGTGCGGCTTCGAGGCGCGCCCGCGCCTGTTCGACGAGCGCCGCGGCCCGGGCGTCGCCAGCCACCGCGAAACTCTCCTGCTCCGCCGCCGCGACGAGCTCGCCGAAACGGCGCTCGGCCAACAGGCGCGTGAAACGGTCGGCGAGAGAGCCTGCCGACGAGCCCCCAGCGGCGGGGAAGTCGTCAGGCAGGTCGAGCGAGAGGTCCTCGAACAGCGGCTCCGCGACGGGGGCTGGCACCGGCGGCGGCGGCGCGACTTCGCCACCGCCGAACAGCGCCGCGAGCTGGGGGCCGCTCCTGCCGGCCTGCACGAGCTGCTGCAGCGTTCGGGCGGGTCCGAACTGGGAATCGAGGCGAAGGATGAAGTCGCAGCCCAGCAGCGCCTCCTGGCGACTCCCCTTGCTGGCCAGCTCCAGCGTCTGCTGGAAGGTGGTCAGAATGCGCTGCTTCACATCGGAAGCGAGGGCCGGATCTCCGGGATAGCTCATTGGGCGCGAAAGCTCCCGTGGATGGTAGCAAAGGCGGCGCCGCGCGACAACGCGGGCGCCGACGCGGCGCGTCGTGCACTGCCCGGCGGCATCAGCCGAAGGCAGAGACGGCGTCGGCGAGACGGCGCGGCAGGCCGCCGAACGACCCCGAAGACATCGTCAGCACGACGTCTCCGGGCAGAGCCTCGGCGAGAATGCGCACTTCTAGCGACTCGAGGTCCTCGGCCAGCACGCAGGGAGTGCCGGCGCCGGAGAGCCCCGCGGCGAGCGCTGCGAGATCGAGCCGATCCTCCGGAGCCAGCCGGTCACGATGGAAGATCGGCGCGAAATAGGCGCGATCGGCGAGCGCGAAGGCGCGCGCATAGCCGGCGAGCAGGAAGGCCCTCCCGGCAGTGAGGCTGCGCGGCTCGAAGCAGGCGAGGAGCCGTCTGCCGGGAAAGCGCATGCGCATGCTGGCGAGGGTCTTTTCGACCGCTGTCGGGTGATGCGCAAAGTCGTCGATCACGACGATGCCGTGGTGGTCGGCGAGCAGCTCCTGGCGCCGCTTGACGCCGCGGAACCGGGCGAGCGCCGTGGCGACCTCGCCCGTCGCCAGGCCGTCGCGCCGCGCCGCCGCCCAGACCGACAGGGCATTGACCGCGTTGTGGACGCCCCACAGCGGCATCGCCACCTCGACCTCTTCGCCGCTCTCGTCGCGCAGGCGGAAGCGGATTCCGGCGCTGTCGGCCGCCGGCTCTCCGAGCAGGCGGACAGCGTTGGACTCCTGCTCGCCGTAGAAGACGACCGGCGACCGCGCCGCCGCCGCCAGCGCGCGCACTTCGGCGCTGTCGCCGCAGGCGACGATGAGGCCCGACTCCGGAACCAGCGCGATGAGGCGGGCATAGGCCTCGAGCAACGCCGCCGGGCTCGGATAGAGATCGGCGTGGTCGTACTCGACCGAGGTCAGGATCAGGGTCTCGGGCCGATAGTGCAGGAACTTGGCGCCGCGATCGAAGTAGGCGGCGTTGTACTCGTCGCCCTCGATGACGAAACGAGGACCGCTGCCGAGGCGAAAGCTCGTCCCGAGATCGAGCGGCACGCCGCCGATGAGAAAGCCCGGATCACGCCCGCACTCCGACCAGACCGAGGCGGCCATGGCGCTGGTCGTCGTCTTGCCGTGCGTGCCGGCCACCACCAGCGGCCGGCGATCGGCGAGGAAGAATCGCGCCAGCGCCTCGGGCATCGACAGCCGCGCGAGCCCCAGCCGCTCGGCCTCGACCGCCTCCGGGTTGTCGCGGCGGACGGCGTTGCCGACGACCACGATGTCGGGCGCCGGGTCGAGGTGGGCCGCCGCGTAGCCCTCCCAGGGCCGGATCCCGGCAGCCTCGAGCAGTTGGCTCATCGGCGGATAGAGCGGCCCGTCCGAACCGGTCACGAAATGGCCCTGCGCTTGCAGCAGACAGGCGAGGGGTGCCATTCCGGTACCGCCGATGGCGACCAGGTGGATGCGCAACGGACGAGGAGTCAACGGGGTCGCAGAGGGGGCTCGAGAGGTGTTCGACCCCGAAGGGCGGGCGCAGTATAACATCCGATCCCGGGCCGGTTGATCGCAGTTAAGCCCATTGCAGAAGAGGAGTTAGGCATGTCGAAGCGAATCGCTACCGTGGCCCTTTCGGGCCTCCTTTTGAGTTCGCTCGCGGGCTTGGCCCGCGGCCAGCAGGCGCCCCCAGCGGCCGCGCCGGCCGCGGCGACACCGCCCGCGGCAGCACCTGCGCCGGCGCCGAAGCTCGTGCCCGTCGAAGCCATCCAGGACGTCGGCAAGGTCGCCAAAGGCGAGAAGGTGAAGGTGGACTTCGCGATCCGCAACGACGGCCAGGTCGAGTTGGTGCTCTCGGACGTGCATCCGACCTGCGGCTGCACCGTGGCTAGCTTCGACGCCAGGATTCCGCCCGGGGGCGTGGGCAAGATCCACGCCGAGATCGACACCGTCGACTTCGCCGGCCCGATCGCCAAGACGATCACCGTGCTGTCGAACGACCCGGTGCAGCCGCGCGTCACGCTGACCATCAAGGCGAAGGTCGAGCCCCAGATCGTTGCGAATCCCGGCTATGCCCGCTTCGTCTTCGTGCAGAATCAGGCGGCCACCACGGTGAAACAGTGGCTGTGGACCGACAACTTCCCCGACCTCAAGATCCTGGCGGTCAAGTCGCCGTACAAGTTCATCGATGCGACCTTCCGCCTGGCGACGGCCGAGGAGCGACGTCCCGAAATTCCGACGCCCAGCCAGTGGATCGTCGAGACGACGATTCACTCCGACGCCGAAATCGGCGCCCTGCGCGACTTCCTGGTCGTCGAGACCAACCACCCGAAGCAAAAGGAGCTTCGTCTGGCGATCACCGGCTTCGTGCGCCCGCTGCTCTCGGTGACGCCGCAGGTGGCCGACTTCGCCGACCTCGATTTGACCGCCGCCAGTCAGGATCTCAGTCTGGTGTTGGTCAACTTCGGCGAGACGCCGATCGAGATCTCTGGCGTGACCGCCTCGGTGCCCGGCGTCGAGTCGAAAGTCAAAGTGATCGAAGCCGGCCGCCGCTGGGAGATCAAGCTGACGCTCACCGGCAAGATGCCCAAGGGTCGCACCGACGCCACCGTCACGATCGAGACCACCAGTACGGCGCTGCCAAGGCTCGAGGTGCCGCTGCGCGGCACCGTGAACTGAATCGACTCCGCTACGCGGCACCGTGAACTGAATCGACTCCGCTGCGCGGCAACGTGAACTGAATCGACTCCGCTCCGCGGTACCGTGAACTGATCCGATCGCTCAGTACAACCCGCGTTCGCTGCGCGCCGGGGCGTTGCCGCGCTTCTTGCCGCGCAGCTCTTCGACCAGCTTGAGCTGATCGCCGAGCGCCCGCACCTGCAGCGTCGCGAGCTCGGCGATCCCGGCCTGGGCGAGATCCAACAGGCGGTCGAGCTCGGCGCGGGTGAAGCTGCGCTGCTCGCCGGTCCCCTGCACCTCGACCAGCCGGCCGTCGGCGGTGGCGACGACATTCATATCGACCTCGGCGCGCTGGTCCTCGCGGAAGTCGAGGTCGAGCAGCGGCGTGCTGCCCAGCAGACCCACCGAAACCGCGGCGACCTGCGACACCACCGGCCACGCCACGAGGTCGCCGGCGACGAAGATCCGCGCCAGCGCGCCGACCGCGGCCACCCAGGCGCCAGTGATCGCCGCTGTGCGCGTGCCGGCGTCGGCCTGCAGCACGTCGCAGTCGATGATCAGCGTGCGCTCGCCGAGGAGCGACAGGTCGACGGCGGCGCGCAGGCTCCGCCCGATGAGGCGCTGGATCTCGGCCGTACGGCCCGAGGGCCTGCCCTGGGAGACCTCGCGCGCCGTGCGCGTCATGGTCGCCCGCGGCAGCATGGCGTACTCGGCCGTCAGCCAGCCCTTGCCGGAGCCGGCGAGAAAGCCCGGCACCCGCTTCTCCACCGAAGCTGCGACCAGCACGCGGGTGTCGCCGGCGGAGATCAGCACCGAACCTTCGGCGAACTTCAGTGGATCGATCTCGATGGTGACCGGCCGCAGCGCGTTCGCCGCCCGTCCGTCGACCCGCGGCGGGGCCCCTTGCGACGTTTCGCTGCTCAAGATTCAGCTCCTCTCCGGGGCGACCTGCCCGGACCCTGCGGCGGAATTGCCGATGTCGACCAGCTCGAGCGCGACCTTGCGACCGAGAAAGGCGCCTGCGATGCGTTCGAAGCGCTGCGAAGAGTCGGTCACGCAGAAATGATCGCCAGCGCTGCCGGCGTCCGCGGAGTCGGCGGCAGGGGCGGCGGCAGAGTCCGGTTGCCGGGCGACCGCCAACAGACCGCGATGGGCGAGCTCGGTCGCCACCTGGTCGGAGACCGCGGCCGCCGAATCGACCAGAGCCACACGCTCGCCGGCGAGGCGCGCGATCAGCGGCGCGATGAGCGGATAGTGGGTGCAGCCCAGCACCAGAGTGTCGATGTCGTGCGCGAGCAGCGGCTCGAGGTAGCGCCAGGCGACCTCGGCGGTCACCGGGTCGTCGAGCCAGCCTTCTTCGATGAGCGGCACCAGGAGCGGGCAGGCCTGCGACCAGATGCCGAGCTCCGGCACGAGCCGGCGCAGAGCGTCGGCGTAGGCGCCCGAGCTCACCGTCGACTCGGTAGCGATGACGCCGACCCGGCCATTGCGGGTGGCGGCCGCGGCGCGGTCGGCCCCCGGCTCGATGACGCCCCACACCGGTACGTTCGCCGCGAGGCCCTCGAGGCCCAGGGCGGAGGCGGTGTTGCAGGCGACCACCACCGCCTTGACGCCGCGACGCTCGAGAAAGTCGAGATTGACCTGGGTGTAGCGGCGCACCGTCGCCGCCGACTTCGTGCCGTACGGCAGGCGAGCGGTGTCGCCCAGGTAGAGCAGGCGCTCGCGCGGCAGGCGCCGCGACAAGGCGGCGGCGACGGTCAGCCCGCCGACGCCCGAGTCGAAGACGCCGATCGGCCGCGGGTCGCTCACGAGGCCTCGAGGTCGGCGCGCAGGCGCAAGGGCCTGCCGGTGTCGACATGCCCGGCGAGCGTCGGGCGCTGCACGCCATTCCACAGCAGCACGACCCGTTTCGCCTCGTCGACGTTGCGCAGGATGGTGTGGACGACGGCGTAGATGCGCAGCTGCTCGACGGTCGATCCCGACGGCGGCGGCTCGGCGGGCGGCTCGCTGCGCAGGTCGACGATCACCGTGCCGTCTTCGAGCAGCAGGAGCTTGCCGAGCTTGACCTCGGGTGGGAACACGGCCACCCGCGGCGCCACCGGCGCCACGGCGAAGAGCGCCGCCACGACCCCTGTCGCCCGCGCGCGAGCGCCGCCCGCGCTCACCACCGCTGCCTCCTGCGGCATCAGCAGGTCGTTCGCCGACGGGAAGTACAGGCGGGCCGTCCAGGTCTCCTCGACGGCGCGTGCCTCCGTACTCGGCGGCGGCGCAGGAGTGGCGCTCGGCGCCGCTCCGGGAGCAGCCTCTGCAGAGGCTGCCGGCGGCGCCGGCCGGCGCGAGGCGAACATCCAGAGCCCGGCGGCGAGGAGAACCAGGCAAGCGAGTCCAACCGCCCAGGCGGCCCAGCCGCGCTTCACGGCGGGCCCGCCGGCGCGACGCTGCCGGTCTCGTACTCGAGCTTGAACCGCCCGATTGCCCGCACCAGCGTCTCCACCAACTGCGCGCGGTACTCGGGGCTGCGCAGGCGCTGCTCTTCGTCCTTGGTGCTGATGAAGCCGAGCTCGACCAGAACTGCCGGCATGGCGGCGCCCATCAGCACGCGGAACGGCGCCTGCTTGACGCCGCGGTCTCTGAGATCGAGGTCGCGGTTGAGCTCCTCCTGGATCATCGTCGCCAGGCGTTGCGACGCCGCGAGGTGCTGACTCTGCGCGAGATCCCACAGCAGCAGCTGGAGCTCGAAGTCGTCACTGCCGGCGGGGGCCGCCGCGGCGCCGACGTAGTTCTCCACCGCCGCGGCGTCTGCAGCCCGCTGATCGCTCGCCTGCAGCGAGAGGAAATAGGTTTCGGCGCCGACCGCGCTCCTGCCGACGCTCGAGTTGAGGTGGATCGAGAGAAACAGGTCCGCCTTGTTCTGGTTGGCGAGCGCCGAGCGGTCGTCGAGCGCGAGGTCGACGTCGTCGCTGCGGGTGAGCACCGTGCGCAGGGCGAGCGCCTGCTCGAGCCGTGCCGAGAGCGTCTTGGCGATCAGCAGGGTGAGCTCCTTCTCGGCGCTCCCCGCCGGGCCGATCGCACCGGTCTCCTTGCCGCCGTGCCCGGGGTCGATGACCACCGTGCGGATGGTGCGGCGCGCCGAGTCACGCGGCAGAACCGGCGCCGTGGGTGCGGTGGCCGGCGTCTCCTTGAAGACGTCGAAGACCAGGCGGAAGGGGGACTTCAACGTGTAGGACTCCGCCGCGCAGTCGGCGGCGAGCTCGAGGCGGATGCGCTCCGGCGTGATCTCGATGCTGCGCACCCAGGGATCGTCCACCCTCGGGCCGGGGGGCGGCGGCACGACCCGGTCGCCGACCAGCACCACTTCGTAGACTCCGGCGCTACGCACGACGCGGTAGCGCGGCGCATCGGGGAACTGCAGCACGACGGTGGTCACGCCCTGGAGGTGGACCAGGCCGACCTCGACCGGCAGCTCGCGCTGTGGCGGCCGCACGACCGCGAGCACGCTCCGCGCGTCATCCCAGGTGAAGGAGACGCCGAGTTGGGCGCCGTAGCTCCGCTCGAGCAGCTCGAGCGGCACCAGCAGCCGGCCGTCGACGATGTACGGCGCCTGGGCGAGCGCCTGAATCTCGGTCCCGGAGGTGAGCGCGGGACTCCCCGGCACGAGAACGAGCTGACTCTCACCGATCGCCAGGCTGTAGCTCTGGCGGAGCGGACCGACGTCGAGACGGCCGCCCAGCCGCTGGACGATCGGCTCGAGCTCGACCAACAGTCCAGAGGCGGTCGTGCCGAAAGCGAGCGGCGTCGCGGCGCCGCTCACCTCAAGGCTCCCGGTGCCGGAGCCGGTAAGCACGACGGCAGCGGCCGGGTCGGCTTCGGTGGGATCTTCCTGGGCGCGAAGCGCTGC
>JAGOCP010000300.1 GCA_017998715.1 Thermoanaerobaculia bacterium | reverse complement strand
GTCCAGACCGCGGCGTCGGCGTAGTAGAAGACACGGTTGCTGGTCGGGGAGATGCGAAAGCCGATGACGTCCCGGTCGTCGGCCAGAGTGAGATTGAGCTTGGTGATCGCCCCGCCGGCGATCGGCACCGAATAGAGCTCGGTCTTGCCCGGCAGATCCTGGTCGACGGCATAGACGACTCGCGTGCTGTCCGGCGAGATGGCGAAGAGCAGAAACTGCCCCTGTGCCGGCGTCAGGGCGTCAGAGAGGCGCACCGGAGCGCTGCCGTTCAGCCGCACGCTCCACAGCTCGACCGCGCCGTCGATCTCCGCGTCCTGGCGATAGACCGCGAACAGCCCGTTCGGGCTGAACTGCGGCATCGTGGTCGAGAAACTGATGTCGCTGAACGGATGCCCGGCGCTCAACTGCGTCGACGAGGCGGCGAGGGGAGCGGCACAGATAGCGAGCAGCAGTAGCGCGAACGCCGCGGAGGCCGGGAGGTACCTGGACATTTCAACTGCCTTTCCGAGAAGCCGAATGCGTCATTCGTGGAGAACCTGCTTCGTCCACGGAAGATAGCGGACCCAAGCGCCAGCGAGAAGGGCCAAGGCTACACTGCCGGGCGGCAGTCAGGAGCGGGGAGGCGTGGGCGCGGAGTCCAGCACCGGCAGGTAGAGAATGCCGTCGGCGACTTCACCCCAGGGGGCCCTGCGGGGCAACAATCCGAAGGCCAGCGTGACGAAATCGCCCGGATTCCCGGCAGCGGCCCTCCATGTGCGGAGATTCACCCACCCGGCGGGAAGGCCTCGACTCTGGAGCTCGGCTTCGAGGACGTCGCGGCGATCGGCCGGTACGCAATCCTCGCGTTCGCCGTTCCTCCACACGTACTCGCCCGAGGTCGTCATCAGGGAGAAGAGGCGATCCCCCAGGAGCTCGGCAAGGTACTGACCCATCGGGCGCTCGCCCGGGTTGGCGAGCTCGTCGCCGTCCCGGACTTCGGCGAGTGTCCGCGCGTTGTGCAGATTGGCCGCCCAGACGATGATCTTCTCCCCGGGATGGTGTGCCCGCAGCCACACGACGTTGTCGGCCATCGCGCGATCGCGGATCAGCCGAAGCCCGGGATCGGCGGGGTCTCCCCAGTCGGAGCGCGCCAGCGCATCGACATGAGCGAAGACCTGCTGCCAGAACTCGTCCTGTGGACCCATCGGCCACCCCGGCGAGTCAGCCAGACACTCGATTGAGCGCCGGAGCGCGGCGAGCAGCGCGTCCCTCTGGGCCATCTCTCCAGCGGTGGCCTCCAGGTCGGCATCCGCGAGCTCGATGAGGGAGCTCCGGACCGCGGTTGTCCAGAGTGAGTCGCAGTTCCTGGACGCCAGATAGGTCATGGCTTCCGCCTCGAATCGCAGCGTCTTCTCGTGGCTCCCACCGTTTCTGAAAGCCGGATCCACGCCGGCAAGCCGCAAGGGCGTAGCGCTCTTCATCTGGGCGGCGAGATAGCGAAAGAGCGGCGCGCCATGCCGCTTCGACCAACCGGGATGGACTCCGTTCGCGAGTACGGTCGCTGGATCGGCAGCAACCTGCGCATCCTCCCAGGCCCGCGCGGTGCCGTAGAAGGAGGCCTCGTAGGCAAGGATGCTGAAGCCCATCCTGGCGTGGAGGAACTTGACCAACCGCGCGCGAGCGGAAACACCCGTGTCAGATCCGTGTATGGCCTCGCCAAGAAGAACGACCTCGACCCCTGCGAGCGCTCGCTCGAGGCTCTCGAGATCGGAGAAATCCGTATTCTCCGGATCGATGCTTCGAAAGGGGGAAAAATGGTCGGCAGCCTGCGCTGCATAGCCGACCTTCGGCAGGCTCGAAGCGCAACCGGTGAGTGACAGTCCCAGCGTGGCCACCGCAACGAGCGGCCATCCCAATCGTGCCGCGGGGTCGTTCCTTTGCCGATCTTTTTTCATTTCTTCGCTAGGAGCCTCGGTCTCCTCAGTTCCTACGAGGCCGGACAATGCGGCGTTTGCCGACGTCGCTTCGGTTGGAACGGCGGGAGACAGCAGAGCTTGCGGCTAGAGCTGAGCCGTAGATCCACGACTCGTGTGCCAAAGAGCGACGATCTGAATTGTTCCGTCCCCGGCCACGCGGTAGTAGAGGAAGTGCCGGATGCGGTAGAGGTGGACGCGCCGCACAGACTCCAGCCCGGGATCCAAGGCCGGAGATCCGACGTCAGGCTGCGAGCTGATCAGGAGGAACGCCCGCTCCAACTCGGTACGGACCAGATCCGGGGCCGACCGCCGGTTCTCGAGCCACCAGTCGTTGGCCTCGCGGATCTGCTTCCTCGCATCGGAAGTGACGCGAATGCCGAGTGCCACGCTTCAGCGCTTGAGCTCGTCGAGGAGCGCCAGTCCGTCGAAAAGGTCGCCGCTATCGGCCTGAGCGATCGAGATGCGAAGCCGTTCTTGCTCCTCCGCGGAGAGGCGAAATCCCTCTTCCTCGCCGTCCGGCACAAGCACCACCAGCGTCGCGCCCTCTTTCGCCGCGCCCGCGGGCAGCTCCAGCCGGCCATCTACCACTTCGGCGCTGAGGACTTTCATGGCCGCATTCTACGCTGGGTCGCGCCGCCTCCCGCCATCACTCCGCACCTCCGCCTACAGATACAGCCGCTTCGGGTCGAGGTCGTGGCGGAGGAGGTGGAGCTCTTCGGCGGAGGGTGGGGGGGTGGTAGCGAGGTCGGGGGCGACATGGGGCTCCCAGCCGAGGTTCTCGCGCACGCGCTCGAGGGTGATGCCGGGGTGGAGGCTCACGACGCGCATCTCGCCGCCTTCGAAGTCGTAGAGCGCGAGGTCGGTGATGACGCGTTGAGGGCCGGCGCCGCGCATGCCGAGCCGCTCGCGTTCGCCAGCTCCTCCCAGGTGCCCGGGGCTGGTGACGAAGTCGATCTTCGCCGGGAAGCTCTTCTTCGACTGTGCGGCGATGCAGAGAACACGATTCGCGTTGATGGCGATCTCGCAGGCGCCGCCGCTGCCCGGCAGACGCACCTTCGGGTGTGCGTAGTCGCCGATCACCGTCGTGTTGAGGTTGCCCCAGCGGTCGATCTGCGCCCCCTGCAGGAAGCCGACGTCGATCTTGCCGCCCTGGAGGTAGTTGTAGAAGATCTCCGACATCGACGCGACAGCGATCGAGTTGGTGACCAGGGCCGGATCGCCGATCGACACCGGGATGCGCTCGGGGACCGCGCCGACGGCGCCCGACTCGTAGATCAGCACCAGATTCGGCGCGTGCAGCCGGCGGGCGAGATTGCAGGCGAGATTCGGCAGGCCGATGCCGACGAAGACCACCTCGCCGTCGCGCAGCTCGCGCGCCGCCGCCGAGACCATCAGCTCCGAAGGTGTGTATCCGGGCTCAGTAGCCATAGTTCACAGGCGCCGAAAGCTGTTCGCGGGCGGTGAGCCGGGTGAGCCGTTCGCCCATCCTGCGCACGTACTCGGCCCGATCCGCCACCCCGAAGACCCACTCGTCGAGCCAGGCGTCGAGCTTCGCCGCCTCCTGCGAGATCTCCCGCCAGGCGACGTAGTAGTCGTTGTCGCGGTCGTAGTAACCCTGGGCGAACGATGGGTGGCAGCCCCAGGGTTCGTGGACCACCGCGGAGACGATGAAGCCGGGGAGGAGCGTGCGGTTGGGGTCGGCGCGGATGACGGCCTCGTCGACGATCTCCTCGGCGACGACGATCACCTTCTCGGCAGCGAACGCCGCCTCCTTCTGCACGCCGAGGAGCCCCCAGACCTGGCAGTTGCCCGAACGATCGGCGCGCTGCACGTGGATGATCGCGACGTCGGGGTTGAGCGCCGGCACCGTCGCCAGGCGCTCTCCGGTGTAAGGGCACTCGATCTCGCGGATGCGCTCGTTCACGTTCGGCAGGTCGCTGCCGGTGAAGGTGCGCAGCGGCAGGAACGGCAGCCGCGCGGCGCCGGCCTGGAAGCGCGCCACCATGCCGAAGTGCGAATACTCCTCGAGCTCGAGCGGATGGGGAAGCCCTTGCTCGACCGCCCGCCGTAGCGCATAGAGCGGTCCCGCGCCGGGGTTGCCGGCCCACGAGAAGACCAGCTTCCGCGCGCAGCCGGCGGCGATCATCTGCTCGTAGATCAGGTCGGGGGTCAGGCGACAGAGCGTGAGATCTCGCTTCTTCTGGCGGATGATCTCGTGCGCCGCAGCGAACGAGATCAGATGAGTGAAGCCCTCGATGACCACGACCGCGCCGTCGTCGACGAAGCGGCGCACCGCCTCCGACATTGGCACCAGCTTCGACGCACCCTCGGCGGCAGACTTGGAAAGTCTCAAGAAAAGCTCCAGTAAGGGAATCCCATCGAATCGACGTCGAGTCTACCAGCCGATCCCGGGGGCGAAGCGACCACCGTTTTCCGTCGTCGCGCCCCGCGCCGGAGGCGCAATTTGTGCCGCGAACTCGCCGAGCATGCATCGCCATCGACTTCCTTTACTGGTCCTTTGCCTTACGTATCGACCC
>JAGOCP010000299.1 GCA_017998715.1 Thermoanaerobaculia bacterium | reverse complement strand
TGCGAAAGTTCTGCACATCGCCGCCGGAAGCGAGCGACCGGTTGAGCTTGGTGGAGGTCCCGCCGCCGATCGGCACGCTGAAGAGCTCGTTCAGCGTGTCGACATTCTGATCCGCGCGATAGACCACCCGGGTGCTGTCGGGACTGATTGCGAAATCGAGCACGTCGAGGGCCGTGGGGACCGGCAGCGCGAACGACGGGTTGAGCCGGGTGGGCGTCCCACCGGCGACAGGCACGCTATAGACCTCGACGACATCGTTGACATCTTCGTCCGAGCGATACACCACCTTGGAGCTGTCGGCGCTGATCGCGAAGGCGGCCTCGACATCCTCGCCCGTCTGCAGTGCGCCGTTCAGTCGCACGACGGTGCCGCCGGTGACCGGGACGCTGAAGAGCTGGTAGGCCTGGGCCGCGACCGTCGCGCCACGGAAGACGACCCGCGCGCCGTCGGGGCTGATCAGAAAGGACGGATCGATCGAGAAGCCCGCCGACACGCCGGTGGAGAGTTTCACCGGACCGCCGCCGCTGAGCGAAACACTGAAGAGGTCGAATGTGCCGGAAATCGTCGAGTCGGCCAGATAGACGACCCGGTTGCTGTCCGGGGTGATCAGAAAGTAGTTCCAGACCTTCGCCCCAGGGGGCAGCGCACCGTTGATCAGCACCGCTTCGCCGCCGTTCGACGCGACGCTGTAGAGATTCCACACATCCGTCGCGTTGCGTCCCCGGCGGTAGATCACCGTGTCGCCGTCCGGGCTGATCTGGAAACCATCGACATCGGAGTCGGAGCTCAGGTCCGGATTGAGCTGGACGGAGGCGTTACCGGGACCGGTGATCGGGACGCTGAAGAGACCGTAATCCGTCCAGTCCTGCGCGTCGGCGGAGTAGATGACGCGGTCGCTGGTAGGAGAGATACGAAAGGCGATGACGTCGCGGTCGCTGGCCAGGGTGAGGTTGAGCTTGGTCACCGCCCCGACGCCGTCGATGCGGACACTGTAGAGCTCGGTCTTGCCCGTCGTGTCCTGGTCGACCGCGTAGACGACGCGCTCGCTGTCGGGGCTGATCGCGAAGAACATGAACTGGCCCTGCGTCGCGAGCAGCGGCTGCGAGAGGAGAACGGGGGCGCCGCTGCCGTCGACCCGGGCACTCCACAGATCGAAAGCGCCGTCGGTCACCGCATCCTGCCGGTAGACCACGTACTGGCCATCCGGGCTGAACTGGGGCAGGGTGGTGCTCAGGCTGACGTCGCTGAACGGCAGTCCGTCGCTGAGCTGGATCGCGGCTTGCGCGGGGGCGAACGCCGCCGCGAGGATCAGAGCGCAAAGGACCATCGAAGTCCGCGCCACGCTGCGGCGCGGAGAAGGACCCTGGCCAGCCGACTGCGAACCCTGCTCAAAGCTCATGAGTCTCTCGGACATTCGCCATTCCTTTCCATTGCAGATGCGGGAGGTACCTCTCTCGCCGGTTCGTCGTCCACCCCGGTGTGACGGGTTTCCGGGGTGGGCGGAGATCCGGGAGAGGCCTCCCCCGACGGGTCAATTCGCCCGTTCTATCTGATTATAAAGGGTATCGCGCTCGACCGGTGTGAAACCGGCCGCACGGACGACCCGCTCGAGCTCACTCGTCGGCATCATCTGCGCCGTTTCGGCACCCGCCATGTGGTAGATCGTCTCCCTGACCACAGTGCCGTCGAGGTCGTCCGCCCCAAAGGAGAGAGCGACTTGGGCCAACTTGGGCGTCACCATCACCCAGTAGGCCTTGATGTGCGGGATGTTATCTAGCACGAGCCGTGCCGTGGCGATATGGCGCAGGTCGTCGAGGCCGGTCGTGTGGTACTTGAGCCCCAGGTAGTTGTTTTCCGGATGGTAGGCGAGCGGGATGAAGGCGTTGAAGCCGCCGTGCTCGTCCTGGAGCTCGCGCAGACGCATCAAGTGGTCGACTTTGTGCGCGTTCTTCTCCACGTGTCCGTACAACATCGTGCAGTTGCTCTTGATGCCCATGCGGTGGGCGATCCGGTGCACTTCGATCCACTCGTCGGCGTCGAGTTTCCCGTCGCAGATGATCTCGCGCACCTCCGGATGGAAGATCTCGGCGCCGCCGCCCGGTAGCGAACCCAGACCGGCCGCGGTCAACCGCCGCAGAACCTCCTCGATCGAGAGCTTCTCGCGTTTGGCGAACCAGCCGATCTCGATCGCCGTGAACGCCTTCAGATGAGCCTTGGGAAAGCGCTCCTTCAGCCCGCGCAGCATCTCCTCGTACCAGGCCATGTCGAGATCGGGATGGAGCCCGCCGACGATGTGGAACTCGGTGACGTCGTTGCCCCCCTGCTCGCCCGCCTGGCGGTAGATCTCCTCGTGCGACATCTGCCAGGCGTGCGGCTCGTCCTTCATCGCCGCGAAGCTGCAGAACTTGCAGTTGTAGGTATAGACGCAGACGTTCGTCGGATTGATGTGCCGGTTGAGGTTGTAGAACACCGTGTCGCCGTGCATGCGGCGGCGCACCGCGTTCGCCAGCCGGCCCAGCGCGACGACATGCGGCGTCTCGAAGCAGAGCAGCGCATCCGCGGCAGAAAGGCGGACGCCGTCGCGGACCTTGACCGCGAGATCCTGTAGGGCGAGGGGGAAGGTGGAGGGATCGAGGGGAGTCATAGGGCCGAAAACTCTAACATTGAGCCGAAATCCGGCCTGTTTTCACGTAGGGTTGCGAGGAGATCCCCATGCGTCGCGTCCTGGCCTCGTCCCTGGCCCTGTCGATTCTCTGCACCTCGCTGCCGGTGGCGTCCGCCGGCGCGCAGCCGGACCCGGCCGCCGATCCTCTGGCCGACCTTCTGGAAGCGCGAGCGCTCAAGGAGACCAGGAATCCGGTGGTCGCGAGCTTCCTGGCGGGGGAAGGCGCGGCGCTCGTGCCGGAGGAGCTTCGCGAACGCGCCCTCGCCCAGCTGCGTGGCGCACTCAAGGGCCAGACGAACACCATGGGGCTGATGCTCGCCGGCGTGAGCGGCGTGATGGGCAGCGACACCATGAAGCGGCAGCAGGAGGCCGCGAAAAAGCTGATGGGGCCGGGCGCGATGCTCGGCGCGGCGGTCGGCGTCATGCCGCAAGTGCAGGCAATGTCCGGCGACCAGATGCAGCGCGAGATGCAGGAAGCGCTGACCGACCCTTGGGTGCGCGGGATCGAAGCGGCCGCCGCACTCGAGCAACTGGGAGATCCGAACGCCGCCGCGCGTTTCTACGTCCAATGCCTCGCCTTTCTGCCGCAGGCCTGGGTGCCGGAGGCTTGCCTGCAGGGGATCCTCGGGCTCGGGCCCGGGCGCGCCGAGACCCTCCTCCTCTGGATGCTCGCCGAAGCCGAGTCGATCACCGAGGCGCCCATCGGCGGGGCAGCCTTCGGCCTACAGAGCCTGGAACCTGACGAAGCGGGAAAGAAGGTCAAGAAGGGCGATCCGCAGCCGGGCACGATCCAGGTGAGGAATGCCGCCCTCGCCGGCCTCGGCTTTCTCATCGGCAGAGGCGGATTGTCGGCCGAACGCGCCGCTGCCGCCCTGCAGCAGCTCATGGGTTACAGTCAGGGAAAGTCCAATGAGCGCTATTACCGCGGCGCCGCCGCCGGTCTCGGGCGGTCGCGGGATCCACGCGCCGTCGAGCCCCTTCGGCGGCTCGCCAAGTGGCGCCAGGACCCCGACACGAAGCAGACCGCCCTGCGCGCGCTTGCCGTCGGCTTTGGCGATGAAGCGGCCAAGAAGCAGCTTCGCCAGGAGCTCGACGACTCCGATCCGGAGGAGCAGTTGCGTGCCGCGCAGGCGCTCTACGAGACCGGCGATGCGGCCGCGTTCGACTGGGCGGTCGACGTCATCACCCAGCGGCGCTCGACCGACACGAAGAAGGCGGACCTTCGCGCCCAGGTGGTGCGGGACCTCGTCGAGTTGGGCGGCGAGAAGTCGCGGGGCGCGCTCGCCCGCGCCCTCGCCGAGGGACCGGGCAACGACTGGCTCGTCGCCTGGACGCGGGTGGCTCTCCTCGAGCTCGGCGATCTCGCCCAACTGCCGCAGGTCGAGGCGGCGCTCGCCAAGGAGGACTGGAGCCTCGATCACCGCGGCTTCCGCTCGATCTGGCGGGCGATCTCGCCCTTCCTGCAAGCCGCGGCGGGCATCCTCATGAGCGGCGGCATCGGCGCACTGACTGCCGTGCAGCAGATCCAGAAGGCCGTCCAGCTGGTCGGCAACTTCGCCGCCGGCGAGCGCAGCCGTTACCTCGGCAAGGTCGACGCGCGAAAGGGCGCAACCGCCCAGCTGCGCTGGCAGGCGGCGGAGGCGATCGCCGCGGCGAAACCGGAGAATGCGGTCGCGCTGCTCGAGAAGCTCCTCGCCGACGAGGCTCCGCCGGTGCGGATGAGCGCCGCGCTCGCTCTGGCTGAAGTGGATGACCCAGCGGCGCTAGCCGGCCTGCTGCGCGCCTTCGCCCTCGACTTCGGCGCCGAGAACGGCATCTCGCGCACCCCCGAGGT
>JAGOCP010000048.1:15236-16936 GCA_017998715.1 Thermoanaerobaculia bacterium | reverse complement strand
TTCGCGCGCGTCCCCCCCGATGGCTTCGGCGACCAGGAGGATTTCTGGTCGGGCACCAACACCCGTCTGCAGTGCTGGCGGCTCGGCAGCTGGCTCATCGACCAGGACATCGATGGCACCAGTGCGACCGACGACTTCCGGCTCGACGTCCTGGGCCAGACCTACGCCGCCTTCCCCGCCCTTCCCCACCAGGCGACTTCGGAGCAGCTGGTCGACTTCTGGATCGGCAGAATCTTCGGCAGAGCTCTCGAGGCGGCGCAGCGCGACGAGCTCGTCGATTTCATGGCGCAGGGCAACAGTCCGACGCAGGCGTTGCTCCTGGACGGTTCGTCTTCGACTCCGACGGCCGTGCGCGCCCGACTCCGCGCCCTGGTCGGCCTCATGTTCATGACGCCCGAATTCCTCTTGAAGTAGGAGAACCCCGACATGTACCGCTCCACACGCCGCGGCTTCATGATGGGTTGTTCGGCGGCGATCGCCAACCTCGCCTCCGCGCGTTTCACCAACCTGGTCTTCGCCGATCCGCTGTCGATCCCGAACCACGACACGCTGATCGTCCTGTTCCTCCGCGGCGGCATGGACGGCCTCTCCTTCGTCATGCCGACCGGCGGGCCGGACCGCGCCCTCTACGAGGCCGCGCGACCGGTGCTCAAGATCCCGGCGAGCGGCGCCAATGCCGCGCTCGCTCTCGGCACGATGGCCGGCAACCAGTTCGGTCTGCACCCGGCGGCGACCCACCTGCACGGCCTCTACCAGGACGGCAAGGTCGCCTTCGTGCATGCCGCCGGCCTCGACACCTCGAGCCGCAGCCACTTCGACAACCAGGCGCAGATCGAGCTCGGCACGCCGGGCAACGGCGGCAGCAACGACGGCTGGCTCACAAGGCACTTCCTCACCTGCCCGGACCTGCCCGCCAACACACCGATGGTGCAGCGGATCGCGGTCTCGTCGACCATCCAGAGCTCCTGGCTCGCCGACACCAACGTCGTCGCCTTCGCCAACCGCGACGACTTTCTTTTCAACACCGGCCCCTCCGCCTGGCGCGACGCGCAGAAACTCTCGCTGCGCAACATCCTCGAGCTGCACAGCGGCGTCGATCCGCGCTACGCCCAGGGCCTGGTCTCGCTCGACGCCTCCGGGTTCATCGAGCAGAACGTGCCGACGCTGTCGTCTTACGTTCCCGCCAACGGCGCGGTCTACCCGACCGGGTCGTTCGGCGATTCGCTGAAGCTGACGGCCCAGCTCATCAAGCTCGACATGGGACTGCGCGCCGCGACGCTCGATCTCGGCGGCTGGGACACCCACAACGGCCAGGGAACCGCCGCCGCCGGCCAGTTCTTCTGGAACAAGATCGCCGAGCTCTCCCAGGCCCTCGCCGCCTTCTACACCGATCTCGACGGCGTCGGCCCGAGCGCCTTCGCCGGGCGGACGACGGTCGCGGTGATGTCCGAATTCGGCCGCCGTTTCCGCGAGAACAACGACTCCGGCACCGACCACGGGCACGGCGGGGTGATCACGGTAATGGGCGGTCCGGTGGTCGGCGGCCTCTACGGCGCCTGGCCCGGACTCGCCAACGACCAGCTCTACGACGCCGCCGACCTCGACATCACCACCGACTTCCGGCGCGTGCTCTCCGAGCTCGTCGTCGGCCGGCTCGGCAATCCGAACTGGCAGCAGGTCTTCCCCGGCTACTCCGGCTA
>JAGOCP010000048.1:13897-15136 GCA_017998715.1 Thermoanaerobaculia bacterium | reverse complement strand
GACCACCAGGGTCATCTGCCGCTCCGGCAATCCGGCCGACATGGACGATCTCGCCATCGTCAACCTGCCGGGATCGCGCAGCATCATTCTGCTGCCGCCGGTCGGGCCGGAATCCGACATCCAGACCATCAAGGCGCTGCTGGCGATCACCAACAGCCCGAGTCGCCGGCCTGAGCCGTACCACATCGTCGCCGAGATCCGCGAACCGCGGAACCTGCCGGTCGCCGCTCTCGCGGCGCACAACGAGGCGGAGCTCGTGCTGGTGCCCGATCTCCTGGCTCGGGTGACCGTACAGACCTCGCGCCAGGCGGGCCTGTCGGTGGTCTACCAGGAGCTGCTGGACTTCGGCGGCGACGAAATCTACTTCAAGGCGGAGCCGGCGCTCGTCGGCAAGCCCTTCGGCGAGATCCTGGGACTCTATGAAGAGTCTTCGATCCTCGGGCTCGCGCGGGCGGACGGGGCCATCCAGCTCAATCCGCCGATGGCCAGCCTCGTCGGCGCTGGCGACCGGATCATCGCGGTTTCGCAGGACGACGACACCATCCACCTTTCCTCCTCCGGCCCTGCAGCCGTCGATGCCGAGGCGATCGTCTTCGGCAAGCCGAAACCCCAGCAGGCCGAGAACACCCTGATCCTGGGCTGGAACTCGATGGCGCCGCTCCTTCTGCGGGAGCTCGAGGTCTATGTCGCTGCGGGCTCGCAGGCGCGAGTCGTCGGCAGCTATCCCGAGACCATCGAGGCCGCGCGCGCCTCCTGCCCGCAGACCGAGAAGCTCCGTATCAACCTGTTCGAGGGCGATCCTACCGATCGCGCGACGCTCGATCGGCTGGAGATTCCGACCTTCGACCACATCGTCCTGCTTTCGGAGCATCCGGACGACGACGAGCGCACCGACGCCCGGAGTCTGGTCACCCTCCTCCACCTGCGCGACATCCGCGAGCAGAGTGACAGCCGGTTCTCGATCGTTTCGGAGATGCAGGATGTGCGCAACCGCGCGCTCGCCGAGATCACCCGGGCCGACGACTTCATCATCGGTGACCAGCTGGTGAGCCTGCTGCTCACCCAGATCTCCGAGAACAAGGCTTTGAACGCCGTCTTCACCGATCTGTTCGATCCCGAGGGCTGCGAGCTCTATCTCAAGCCGGTCGAGCACTATGTCCGGCTGGATCGCGAGCTCACCTTCGCCACGCTGGTCGAAGCGGCGCGTCGCCGCGGCGAGATCGCCATCGGCTATCGTCA
>JAGOCP010000048.1:0-13797 GCA_017998715.1 Thermoanaerobaculia bacterium | reverse complement strand
ATCCCGAGGGCTGCGAGCTCTATCTCAAGCCGGTCGAGCACTATGTCCGGCTGGATCGCGAGCTCACCTTCGCCACGCTGGTCGAAGCGGCGCGTCGCCGCGGCGAGATCGCCATCGGCTATCGTCAACCCCCGGCCGACAGGAGCGGCGGCCACGGCGTCGTGACCAATCCGGCGAAATCGCAGCGGGTGCGCTTCACCGAGCGCGACTCGGTTATCGTTCTGGCGGAAAACTAGGGAGACTCCGATGTCATCGCTCTTCGATCAACTGTCGCAGCACGTCAACGCGGACACCATCGGCCAGATCGCCAATCAGATCGGCGCCACCCCGGGGCAGACCCAGGCTGCGGTCTCGGCGGCCATGCCGATGCTCCTGGGCGCCCTTGCCCGCAACAGCGCGACTCCGCAGGGCGCCGCCGGCATCCTCGGCGCGCTCGAACGGGATCATGACGGCAGTCTTCTCGACAGCCTCGGCGGGCTTTTCGGCAGCGCAGGCGGCGCCGGCGGGCTGAGCGAGATCGGCGGCATGCTCGGCGGACTTCTCGGCGGCGGCTCGGCCGGGGTCGGCAGCGGTGGCGGCGGGATGATGGACATGGGCGGCGCCATCCTCGGGCACGTCTTCGGCGGCAAGCAGGGGAACGTCGCGGCCTCGCTCGGCAAGTCGACGGGACTGCAATCGGGGCAGATCCTGCAGCTGCTCGCCATGCTCGCGCCGATCGTCATGGCGGTGCTCGGCAAGCAGAACAAGCAGAGCGGCGGCCTCGACCAGGGCGGCCTCGCCGACATCCTCGGCGGCGCCTTCCAGAAGTCCGCCGCCCAGGCTCCGGCGAGCGTCACCCAAGCCTCCGGCGCCGGCGGGATCGGTGACCTCCTCTCCTCCGTCCTCGACGCCAACCACGACGGCAGCGTCATGGACGACCTGATGAAACAGGGCGGCGGCATCCTCGGCTCGCTCCTCGGCGGGCCGAAGAAGGGGTAGCGCCGCCGCGGCGGCCCGCTACCAGCTCCAGACGCCGGTGTTGCCGCTCTCGAAGCCGTCGTTGAAGAGGGCGCCGCGCTCGTAGGCGCCGAGGTCGGTCTCCGGGCCGACGACGCGGGCGCCGTGGGCGAGGTCGTAGAGACCCATGAAAGGCGAGCCCGTGTTGCCGGCGTCCTCGGCTGGCGAGCCGGCAGTGAGTGTGTAGTCACCCCCCGCGGGGTTCGAAAAGACTGGGTCGATCCCGACGAGGTTTTCGGGTGCGATGGTAGGCGCGCCCGAATCCAGGAAAATGTCGGTTCCGTTGCCATGGAGGATCGAGTTCTCGAGGACCAGCGAGCCGCCAGTTTCCTGCCCGATGAGAAGTCCAATGCCGGAGTTGTCGGCGACCGTGAGGTGGTCCAGACGGAGCGTCGAGTCGTTGCTGGCTGCCGCGAGGAGGCCGGTCGCTCCGCCGGTGACCAGCGCGTCCCGAAAGCTGACGTTCGATTGCCCGGAGGACAGGACGAAGGCCTGTGTCGTGGAGGGCGCCGAGCCGTTGTCCTGGATCCGCAAGCGGTCGAAGGAGCCGTTCGAGGCGTTGTTGAAGCTGAGGAGCAGGCCGGTGAAACCGCCCCCGGTCGAGAGCCCCAGGTTGTTTCCCCGGAGATCGAGATCCTCCATCCGAAAGGTGGTGGCGGTGAGAGACCCGTGCAGCCCGCCCCCGCTTGCAGATCCGCCCGCGCCCGAGGCCTCGGCGACGTTGTTCGTGAAGCGCACATGCTCCAGCGTGACCTTGGAGCCCACGCCCTCGGTGGCGATCTCGACTGCGCCGGCGCTGACGTTGTCCGCTGGCAACGAGGAGGCGGCGCGGTTGTCGACGAAGTCGCTGTCCACGATGCGCACCTCCGCGTCGCCTGTCGGATTCGCCCAGACAGCGCCGCCCTGCGCCTGGTCCGCAGGGTCCGGGTGGAGCGCCTGATTCTGCGCGAAGAGACAGGATTCGATGACGAGCGTCAGCGGTGCGCCAGTGGCATACCAGGCGATCGCGCCACCGCGCCGCGCCACATTGGCGACGAAATGGACGCGCCGCGCGGTGAGCGACGAGCCGCCGGATCGGACTGCTCCCCCTAGTGGCGCCGAGACGCCGAGATCGAGGCCCTCGCGAAGCTCCAGGTCCTCGAGCGTCAGGCGTCCCGCCGCATTGAAGAGGTTGAAGATGCGGTGCGTCCCGCCGCCCGAGATCACGGCGACCGGCGGATCGACCGCCGGCCCATGGATCAGGATCTCCTCGCTGCTGGAAGCCTCCAGCACGCCGAGCGGCAGCAGGTAGGTGCCGGCCCCGAGAGCGATCGTGTCGACGCCGCTCGTAGAGCCCGCCGGGCAGGCGTCGACCACGGTGTTGTTCACCGCCGCCGAGAGGGCTTCCCGAAGGGTGCAGTTGCCGTTGCCGGTGAAGTCGTCGGCGACGGTGACGATCGAATAGGTCGTCGCGGCAAGCGAACTTCCGCTCGCGACAACCAGGGCCGCCGCGGCGAACAACGAAAAACTCCAGCGAAGGACTCTGCGCACACATTCTCCTCGAAAGGGACGATTCCCTCATTCAGGCGGGAAAGGTGCGCGACAGGGGACATCGGGCGCCACCGCCGAATCCCGGGGCGGAGGCAGGCCCGGCGTCAGGGGGCGGGCTGCGGGCGCGGAGCGCCGCGCTCTTCGACGACTGGTGGGAGCGGCCGCGCCTCGCGGTCGAGGTAGTCGACGACGTCGGCCTTGCCGCGCAGGTCGGCGGTCCAGCGGTCGATCTCGTCGTTCAATCGGCGTTCGCGCAGCACGGCGCGGATGCTCTCGCGCACCGCCTCGAGCGCCGGGATCTCCGCCTCTGGGGTGCCGGTTCGGTGCAGCTCCGGCAGGAGCTCGTCGTTGTAGTAGCGCCCGATGTCGTCGACGCTGACGAAGACCCGCGGCCCCAGGCGCTCCTCGACATAGGCGAGGACGGAGAGCTGGCGGGCGAGCAGCTGGCGCAGCGAGCTCTCGTCCAGCCCCAGGCGAACGAGCTCGGCGCGAAACGCCTCTTCCGACGCGAATCGCGAGCGCGTCTCCTCCATCTGGCTGTCGAGGAGAGCGAGCGGCGTCTCTTCGAAGCCGAACCGGTCGACCTCGTGCAGTCGGAGCTTCTGTTCGATCGCCAGGTCGAGGGCCCGGCGGAGCTCGTCGGCCGGACTCTCGCCGGCGACTTTCGGCAGGAGCCCCAGCCGCGCCACGCGTTCGATGTCGGAAGCGAGAATCGGATCCTCGTCGACGACCGCCACCACCCGGTCGACCAGCACCGCCGCCGCAGCGGGGCTTGCGCCCTCCGGGACGAAACCTGCCGGCGCGAGCGCGAACAGAGCGCCGGCAGGGAGAGCGAGGAGCAACGGCAGAACGGAGCGGGATCGCAAGCGGCAGGCCTCGCCCGGATGCTAGCATTCGGCTTCCGATGCAAGAGCGACGCTCGAAGATCAAGGTCGGCCTGGCTCAGATCGACGCCCGTCTGGGCGACCTCGAGTTCAACCTGGCACACCACCTGGAGTGGATCGGTCAGGCGCGCGCCGAAGGGGTCGAGCTCCTCCTCTTTCCCGAGCTCTCGCTCACCGGCTACCGCCTGTTGCACCTGACGCCCCGGGTGGCGATCCACCCGGAGACCTCGCCGATCATCGCCCGCCTGCGCGAAGCGGCGCCCGGCATGGCGGTCGTCGTCGGTTGCGTCGAGGAGGACGACAACGGCGCGCTCTACAACAGCGCCCTGCTGCTCGAGGGCGGCGAGATCTCGCACGTCCATCGCAAGCTCTACCTGCCCACCTACGGCATCTTCCAGGAGGGGCGGTTCTTCAGCGAGGGGCGCAAGCTCCGCATGGCGAAGCTCTTCGGCAATCCGTTCGGCGTGCTGATCTGCGAGGACTTCTGGCATTCCGATCCGGCCGAGAAGCTCGCCCGCCACGGCGCCAAGCTGATCGGTATCGTTTCGGCGTCGCCGGGCCGCATCGGGCCGGACGAGATGCCGCCGTCGCAGGAGGCCTGGGAGTCGTTGACCCGCGCTTCGGCGCTGCTCAACACCGCCTGGATCGTCTACTGCGGGCGCGTCGGCTGGGAAGAAGGGACGTTCTACACCGGCGGCAGCCACATCGTCCGGCCGGGCGGCGAGCTGCTGGCGCGCGCGCCGTATCTCGAAGAGCACCTGCTCACCGCGGAGATCGACCTGCGCGAAGCCGACCGGCTGCGCTGGCGCCTGCCGATTCTCGCCGACGAGCGCAGCGACATCGAGTGGGTCGAATGAGCGCAGTGCGCGGGATTTCCAGATGATCCGCAAGGACGAAGTCGCGGGCCGGCTGAAACTGAACGAGGCGCTCGCCGTCGCGGCACTCGCCGACTTTCTGCGCGACGGGGTCGAGAATGCCGGCAGCACGGGGCTCGTCCTCGGACTCTCCGGGGGCGTCGACTCGGCGCTCGCCGCCGCGCTCGCCGTGCGCGCGATCGGCACCGAGCGCGTCCACGCCTTCTTCCTCCCCTACCGGAGCTCCGAGCCGCAATCGGCGGTGGACGCCGGCGCCGTCGCGGCGAAGCTCGGCCTGAAGCTGACCAGCATCGACATCACTCCCCAGGTCGATATCTATTTCGACCGCGTCGATCCCCAGGCCGACCGCGTCCGGCGCGGCAACAAGATGGCGCGCGAGCGGATGACCATCCTCTTCGACCAGTCGAAGAAGCTCGGCGCCCTGGTCACCGGCACGTCGAACAAGAGCGAGATCCTGCTCGGTTATTCGACCGTCTTCGGCGACAACGCGAGCTCGCTCAATCCGATCGGCGACCTCTACAAGCAGCAGGTCTGGCAGCTCGCACGCCATCTCGGCATCCCCGAACAGGTGGTGACCAAGCGCCCGTCGGCCGACCTGTGGCCCGGCCAGACCTCCGAGGGGGAGCTCGGCTTCGAGTACGCCATGGCCGACGAAGTGCTCTATCTGATGTTCGATCAGGGCCTGACCGCCGACGAGGTGGTCGACCGCGGCTACCCGGAGGCGGTCGTCGCGCGCATCGTCCATCTCGAGCGCGCCAACCGCTTCAAGCGCCGGCTGATGCTCATCGCCCGCCTGTCCGGCAGCGCCATCAACCTCGACCGCGAGATCCCGCGCGACTGATGCGCCGGGCCTCAGCTCGGCCCAGCCCACTGCCACCCTCGCCGTGACCGGACGCCTCCTCCTCGTCGCGACGCCGATCGGCAACCTCGACGATCTCGCGCCGCGGGCGGTCGCGGCGTTCACGGCGGCCGACCTCGTCGCCTGCGAGGACACCCGCCGCACCGGCCTGCTGCTGCACAACCTGGGAATCAAGAAGCCGCTGGTTTCGCTGCACGAGCACAACGAACGCGCGCGCACCAGCTCGATCCTCGCTGCGCTCGAACAGGGACAAACGGTGGCCGTCGCATCCGACGCCGGCACGCCGCTGCTCTCCGATCCCGGCTACTTCCTCACCCGCGCGGCGATCGCCGCCGGCCACCGGGTGGAAGCGATTCCCGGCGCCTCCGCCCCGCTCGTCGCGCTGCTGGTCTCCGGCTTGCCGCCGCATCCGTTCACCTTCGCCGGCTTCCCGCCGCCGAAGAGCGGCAAGCGCCGAGCCTTCTTCCGCAGATTCGCCGACCTCGGCCACACGCTGATCCTCTTCGAGTCGCCCCACCGGATCCTCGCCAGCCTCGAAGACGCCAGAGCCGAGCTCGGCAACCGCAAGGCGGCGCTGGCGAGAGAGCTGACCAAGATGAACGAGGAGATCGTGCGCGGAACGCTCGACGAGATCCACGCGAGCTACGCCGGACGCGATCGCATCCTCGGCGAATTCGTCCTGGTGATCGGCAGCGCCACCGACGAGAAAGAGAGCATCAGCGACGGCGACACACTCGAAACCGCCGTGGACGGCTGACGAGCGCCCTTACTCTCCCTTTACCGGAGCTTTTTCTTCTGCCTTTTGACTTTCGACGGCCGCCAGAAAGGCGCCTTTGGCGCGCGCGACCCAGGCCTTGTAGCCCGCCGGATCGACCCACGGATTGCGCAGCCCCATGCCGCTCGCCGCGCGCTCGCGTTTGCCGGCGAGATCGAAGAAGCCGCCGTGCGGCGCGAGGAAGATCTGCACGGGAAGCGCCTCGAGGACCGCGAAGGTGCGCTCGAAGTCGGCGGCGATACCGGGATAGCTCTCCTTGCCGACGAAGCGGTAGTCGAGAATCGACGCGCTGCTGACCACAACGACGTCGAACGAACCCGCCTTGAAGGTCCAGGTGGTGGCGCCGCGCGTGTGCCCGGGAGTGAGCCGGGCGGTGAGCGTCGCGCCGCCCAGCGTCACCGCCTCGCCGTCGGCGAGTCGGCGGTCGACGACGACCGGCGGAAACTGTCCCTCGTCGCCGAAGCGGAAGTCTCCCTTGCCGCCGCTTTCGAGCAGCGTCGCGTCCGGCGCGCTGGCGAAGAGCTTCGCGCCGGACCTGGCCTTGAGCGCGGCGAGTCCGCCGGCGTGGTCGAAGTGAGCGTGGCTGTTGAGCAGGATCTTCACTTCCTCGACCTTGAAGCCGAGCTTCGAGATGTTCGCTTCGATCTGCGGCGCCGTCTCGACGAAGCCGCCGTCGATCAGGATGTGGCCTACGGGCGTGGTGATCAGATACGAAGCGATGTCGGAGGCACCGACGTAGTAGAGACTCTCGGCGATGCGGAACGGCTCGACCGGCTGGTTCCAAGAGCGCCACTCTTCGGTGGCCTGGCCCGCCGCCGTCGACGCCCGGAGCGCGAAAAGCGCACACAATGAAAAAACTGCCGTCTGTCGCATCCGGAGGTCCCTTTCTTTGCTTCGCCGGCGCTAGAGCCGACCGGTGATCCAGCAGCCGCCGAGGACTTGCGTGCCGCGGTAGAAGACCGCCGCCTGACCCGGGGTGACGCCACGCTGCGGTTCGGCAAAATCGATCTCGACACGGCGCGCAGTATCGCCGGTTTGCGGCCGCACCAGCGCCGCGACGCCGGGGTGGCGCGAGCGAATCTTCACCGTGACTTCGACCGCTTCGCCCGCGCCGGGTGGCGCACCGATCCAGTGCAGGCGCTCGCCCGCGAGACCGGGAGCCAAGAGATCCGCCTCGTCGCCGACGACGACGGCGTTTTCCTCCGGCAGGACTTCGAGCACATACAGTCGCTTGCTCGAAGGGACGCCCAGTCCCCGACGCTGGCCAACGGTGTAGCGGTAGTACGGATCCCCTTTACCGAGCTTTTCGCCTTTCGCCGTGCGAACCTCCGCCGCCGCGTCGGAGGGCGTCTCTCCGTACCGACCCGGATGCTCCGCGATCTGCCCCTCGACGAACTCGCGCACGCCGGAGGCGACGAAGCAGACCTCCATCGACTCCCCCTTCTCGGCGACGACGAGGCCGGCGCGGCGGGCGATCTCGCGCACCTCGGGCTTGGTCATTTCACCGAGCGGGAAGGACGCGCCCGCCAGCTGGTCGCGGGTGAGCTCGAAGAGGTAGTAGCTCTGGTCCTTCTCGAGGTCGATCGCGGTGTGGAGCTGGGGTCCGTCGGGCCCCTCGAGAATGCGAGCGTAGTGCCCGGTGGCCACCTTCGTCGCTCCGAGGCGCGCCGCGCGCTCCTGCAACAGGTCGAACTTGACGAAGGTGTTGCAGCGCACGCACGGCGAAGGCGTCCGGCCGCCCAGGTAGTCGCGTACGAACGGATCGACTACGTGCTGGCGGAACTCCTCGTCCATCTTCAGCGTGTAGTGCGGAATCCCGGCCTGGGCGGCCACCCTTTTCGCGTCGCCGAGATCGAGCGACGAACAGCAACGCCCGTGCACGCGCTCCCCCGAGTGATCCCAGAGCAGCATCGAGAGGCCGACGACCGCCTCGCCACGTTCGGCGAGAAGCCAGGCCGCAACCGAGGAGTCGAGTCCGCCGGACATGGCGACCGCCGTCAGCGACTGGCTGGGCTTCATGTCGCCACCCTCGTCGCCGGCATCCGCAGCGCTGCGACCGCTTCGGCCAGCGCCGGCAGCAGGGCATCGACCTCCGCCTCCGTGTTGGGCAGGCCGAAAGAAACGCGCAACGACGCGATCGCCTCTTCGTAAGGCATGCCCATCGCTTGCAGGGTCGGGCTGGCCTGGACGGTGCCCGAGCCGCAGGCGGCGCCGGTCGAAACCGCGAAGCCGGCGAGGTCGAGCCGGATCATCAGCTCCTGGCCGACGAGGCCGGGGAAAGCGACGTGCGAGGTATGCGGCAAGCGCGGGGCAGAGACGCAATGCACCCGCGCTCCGGGAATCGCCGCCAGCCCGGCCTCGAACCGGTCGCGCAACCGGGCGAGATGTGCGGCGCGCTCGGCGAGGTCGCGCCCGGCGACGGCGCAGGCGGCGCCGAAGCCCACCACTGCCGGCACGTTCACCGTCGAAGCTCGTCGGCGGCGCTCCTGGGCGCCGCCGACGAGCAGCGGCGAAAACGCTGCGCCGCCGCGGATCCAGAGCGCCGCAGCGCCCAGCGGCCCGTGGAACTTGTGCCCCGCGAGCGTCAGGTAATCCACTCCAAGCGCCTGAACCGACACGGCGATCTTTCCAACCGCCTGAACTGCGTCGCACAGCACCGGCACGCCGCGCTCGCGCAGCGCCGCCGCCAGCGCCGCCACCGGCTGCAGCGTCCCGAGCTCGTTGTTGGCCAGCATCAGCGCCGCGAGCCGAGCTCCCGGGAGCGCGGCATCGGCCATGCGCTCGGCGGAGACCACGCCGTCCGCGTCCGGCGGCACGAGGGCGATCTCGACGCCGGCGCGCGGCCCGCCGGCCTGCGCCGCCGCGAGGATCGACGGATGCTCGAGCGCCGAAGCGACGAGGCGATCGCCCGGCGCGCACTCGGCCAGCAGGCTCGCGACCACGGCGTTGTTGGCTTCCGTCCCCGAGGCCACGAAGACGATCTCCTCCGGCGTCCGGCAGTCGATGAGCTCTGCCACCTTCTCGCGGGCGCCCTCGACCGCCTCCCGCGCGGCCTGCCCGAAGCGATGCACCGAGGAGGGATTCCCCCAGCGACCGGAGCTTCCGCCATCCCCGCCGAGCCAGGGAAGCATCGCCTCCCGGACCTCCGGGTCGAGGGGGGTCGTGGCATTGTGGTCGAAGTACGATCCGCGCATGGGAGGGGGATTCTACCGCTCACGCCCCCGGCACCGGATCTGCAACAATCGAAACCGATGACCTCTCCCTCGAGACGAACCCGCCTGGCCCGCGGACTCCGCCCGACCGGCGCCCTGCTGCTCCTCCTGTTCCCGCTTTCCCTGCTCGCTCCCCTCCTTGCCCCGCGGCCGGCGACGGCGATCGAGCTCAAGGACCTGCCCGAAGAGCACCGCGCCTGGCTCGAAGAGGTCGACGCGATCATCACCAAGGAGGAGCGCGCGGCGTTCCTCAAGCTCGAGAAGGACTACCAGCGCGACGCCTTCATCGAACGGTTCTGGCAGGCGAGGGATCCCTTCCGCGACACGGTGCGCAACGAGATGCGTGAGACCTGGAGCGCGCGCGTCGATCAGGCGCGGGTCTCGTTCGGCAGCCTCAAGGAGGAGCGCGCCAAGTTCTTCCTGCTCAACGGCCCGCCGGCGGCGCGCCTCGAGGGCCAGTGCTCCGGCACCACCTGGCCGATCGAGATCTGGGCCTACCAGCGCAGCGAACGCATCCACGAGGACGTCGTCCTGTTCGTCTTCTATCGTCCATTCGCGCAAGGCCCGTTCAAGCTCTGGTATCCCGACGAAGGCCTCGCGCGCCTGATGCAGTTCGCGCCCGTCGGCACGAGCGATTCGGCGCTGCTGGCGGAGCTCGATCGCAGCTGCATGCAGCGCGACGACATCGCTGCTGCGCTCGCCACCGTCGTGCGCCGCGGACGAATGGACTTCCAGCGCATCCTCGAGGCGGCGCTGGCGCCGATTGCACCGACCTCGCGCGAATGGGTCGCGACCTTCAACTCCTACTCCACCGATCTGCCCGCCGAGTCGACCGCGCTCAGCGCCGAGCTCACCGTCAGCTATCCCGGACGCCGCCAGAGCCGCTCGGTCATGCAGGGGACGCTCGCGGTCGCGACCGAGCACTTGAAAGCGGCCGACAACGCCGGCGCGCGCTCCTACGACTTCCAGCTGAACGGCGAGATCCTGATCGGCAAGAAGCTGTTCGACGCCTTCCGCTACAAGTTCAACATCCCGATCGGCCCGACGGCCGGCGCCGATGCAGCGGCACCGACTCCGCCGACTCTTCCGCTCGTCTTCGAGCGCTTCCTGCGCCCCGGCAAGTACACCCTCATCCTCAAGCTCGAGGACCTGAACGGCGGCGGCTACTACCGCAAGCTGCTCGAGATCGAAGTGCCGGCGGTCGAGGGCCCGGTGGCCGCCGAGCCCGACGCCTTCTCCGCCGGCATCTTCGCCGAAGCGAACGCCGCCCTTTCGACGCTCGACAACACCATCCGGCTGGTGCCGCCGCGCGGCGAGCTCCAGGCCGGCCTGGTGCGCTTCGACACGCTGACCACCGGCAGCGCGATCTCGGACGTGCAGTTCACGCTCGACGGCCGGCCGATTCTGCGCAAGAACAAGCCGCCGTACTCGGTCGAGCTCGATCTCGGGCAGGTGCCGCGCACCCGCACGTTGCACGCCACCGCCTACGACGACGCCGGCAAGGAGGTCGCCTGGGACGAGCTCCAGGTGAACGCCAGCACCCATCGCTTCCGGGTGCGCCTCATCGAGCCGCGCCGGGGCGCGCATTACGACAAGAGTCTGCGCGCCGAGGCCGAAGTGGAGATCCCCGAGGACGGCACCCTCGACCGGGTCGAGTTCTTCGTCAACGAGACGCTGGTGGCGACGCTCTTCCAGGAGCCGTTCACACAGGCGATCGCACTGCCGCCGGACGGCACCATCGCTTACGTCCGCGCCGTTGCCTATCAGGTCGACGGCAATCAGACCGAGGACCTGGTCTTCGTCAATGCGCCCGACAATCTCGAAGAGGTCGACGTCCAGTTCGTCGAGCTCTACACCACCGTGCTCGACCGCGAGAACCGGCCGGTGCGCGATCTCGAGCAGGGCGACTTCCGCGTCTTCGAGGACGACGTGCCGCAGGAGATCGCGCGCTTCGAACGGCTCGAGAATCTCCCCATCCACGTCGCCGTCATGCTCGACGTCTCGGCCTCGATGGAACAGAACCTCCCGCAGACCAAGGCGGCGGCGCTCGAGTTCTTCGAGCACGTGATCACGCCGAAGGACCGCGGAGCGCTGATCGTCTTCAACGACCATCCGCTCCTCGCGGTCAAGCTCACCAACCAGATTCCGGCCCTCGCCGGCGGCCTCGCCGGCGTCAAGGCCGAACGCGGCACGTCACTTTACGACTCCGTGGTCTTCTCGCTGTTCTACTTCAACGGAGTCAAGGGCCAGCGCGCCATCGTGCTGCTCTCCGACGGCAAGGACGAGGGCAGCCGGTTCGACGTCGACGAAACCCTCGATTTTGCCCGGCGCGCCGGCGTCGCGATCTACACCGTCGGCCTCAACATCCCGCGCTCCGAGTCGGAGGCGCGCAAGGTGCTGAAGAAGCTCGCCGACGAGACCGGCGGGCGCGACTTCTTCATCAAGGACACCGCGGAGCTCAAGGGAATCTACGACGCTATCCAGGTCGAGCTGCGCTCGCGCTACCTCCTCGCCTACCAGTCGACGAACCCCGCCCGCGAGCTGCGCTTCCGCCTCGTCGACCTCAAGGTCGACCGCTCCGGGCTCGACGCCAAGACGATCCGCGGCTACTACCCCTGAGGCCGCCGGCGCTGTCGCGTTAGGATCGCCGCTCGTCGCCGCCATGTCCGCCCACGCGCTCGCCCTCGCCGCCTTCTCCGGCTTCTCCGCCTTCTGGGTGCTGCTCGCTCTGCCTGGCTCCGCGCCGGCTCGAGCGCAAGAGCCGCCGGCCGAGGCTTCGAACGTGCCGGAGGCCGTGGCGCCGGCGGCAGAAGCGGTTTCGACCTTCCTCGCCGACGTCGCGCCGCTGCTCTCCGAGCCCGAGCGCGCCGCCTATCTGGCCCTCACCCGCCCCTATCAGCGGCAGGCGTTCGAGCGCCGCTTCTGGGAGCTGCGCGACCCCTATCCGGAGACGGCGCGCAACGAGCTCGAGGAGCGCTACCGCGAGCGCCTCCGGCTGGCGCGCGAGCGCTACCCGGCGGCGGCCGACGAGCGCTTTCGCTTGACCCTGCTCGTCGGTGAGCCGCAACGCCGGATCCCGCTGCGCTGCGCCGAAATCCTGCGCCCCGGCGAGATCTGGTACATCGGACCGAGCGACCGGATTCCGCAGGGCTTCGCGCTCGTCTTCGTCACCGGCGGCGTCAGCGCCGAAGCTCCGCATCGCCTCTGGTCACCGCGCTCAGGCTACGGCGAGCTCCTGACCTGGACCTCTCCGCCCAGCGGCGACCTCGCCGCCGAGGTCGCCGACCGCGTGCCTCGCGACTGCCCGCGCGGCGACGAGATCGTCGGCGCCCTGGCCGCGGCCTCGGACTGGGACGAGTTGGCCAAGCGCTACGCCGTCATCCCGCACCCCAATCCCGAGTGGGTGCGCACCTTCCTCTCCTATTCGACCGATCTGCCGGCCGACGCTCTGCCGCTCGCCGCACAGGTCGAGATCCGCTTCCCGGGGCGCAACCAGAGCCGGACGATCGTCGATGCCAGCGTCCTCGTCGAGACCGCAGCCTTGCGCGACGCACCCGACTCGATCCCGGCGTCGCCGGCAATCGCTCTTCTGCTCGACGGCGAGGTGCTGCGCGGCGAAGAGCTGTTCGATCACTTCCGTTACCGTTTCGAGCTCTCCGGCGAGCGCCTGAACGCCGCGACGACGCTGCCTTTCTCCGCCCGGCGTTTTCTGCGCCCGGGCAGCTACACCCTGGTGCTCCGTCTGCAAGAGCCGGCGAGCGGCCGCGCCTTCCGGCGCGAGCTCGCGCTCGAAGTGCCGCCGCCCGGGTCCCTGGTCGCAGCGACCGCGGCGACGGCATCGCCGCCAGTCGTGGCGGCTCCCGCTCCGGAACTTCAGGGCTCGGCGAGCCTGACGCCTTCGGTGGCCTTGGCGCGTGCCGCCGCGCCGGCTGCCGCTCAGACTGCCGATGCCGGCTCCGGACGCGAGCCCAGCCTCCGCCTCCTCGCGCCGATCGACGAGCTCGCCCTCGGCAAGGTCCGAATCGAGGCCGACGTGCGCGGCGTCTCGGCGGCACGAGTGGACTTCGAGCTCGACGGCAAGCCGCTGCTCTCCAAGCGCCGCCCGCCGTTCTCGATCGAGATCGACCTCGGCCGCTCGCCGCGCCTGCGGCGGCTGGCGGCCGCGGCCTTCGACAGCGCCGGCGAGGTCGTCGCCGCCGACGAGGTCATGCTCAACGCCGGCCCGCACCGGTTCGCCCTGCGGCTGACTGAGCCGCTGCGCCTGCCCGCAGCCGGCGCGGCGCTCGAAGCGCGCGCCGAAGTCGATCTGCCCGAGGGCGAGGAGCTCGACCGGGTCGAGTTCTACCTCAACGAAACGCGGCTCGCGACGCTCTATCAACCGCCCTTCGCGGTTGCCCTCGTCGCTCCGCCGATCGCCGGCCTCACCTACCTGCGGGCGGTCGCCTTTCTCGCCGGCGGCGGCGCCGCCGAAGACGTGCGGGTCCTGGGCAGCGAGGGCTCTGACGAAGCGGTCGACGTCGACCTCGTCGAGCTCTACGCCTCGGTGCTCGACAAGCGCGGCCGGCCGGTCACCGACCTCACCGCCGCCGATTTCCGGGTGCTCGAGGACGGCGCCGAACAGGTCGTGCAGCGCTTCGAGAACGTCGACACTCTGCCGATCCACGCC
>JAGOCP010000298.1 GCA_017998715.1 Thermoanaerobaculia bacterium | reverse complement strand
TCCTGCTGCTCTCGCGGCCGGTCTCCTATTCCGAGTTCGTCCGCGGCGGTCTCTCCCGCGACTATCCGTACACGCTGGTCGAGCTCGCCCTCGACGGTCCCGGCGTCGATGACGGCGGCAGCGGCGAGATGCTCGCCCTGGCCAAGATCGAGCTGGCCAAGGACGGTACCGTCGAGATCGAGAACCTCGAAGCGCGACCGCGCCGCATCCTGCAGGTCACCCGCATCGAGTAAGTCCGGCGGGCGCCCTCGCCGCGCTGTTGCCGTGGGGCGGGGGGGGTGAGATGCTTTCGAGGTCGTGTCACCCCTCTCGTGTGCCCTGCCGCTCCTGATCCCGCTGCTCGCCATCGCGGCATCTCCGGTCGCCGGTTCCGAGCCCGCTTCGGCGAGTGAGAAGTGGCTTGTCGAGCGGAGCGACCTCGCCGAGAAGCTCGCGACGGGTGCGCCCGTCACCGTCGATAACCGCCACGGCGATCTCCGGGTGCGGGTGGGCGAGCCGGGCGAGCTCTCGGTGCACGGGGCTCTACAGCGCCTCGTGGGGGAGCCGGCCCTGCGGATCGAGATCGTCTCAGACGGCGCCGGGTGGCGGGTGCGTGTGGTCGAGCCGGGCGCTGCCAGGCCCCGCGAAGGGCCGCCGCGTCGCGCCGACCTCGCTGTCGTGCTACCGGCGGACTCCCCTCTCACTCTGCGCGGCGGAAGCGATCTGGTCGAGGCGCGCGGCTTCGCGGCGGCGCTCGTGGCCGAGACCTCGACCGGTGAGATCCGCCTGCGCGGCAGCGGTGCCGTCAACCTCCGCTCCGAGCGTGGCGCGATCCGGGTCGCCTTCCACCCTGTGACGCCGAGCGCGCCGTCGCGGATCGAGACCCTGACCGGCGATATCGAAGTGGAGTTCCCGTCCAAAACGAGCGCCGAGGCGCGGCTCGAGACCCAGGGCAGTCTGACCACGGACTACAGCCTCGAGGTCGAGCGCATCGGACCACTCACCAAGCGCGCCTATGCACGGCTCGGGAGCGGTGGCGCCGAGATCCGGCTGGCGAGTCGCACGGGTGACCTGCGGCTGCTCGAGCGCCTGGCGGCGGCGCCCGCGGCCGATCCCTGACCTGAAGCGATGAGAGTCTCATTCCCATTTCTGGAGGATTGCCCATGAAGAGTGGTTACCTGGTCCTGGCCGCCGGTCTCGCCCTCGCGGCGTCGCTGGCTCTCGCCGAAGATAGTGCACCGGATGTCCAGCTCGGCGCCGAAGTCGTCGGCGAGGAGCTGGTCCCCGACCTGGGCGAGGTCGCGGCGCGCGACCTGCCGGTCGTGCGGCCCTGGAAACCGGGTGATCCGATCAAGGACATCCCGCGCCGCCGCCATCCGCGCGACGGGTCGTTCGTGCCGGAGGAGCCGACCGGCGAGGACCCGCTGCTCGAAATTCAGGCCGCCTTCGCCGAGGCGCCGGCGAGCGTCGATCCGCTGCTCAACTTCAACGGCCAGGGCTACACCGGCGTCAACCCTCCCGACACCGTCGGCGACGTCGGCGGCGCCTACTACGTGCAGTCGATCAACGGCAGCGGCGGCTCCGTGGTGACCATCTACAACAAGACCACCGGAGCCGTCGCCGCGGGACCGTTCGCGATGGACGGTCTGGCCGCCACCGGCTCCTGCGCCTCGGGCGCCGGAGATCCCATCGTCCTCTACGATCGCGCTGCCGACCGCTGGATGCTCTCGGAGTTCGCCTCGGGCGGCAACCACCTCTGTGTCTACATCTCCACCACAAACAATCCGGCCGGAACCTACTGCCGATACGACTTCACGACCCCGAGCTTCCCGGACTACCCCAAGTACGGCGTCTGGCCGGACGCCTACTACGTGACGACCAACGAATCGTCTCCGTCGATCTACGCTCTCGACCGCGCGAACATGGCGACCTGCGGCACGGCGCGAGCCGCGCAGCGCTTCACCGTCCCCGACCTCTCGGGGTTCGGCTTCCAGACGCTGACGCCCGCCGACCTCGACGGCGTCACCGATCCGCCGGCCGGGGCGCCCGGGATCGTGATGCGCCACCGCGACACGGAGGCCCACGGTCCGGCCGGCCTGCCCGCGAACGACCAGCTCGAGCTCTGGGAGTTCCACGTCGACTGGACCACCCCGGCGAACTCGACGCTCGCCGCGCTCCCCATCTTGAGCGTCGCCGAGTTCGACTCGACGCTCTGCGGCCTGACTTCCTTCTCCTGCATGAGCATGCCCAACGTGGCGCAGGGGAGCGGCTCGTCGCTCGACCCGCTGCGCGAGGTGGTAATGAATCGTCTCGCCTACCGGGTGCTCGGCGGCCAGGAGGTGCTGGTCGGCAACCTGGTGACCGACGTCGGCGCGGACCGGGGAGGCGTGCGCTGGTTCGAGCTGCGCAACAGCGGCGGTGGTTGGTCCCTCGCCCAGGAGGGTACCTACGCGCCGGCCGACAGCGTCAACCGCTGGATGGCCGGAATCGCGATGGACGGCGCCGGCAACATCCTGCTCGGCTACAACGCCTCGGGAAGCGCCGTCTCTCCGAGCCTGCGCTACACCGGCCGCTACTCGACCGATCCTGCGGGCACCATGACGGTCGCCGAGACCGTGCTCGTCGCCGGATCGGCGACGAACGGCAGCAATCGCTACGGCGACTACTCGGCGATGTCGGTCGATCCGACCGACGACTGTACCTTCTGGTTCACCGGCGAGTACAACGCCGCCTCGACCTGGTCGACCCGCATCGGTTCGGTGAAGTTCTCGGCCTGCGGGACGCCGGACTTCAACCTCGGCGTGACGCCGCCGACGCTGAACGTCTGTGCGCCAGCCAACGCTGTCTACACCGTGAACGTCGGCCAGGTCTCCGGCTTCACCGACCCGGTGACGCTCGCGACCACCGGCACTCCCGCCGGAGCGACGATCGCCTTCGGCACCAACCCCGTCACGCCCCCCGGCTCGAGCTCCCTGACCCTGGGCACCGGCGCGGTAGATGCCGGAAACTACAACTTCAACGTGACGGGCAGTTCGACGACCCCGTTGCAGACGATCAATGTCGGCCTGAACGTGGCGACGGCCTCGCCGGGTGCAGCGACGCTCCTGACGCCGGCGAACGCCGCGCTCAACGTCCCCGCCCTGCCGGTCTTCACCTGGGGTGCGGTCTCCGGCGCCAACACCTACACCATCCAGGTAGCGACGGACGCCGGTTTCACCAACGTCGTCGCTTCGGCGACCGGCCTGGCCGCGGCGACCTGGACCTCGAATGTCGCCCTCAACACCAGCACCCAGCACTTCTGGCGCGTGCGGGCGACCAACGCCTGCGGCGACAGTCTCTACTCGAGCGTCTTCAGCTTCACCACCGTCGCTGCCCCCGGCGACTGCGGCCCGGGCACGACGGCCAACATCGTCTACCAGTACGGTTTCGAGGCCGGCGTTGGCGGTTGGACCCACAGCGGCACCGGCGACAGCTGGGCGATCTCGACCACCAATCCGCACAGCGGCACGTCGCTCTTCCACGCCAACGACCCGGCCGTGGTCTCCGACCAGCGGCTGGTCTCGCCAGCGGTGGTCCTGCCGACCGGCCAGAACCCAGTGGTGCTCAAGTTCTGGCATCTGCCGAACCTCGAGAACAACGGCACGACGGCCTGCTACGACGGTGGCATCCTGGAGGTCTCGACCGACGGCGGCACCTCCTGGACCCAGGTGCCGAATGCCAACCTGCTGGTCGGGCCTTACACCGGCCTGGTCTCGGCGAGTTTCTCCAATCCGCTCGCCGGCCTTCAGGCCTGGTGCAACGGGACGGTCTACATTCAGACCATCGCCGACGTCAGCGCCTATGCCGGGCAGACAGCGCAGTTCCGGCTGCGTCTGGGCTCCGACACTTCGATGAGCGATGCCGGTTGGGACGTCGACGACGTCGTCGTTCAGTCCTGCGTCAGTTCGACGATCTTCATCGACGGCTTCGAGAGCGGCAACACGTCGCTGTGGAGTGCGACCGTTCCCTGATCGCAGAAGCACTCGCTGCGAGCTGCATCCGACGGCCGATCCCGCGAGGGGTCGGCCGTTTCTGTCTCCGTGGATGGGAGCGCGGCCGCAGCTCAGCGCGGCCCGGGGGTCCGCTCCGGCAAAGAGGCGTAGATCCCGGCGAACGCCGGATTCACTGCCCGCACCTCGCCGAGCACCGCTTCCGAATCCTGCGGCTGGCCGGCGCGGTCGAGCGCCAGGGCGAGATTGAGCTTGTTGAAGAGCTTGGTGCGCCCTTCGTCGACGCCCCAGTAGGAGGCGCGCTCGTCGGCGGCGCGGAAGAGGCCTGCTGCCGCCCGCGCATCCCCCGCAGCGAGCTTGCGCAGGCCCTGCTCGTGCAGCGCCTCGACCTGCAGGCTTCTGGCTTTGCTCTTGCCGTAGCCGCTCTTGCGGCTCTCCTCGACGAGCTTCGCGAGCACGGCGTCTTCGGCGTCGGCTTCCGCGGTTCGGCCGGCGAGGAGCGCCAGGCGATAGAAGAGAATCCCCCGGCCGCCCGGCTTG
>JAGOCP010000047.1 GCA_017998715.1 Thermoanaerobaculia bacterium | reverse complement strand
CTCGAGCAGGTGCTCGTCGGCTTCGGCGACGGCCTCGATCAGGCGGGTGCGCGCCTCGGCGACCTCGGTCGCGAGCTCCGCCGGAATGGCCTCCTCCTTCGCCTTGCCGCTGCCGTCACGCTCGAAGCGATAGGCCTTGAGCCGGACCAGATCGACGACGCCGACGAAGTCCTTCTCGGCGCCGATCGGCAGCTGCACCGGCAGCACCTGACGGCCGAAGGTCTGCTGCAGGCTTTCGAGACAGCGCCCGAGGTCCGCGCGGTCGCGGTCCATCTTGTTGGCGTTCAGGATGACCGGCAGACCGAGCTCGGAAGCGGCCTCCCAGACCTTCTCGGTGTTGACCTCCGCGCCCGCCACCGCGCTCACGCAGAGAACGGCGGCGTCGGCCACGCGAAGCGCCGTGCGGGTCTCGGAAAAGAAGATTCCGTAGCCCGGAGCGTCGAGCAGATTGACCTTGTGCTGTTTCCACGGCAGATGACAGACGCCCAGGCCGATGGAGATTCCGCGCTCGACCTCTTCGGGGTCGAAATCGGTGACCGTGTTGCCGTCTTCGATCTTGCCGAATCGGGGGGCAGCGCCGGAGGTGAAGAGCAGGGCGCTCGCCAGAGTTGTCTTGCCGGTGTCGTTATGACCGGTGATCGCGATGTTGCGGATCCTGGATGGACTGTCGACCTGCATCGGGCGCAATCTCCTTTCGCGTCGCTTCGGACGGCCTCGTCACCATATCAAAGCGGACGCGCAAATCAGGCATCTTCGGCGCCTTTCGTCCCACCTCGGCGGTGGATTCCGCACCTGGCGGGTCGCGCGGATTGACCGTCTCGGGGCGCGCGCCTAGAATGCCCCTGCCGTTCCCCAGAGCCCACTCCGAATGACAACCAACGCGCCGCAGAAACTAGGCCGCTACGAGATCATCGAAGAGATCGGCAAAGGCGCCATGGGGGTGGTTTACCTGGCGCGCGACCCGCTCATCGGGCGCCAGGTGGCGTTGAAGACGTTCCGCGTCGGTTTTTCGGCCAAGGATCAGGAGCTCGCCCAGTTCCGCAGCCGCTTCGTCCGCGAGGCGCAGAGCGCGGGGATCCTCTCCCATCCCAACATCGTCACCATTCACGACGTCGTGGACGAAGGCGGCGAGGGAACCTGTTTCATCGCCATGGAGTTCGTGAAGGGCACGAACCTCAAGCAGCTGATGCAGCGTCCCGAGACGTTCAGTCACGACCGCCTCATCGACATCCTGTCGCAGATCGCCGAGGGTCTCGACTATGCCCACTCGCGCGGCGTGGTCCATCGCGACATCAAGCCGGCCAACATCCTCATCGCCCAGGACGGCAAGGTCAAGATCACCGACTTCGGCATTGCGCGCCTCGACACCTCCAACCTGACCATGGAAGGGCAGCTCCTCGGCACGCCGAACTACATGGCGCCGGAGCAGATCCAGGGCAAAGAGGTCGACCATCGCGCCGACATCTTCTCCCTCGGGGTGGTGTTCTACGAGATGTTGACGCGGCGCAAGCCCTTCCAGGGCGAGAATCTGACCGCGGTCACCCACAAGATCGTCTACGAGCCGTTCACCCCGGCCGAGGAGATCATCAAGGACCTCCCGCCCGGGCTGACCGCGATCATGACGCGCTGCCTCGAGAAGGACCCCAATCGGCGCTATCCGCGAGCCGCGGAGATTGCCGCCGAGCTTCGGCGCGGTGGAGCGCGACAGGTCGAAGTGGTGGCCGAGGCAGTGGCAGAATCGGCGGCGGACGACAACGACGACACCTCGGCGACTCAGGAGGTCCCGCCACTCGCCGAAGAGACGATCGAGCGGACGGAAGTGCGGACTCGAGAGCCGGAGTCGCTGCTCGCGGCCGCGACGGCGAAACTCCCTCGCATCCAGCCGCCGCCGGCGGCGCCCGCTCCGATTGTGCCAAGCACCTCGCCCGCACCGACTGCGGCGCCGGGGCCTTCGACCCCGCCGCCACCTCCGACAGTGCCTGCCGGAGGCGGTCCTGTACCTGCCGTGGCAGTTCCGGCGGGCTCGATTTCGGGCTCGACCAAGATCTCCGCAGCGCCGCAGCGGATCCGGTCGCAGCGTCTGGTGCAGTACGGGCTCCTGGGACTGGCCGGCCTGACGGTCGTGGCGCTGATCGTTTTGTGGGCGAGCGGCCGGACTGAGTCACCCGCTCCGCCACCCGCCGGGCCCACGGTCGAGGTCCAGCGGCAGCTCGATCTCGCGGCGGCTCTCGCCGGGGCGCGGCAGCGCCTCGACAGCGGCGACCTCCAGGGTGCGCTCGCCGCCCTCGCCCAGGCCCAGCAGATCGAGCCCGAAAACAGCGCCGCTCGAGAGCTGCGGGCCGAGATCGAGCGCGTCTCCCTCGACCTGGCTTCGGCGGCCGAGCGCGAGCAGCGAGTCTCCGAAGGCCTTATTCTGGCGCGCGAGGAGTACTCGAAGCGGCGCTACGAAGCAGCGATCGCTGCCGCCAACGGCGTGCTCGCGCTGGTAGCGGATCATCCCGAGGCGGCCAAGCTGGCTGCAGATTCCGAGACGGCGCTCGCAAGGCAGAAGGAGCGCGAGCGTTCGCAGCGCTCGGCCGAAGCTGCGCAGGCCGCGGCGGCGAATGTCCCGGCACCCGCGCCGGTGCCGCAGAAGCCGGTCGTAGCGCCTTCGCCGGCGCCGGTCGCCGGTGATGCGAACGTGGAGATCGACTTCTACTCCGAAGTCTCGGAGGGTGTGCTGACGGTCTATTCCGGCGAGCGTCAGATCTTCCGCGAGCCGTTCAAGTTCGTCAAGAAGACCGGATTCCTGAGCAAGGAGAGGATTCCGGGAGCGCTGAGCGCGCAGCGAACGCTTCCCGCCGGCGCGGTCGCGCTGCGGGTCTACGTGACGCTGCCGGGGAAGCCGACCAAGGCCATCGTGGTCGAGGACAACCTCGTCGGTGGCTCGAATCGTCGCCTGATCGTGCGCGTCGACGCCGATGCGCGGGTCGACGCGCAGCTCGAATAGCCGTTTTTCGGCCTCTGCGTGCCGCTGGAGGCGCCTCGACGCCGCGACCGGAATCGAGGCTCGCCTCGCGGCGTCAGAGAGCTCTTGCAGGCTGCCAGAGCTCCGGCTCGGCGATGTCCCGCAACTGCTTCGTCAGCTCTTCCGCCGGGCCGACGGCCACCACCAGGGCTTCGTCCGGCCGCAGGTGCGCCCGGGCGAGGCGCGCCAGGTCCTCGGGTCGAATCGCCGCTACCTCCGCCAGATAGCGCGCCGGCGTATCGAGCGGCAGGCCGTAGAGGGCGATCTCGTCGAGCCGCGCGGAGAGCCCCTCGATCGTTTGCAGGCCGTAGGGAAAGACGCCGAGCAGGTAGTTCCGCGTCTGGTCGAGCTCGGCCGGACTGACCGGCTCGTCGCGAATCCGCCGCAGCTCTCCCAGCACTTCCTGCGCGGCCTGTCCTGTCGCCGCTGTCGTCACGGCCGCGGAAACCACGAACGGCCCGCGCGTCTTGCGGTCGACGAAGCGGCTCGAGGCGCCATAAGTGAAGCCGTTGCGTTCGCGCAGGTTGAGGTTGATCCGGCTGGTGAACTTGCCGCCCAGCAGAGTATTCAGGACTCCGAGAGCGACGCGATCGGGATGACGGCGCGGCACGCCGGGATGCCCGACGCGGAGCTCGGTCTGCTCGGCGCCGGGTCGGTCGACGACCACGACTCTGAGGGACCCGTCGGAGGCGCCGTCGCCGGGCGCTGCAGGCTCTCCCGGTGGCGCCGGCATTGTGGTGGGGGCGTCGCGCGCTACTGCTGCGGATGCTGGGAAGACGGCCTCGATCGCCGCCGCGAGCTGCGCGCGGTCGAAATCGCCGGCAACGGTGATCGCACCCCGTTCCGGTCGGTAGTGGGCGCGATGGAATGCGAGCAGCTCGTCGCGAGTCATCGCCGCCAGCGCCTGCGGCGTGCCGGCGAGCGGATGGGCGAAGTTCGTTCCGGCGAAAAGATGGTGGGCGAAGGCCTCGTCCGCCACCGCCGCCGGCTGGTCGCTGCGGCGCCGCAGCTCGGCGAGCGTCTGCTGGCGCAGCCGATCGAGCTCGTGGATGGGGAAGGCCGGTTCCTGGAGCAGCTCGGCGAGCAGCGCGAGGCCGTATTCGAGATCACTCGCGAGCAGCCGCAGACTGAGCCGGGCGGCATTCCAGTCCGCGTAGCACGAGAGCGTGCCGCCGCGGCGCTCGAGCTCGGCGGAGAGCTCGGGTCCTGTCCGCCGCGCGGTACCCTCGTCGATCATCGACGCGGTCATAGCCGAGAGTCCCGGCAGGTGCACGGGATTGCGCTCGCCGCCGGCGTCGAGCAGCAACTCGAGCTCGACGAGCGGCACGCCGGAACGCGGCGCGATGAAGACCGGCACGCCGCTGGAGGTCGAGAAGCGATCGAACTCCGGCATCGGCACCCGGCTTTCGCCACCCGGCGCCGGTGGCCGGCTGCGGTCGGGCGCGACGGGCGGCGGCGAGCCTGCGCCGCTCACGACCTGCCTCCTTCCGGCTCGACGACCAGCAGCGCGGTGTTCGCTGCCCCGAGCCGCGTGGCGGCGAAGGCGCGGATCGCCTCGGCGTCGACCCTCTCGTAGGCCTCGGCTTCGCGAAAGGCGAGCTCGGGGGCATCGAAGAGCGTGGTGTACTGCGACAGCAGGTCGGCCCGATGGTCGAGGGTCTGGAGCTCCGAATAGATACCGGCCAGCGTGCGTCGCCGGGCACGCCCGAGCTCGTTGTCGAGCGCGGCCAGAGCCTCCGGCGTGCAGGCCGACGTTGGTGCGGCCAGCCTGTCGAGGTGCGCGCGAATCCCCGCCTCGAGCCGCTCGATCTCGACTCCCGGCCGGGCGGTGGCGACGAGCAGAAAGACGCCGACCTCCTCGGTCGGATAGACGTAAGCCGAAACATCCTGCGCCAGCTGGCGGTCGATGACGAGGTCGTGCACCAGCGGGCTCGATTTCCCGTCGGCGAGGAGGTTCGCGGTCACCGCGGCCGTCCACCAGCCGGAGGTTCCAAACGGCTCGGTGCGGAAAGCGAAGTAGAGCCGGCGCAGTTGGACACGGTCGGTGATCGTGTCGCGCTGTGCCTGCGACAAGGGCGGCAGGGGCGCCCGCACGAGAGGCACGGGGGCGCTCGCAGGAAGGCCGCCGAACCAGCGCTCGACGGCCGCGAGCGCCGTTTCCGTTTCGAAGTCTCCGGCCAGCGACAGCACCGCGTTGCCGGGGCCGTAGTAGGTCGAGAAGAAATCGCGCACGTCGTCGAGCGTCGCCGCTTCGATGTCCGCCATGTGGCCGATCACCGGCCAGCGGTAGGGGTGTCCGGCGGGAAAGAGCATCTCGAAGAGGCGCTCCATGGCGCGGCCGTAAGGCTGGTTGTCGACCCGCTGGCGGCGTTCGTTCATCACCACCTGGCGCTGGTTTTCGAGCTTCTCGGCAGTGAGGCCGGGCAGCAGGTGCCCCATGCGATCCGACTCCAGCCAGAGCGCGAGCTCCAGATGGCGCGACGGGAGGGTCTCGTAGTAGTTCGTCCGGTCGTACCAGGTCGAGCCGTTGGCGACGCCGCCGACCTCCTGCAAGTAGCGGAAGTGGTCGTTCGTCCCGACGTGTTCGCTGCCCTGGAACAGCATGTGCTCGAAAAGGTGGGCGAAGCCGGTCCGCCCCGGAACCTCGTTCTTGGAGCCGACGTGGTACCACAGGTTGACGGCAACGAGCGGCAGGGTCGTGTCGCGGTGCAACACCACCTGCAAGCCGTTGGTGAGGCGGTGGCGGGCGAGGCTTCTGCCGGGCGGCGGGGTAGGGACGGACAGCGGAGTCGCGGCGGTCAAAGAGCGCGCAGTGTAGGGAGGCGTTCCGGTGCTGTCAAGGCGCCCCACGGTGGCAAGTCATCGGCAGGGCTCGCGCCGGCGCCCTTGCCGGGCCGCCGCCGGTTGACTTACGCCGCGTTACCGCCATAGGCTTTGTGCCATGGCCTCCTACCTCACCGCTCGACAGAAAGAGATCCTCGAGTTCATCCACGCGTTCCGCCGCGAGAAGGGCCTTGCACCCACCCACCGCGAAATCTGCGAGCGTTTTGGCTTCTCTTCCTACGGTACCGCCTACAAGCATCTGAAGCTCCTGTCGGAGAAGGGCTTCCTCAAGCGCGACCGCCATCAGCGGCGCGGCATGGAGCTGCTCGACGGCGACGGCGATGCCTCGGAGGCGGCGAGCGGCACCGGCACCGGTGCCGGGCGCGAGCTGCCTTTCCTCGGTCGCATCGCCGCCGGCCGGCCTATCGAAGCGGTCGTCGGCGACGAGACGCTGACCGTGCCGGCGGCGCTCTTCGGCGCCCGGATCGACGACCATTTCGTTCTGCAGGTGGCCGGCGAGTCGATGATCGGAGAGGGAATCCACGACGGCGACTGGGTCGTCGTCGAGCGCCGCGAACGCGCCCAGCCGGGCGAGATGATCGTCGCCCTGGTCGGAGACGAGGTCACTCTGAAGCGCTTCTATCCCGAGGGCGCCATCGTCCGCCTCCAACCGTCGAACCCGGCGATGGAGCCGCTCCGGGTCGCCGCGGCCGATCTGCGCATCCAGGGGATCGTCGTCGGGCTGATGCGCAAGTACTGAGCTGCAGTCCCCTCCACTGCTTTCCGCGGAATTCGGGACTAGAATGCGGCTGCCGATGCGCGATCTGGATACCCTCCTGCGGACCATGAGCGCCCGCTCGGCTTCGGATCTGCATCTGAAGCCGACGCGGCCGCCGCTGATCCGGATTCACGGCAAATTGGTGCCGCTCGAAGAGCCGGTGCTGACGCCGGACGAGATCCACGGCATGGTCGACTCCATTCTCGCGCCGCATCAGAAGCGCAAGCTCGAAGAGCGCATGTCGGTCGACCTGGGCTACGGCGTCCGCGGTCTGGCGCGTTTCCGTTGCAACGTCTACATCCAGCGCGGGACCATCGCGGTGGCGTTTCGACGTATTCCCTACGAGATTCGGGATGTCGAGACGCTGAACCTGCCCTCCGTGCTGCTCGATTTCTGCGACCTGCCGATGGGCATGGTCCTGATCACCGGGCCCACCGGCAGCGGCAAGTCGACGACGCTCGCGGCGCTGATCAAGTACGTCACCAGCCGCCGCCCGGTGCATATCGTGACGATCGAGGATCCGGTCGAGTTCCTGTTCACCGACGGCGTCGCCTCGATCTCGCAACGCGAAGTCGGCACAGACACGCCGAGCTTTCCCGAGGCGCTGCGCAACGTCATGCGACAGGATCCGGACGTCATCATGGTCGGCGAGATGCGCGACCCGGAGACGATCGCCACCGTGATCACCGCGGCCGAGACCGGACATCTCGTCTTCTCGACGCTGCACACCAACAGCTCGACCCAGACGGTCGACCGCATTCTCGACGCCTTCCCGCCGGACCAGCAGAATCAGGTGCGGGCGCAGGTCGCCCAGGTTCTCAAGGGCGTGGTGTCGATGAAGCTCGTGGAGCGCAGCGACGGCCAGGGGCTGGTCGCCGCGCTCGAGATCCTGAAGGCCTCGCCGCGCCTGTCGCAGCTCATCGAGAAGGGCGAGACTTCGGCGCTGCTCGAGGAAGTCGAATCCTCGGTCGCTTTCTACCGCATGCAGTCGATGAACCATTCGCTGCTCGCCTTGCTGGTGCATGGCGTCATCACCTACGCCGAGGCGATGAAGGAGAGCACGGATCCGGAAGACCTGTCGCTCAAGCTGCGCAAGATGTTCCCCGGCATCGAGGAGCGAGGAGGAGAAATGAAGCCGTCCACCGCCGATTTTTCCGAGATTCTCATGCTCCAGCAGTACCGCAAGCTCTACGAGGAGCAGGAAGAGAAGACGAAGATGCGTGTCGCCGAGAAGGACGAGCGTATCGCCGACCTCGAAACGGCGATCTCGGCGCGCGACGCCCAGATGCGCGACATCGACAAGCGCCTGCAGGAAGGTCATCAGGAGATGGAGCGCATGCGCGGCGACTACAATCGCCTGCGCTCCGAGGCGCAGGAGAAGATCGACAAGCTGATGGATCGCATCAAGGAGCTCAACAACCGCCTGCTGGGCAACGGCGGCGGCGACGACAAGAAGTCGGGCGTCTTCCGCTGAGGACTCAGGCGCCGGCGCCACCGCCTTCGACGAGCAGCGCGACCGCCTCCTCCCGCACCCGCACGACGCCATCCACCTGCGCCCGGCGCACTCGCGCGAGCGCAGTCCCCACCGCGGGGCCAGGACCGACAGCCAGGAGCGCCTGAACCTCTTCACCGGAAAGCAGCGCCGGCGGCGCGACGATCCACGCGCGCTCGCTCTCTGGCCAGGCCAGGAGCTCGCCTTCGAAGCTCTGCCAGCGCTCGGTCTCCTGCGGCGAGTCCGCGAGCGTCGCGCGCAGCGCGATGGCGTCCCGCCAGGCCGCACCGGCCGCATGCAGCCAACGACGGCGCGCGACCCCGTCGAGAGGCGGGCGCCACTCCGGGGCGAGCAGAGCGAGCGCGGCGTCGCAGGTCGCCCGAGTCAGCAGGCCGCGCTGCGCAAGGGAGCGCAGGCGGTGCGCGGTCGAGTCGTGTGACGAGGAAAAAAGCTCGGCGAATAGAGACCAGTGGAGCGCCCGTCGCGAGCTCGCGACGGCGGCTGGTTCCTCGAGCGTCGAGCTGTCGCGAGCGACGCGGGCGTTGATCCACTCATCGAGCTTCCGGGCGCTGCGCAGAGTCTCCGAGGCTGCGCTGTCCATGGCTGCCCCTTGACCGAAGAAGAACGCCGGCAGGTCGAGAGCGTCACACCAACCCGCGGCCGGGGCGATTTCGGGTTGGGAGAAGAGGGTCTCCAGCTCGACCCGCAGGCGCTCGTGCGGCATGGCGGCGAGGCGCGGCGTCGTGGCGCGAGCCGCGGCCACGGTCGCGGGATCGGCCTCGAAGTCCGGCAGGATGGTCGCCAGGCGGGCGAGGCGGAGAACCCGCACGGGATCCTCCGCGAAGACCTCGGTGCGCGTCGCGCGGAGGCGGCGCCCGACGAGATCGGCTTCGCCGCCGGTCGGGTCGACGATCGCGCCATCCGGCAGCGCGAGCGCAATCGCGTTGACTGTGAAGTCGCGCCGCCATAGATCGGGGAGGAGCGGGCTGCCCTGGAGGTCCCAGATGTCGACATGGTCGTCTCCGGTGACCAGGCGGAGCGCGCCGAACCGTTCGCCTCCCAGCGCGACCAGGCGAGCGCCGGTCAGGGCAGCGAGGCGGCCGGCGATCGCCGGCCCGGCTTCGGCGACGACGACGTCGAGATCGTGCACGGTGTGGCCGAGGCCGGCGTCGCGTACGGCGCCGCCGACGAGGTGGATCGGTACGCCGTTCGCGGCCGCCGCGAGCTCTGCGAGGCGCGCATCGGCGAGCAGCTGGCGCCAGGCTCGGCGAACACTCGATGCTTCCCTCATTTCGATTGCGCCCTCTTCGGCTTCCTCGCTAGGATGACGACAGCGCGATTATGTCTCTCTCTCTCGAAGAAGTTCGGCGCGCCGCTGCGCTCTCCCGCCTCCGGCTGACGGCCGAAGAGGAGGGGCTGTTCGCGGCGCAGCTGGGCAGAATCGTCGCCCACATCGACCATCTGCGGGAGTTCGCCAGCCTGACCGCGGACTCGGATCCTGCGCCGGGCCTCGAAGCCGACGACGAGCCGCGACCCGACCCGCGCGGCGAGCTCTTCCTGGCGAATGCCCCCGAAGTCCGTGGTCCGTTCTACGCCGTGCCGCGGATGCTCGCGGGCGGTGGAGCGGCCGAGACGGACGGGCCCGATGAGTGAGCTCCTGACGCTGCCGGTCGAAGTGATCGCCGCCCGGGTGCGGGGCGGGGAAGTGTCAGCGACAGAGATGATCGAGGCGAGCCTCGGGCGAATCGCCGAGGTCGATTCGCGGCTGGGGGCGTTTCTCGGCATCGAGGCCGACGAGGCGCTGGCTTCTGCCGGCGCGATCGACGCCCGGCGGCGGCGCGGCGAACGGCTGGGCCGGCTCGCCGGTGTGCCGGTAGCGCGCAAGGACAATCTGTCTTACTCCGGCCGCCTCACCGGCTGCGCCTCGCGGATGCTCGAGGGCTATGTCTCTCCCCTGACGGCGACGGCCATCGAACGCCTGGTGGCAGAGGATGCCGTCTTCGTGGGACGCACCAACATGGACGAGTTCGCGATGGGCTCGTCGTGCGAGAACTCGGCTTTTCAGGTGACCCGAAATCCGTGGGATCTGCGGCGGGTTCCGGGCGGATCGAGCGGCGGCTCGGCCGCCGCGGTGGCGGCCGGTGCCGTGCCCCTTGCGCTCGGCTCGGATACCGGCGGCTCGATTCGCCAGCCGGCTGCCTTCTGCGGCGTCGTCGGGGTGAAGCCCACCTACGGCCGGGTTTCACGCTACGGACTGGTCGCCTTCGGGTCGTCGGTCGACCAGATCGGCCCGCTTTGCCGCGACGTCCGCAGCGCTGCTCTGGCGCTCGAGATCATGGCCGGCGAAGACCCTCGCGACGCGACCTCGTCGCGCATCGCAGCGCCCGCACTGCTCGACGAGATCGAAACAGGACTGGGCGGAATGCGTGTCGGCATCCTCCGAGAAGTGCCGGTAAGCGGGCTCGACCCGGCGATGGCGGCGGCCTGGAGCGCCGCGCTCGAGCGGCTGACCCGACTCGGTGCCGAACTGGTGGAAGTCTCGGTGCCCAATCTGGAGGCAGCGATCGCGATCTACTACGTCATCGCCAACAGCGAGGCCTCGGCCAACCTGGCTCGCTTCGACGGGATGCGCTACGGACGCAGGGTCGCGGCGGCAGGACTCGAAGAAACCTACACCGCGACGCGAACGGCGGGCTTCGGCCACGAGGTGAAGCGGCGGATCATCCTCGGCTCGTTCGCCCTCTCGGCGGGCTACTACGATGCCTACTACGGCCGGGCGCGCGGCGTCCTGCGGGCGCTCGAGCAGCAGTTTCGCTCGGCTTTCGCGAGCGTCGATCTGCTGGCGACGCCGACGACGCCGGGCTCTGCCTTTGCGCTCGGAGAGCGGACGAGCGACCCGCTGGCGATGTATCTGTCCGACATCTTCACCACGCCGGCGAGCCTGGCCGGGCTTCCGGCGGTGTCGATTCCCTGCGGAAGCGACGACACAGGCCTGCCCCTTTCCCTGCAGCTCATGGCGGCGCCGTTCGCGGAGGCGAGCCTCCTGCGGGCGGCGCGAGCCTTCGAGCGCGACTTCGCCTGGAGCGTGGCGCCGCGGTTCCGCGGGGAGACCGACGCTGCCTGAACGCGCCGTCTTGCGGCATCTGTCCGGGACGGCTGCGCGCGGTTGCCGGCGCGGACTCCGGACTGCGCTCGCTGTCGCCGCGCTCGCCGGTTTCTCCGCGCTCCTCGTCGGGTCGGTCGCCGTGCCGGCGGCAGCCGCGACCGCTCCGACGGTCGAGCGCGCGCGCCTGGCCAACGGGGATCGCGCTGCGCTGGTGGAGAAGCGCGACCTTTACCTCGAGACCGTTCCGCAGGCCGGCGAAGGCCTGATCACCTTCAGCCGGCGGGTGACCGGCGCGCCGAACCACGCGGCGGAGGTCGGCAAGGCAAACGGCAATCCCAGACGCCTGCTCGCTGGTGTGCGCTACCGGGTACCCTTCCGGCTCCTGCCGGCGGAACGTCAGGTAGCGGTGGTGCGCGCCCTCTTCCCGGCCGACAAGGCCGGCGCGGACGGCTGGCTGCATCGCACACGCGGCGAGAGCCTCGATCGCATCGCCGAGTGGTTCTCCAGCGCGCCTGCCGCGGTGGCCAGCCTGCGCAAGGCGAACAAGCTGGGAACCGGCAAGCTGCCAGCGCAATCGACGGTGCGAATTCCGACCGAGTTGCTGCGGGCGCCGTTTCGCGCGCCGGGCCCGGCGCCTACGGCGGCGGGCGCGCTTGCAGCGGGCAAGGTACCGGCGCCGGTCGTGCCGACCTACCCGGCTCCCGCCCCTGCGCCCGGACCGACGATCTCGGCTGCTCCGGAAGAACGGGCGACGGTCGGACCGAGTCTGGCTCCGGTGGCAGCTCCGGTGGCGACCGCGGGGGCGGCGAGCGACGGCATCGCTGCTGCGGCCCCGGCTCAAGGCCCGGCCCAGCCTGCTGCCGGCTCAGCTCCGCCTGCTGCCGCCGGCCCGAGCGTCCAGCCTCCGCCTGCAATTGCGGCGGGATCTTCGAATCCGGTGGCGCCGACGATCGGCGCGGAGTCGGTCATGGTGGCCGATCCGGCGGTCTTGCCGGCGCCTGCCGACAGCGCCGCGAGCGCGGCGCCGGTGGGCCCTCTGCGCTACGGCGAGGACGCCAGGGGCAAGTTCGCGATCTATCCCCTGCATGCCGGGGAGGCGCTCTACTCGAGCGTCGTCATCCGCTTCACCGGCCGGTTGCACTCGGATGACGTGCGGGCGGTCGCCAGCGACATCGCCGCCCGCAGCGGCATTGCCGATGTCACCAGTATTCCGATCGGCTTTCCGGTGCGGATTCCGTTCGAGGTCTTGCTGCCGGAGTTCCTGCCTGCGAACGACCCGCGGCGGCTCGAGTACGAAGTCGAGCGCCGCCTGTCGGGGCAGTACAAGAACGAGGTGAAAGCGCGCGGGCTCGATGGCGTGACGGTGATCCTCGACGCCGGCCATGGTGGTATCGATGTCGGGGCCTCGATGGCTGGAGTCTGGGAGAGCCTCTACGTCTACGACATCGCACTGCGGGTCAAGAAGACCCTCGAAACCGAGACGCGGGCGAAGGTGGAGATGACCACGCGCGACGGCGCGGCGTGGACCATCCCCGATCGCGACGTCCTGCCGTTTTCACGCGGGCACGCGGTGCTCACCACACCGCCCTTTCCGATTACCGACACCATCGTCGGAGTCAATCTGCGCTGGTATCTGGCGAACAGCCGCTACCGCCACGCCAAGTCAAGCGGCTCGAGCTCCGACAAGGTGGTGTTCCTCTCGATCCACGCCGACTCGCTGCATCCGACCCTGCGCGGCGCCACAGCGTACATTCCGGACGCCGGCGGAACCGCCGGAACCGCGCGCAAGACCGGTGCGGCGTTCAGCGCCCGCAAAGAGGTAAAGGAGCAGCCCGAAGTGAGCTTCTCGCTGCAGGATCGGCAGCGCAGCGAGGGCCTGTCGCGCGACCTCGCCGAGCGGATCATCGCCTCGTTCAAGCAGGAACGCCTCGGGATCCACCCGTTCAAGCCGGTGCGCGACCGGATCTTCCGCGGCCGCAGGGCCTGGGTGCCGGCGGTCCTGCGCTACAACGCCGTGCCGGCGAAGCTCCTCCTCGAGGTATGCAATCTCGCCAACGTCGAGGACCGGGCATTGCTCACCACGCGCGCCTTCCGGCAGCGCGTGGCAGCCTCAGTGGTCGACGGGTTGTTGAGCTACTTCGGCGCTCCCAGGTAGGCGCCGTCGCCAGTTGTGCCGGGTGCCGGCGACGGCGGCGCTCGAGACGGTGCTATCGCGGCTGGTAGCGTTCGATGCGCGACAGCGAGTAGCGCTCGTCGCCGATCTGCAGCGTGTCGCCCACCCGCTTCCCGAGCAGCGCCTTGCCGAGCTCGGATTCGTAAGAGACGACGCCGCTCTCCGGTCGGCTCTCCCAGGGTCCGAGCACGGCGAGCTCGCGCTCGTTGCCGTTGGCAGCGAGCAGGATCAGGCGCGCACCGATGCGGGTCTCGGTGAGATCGAGGTTGTCGAAGTCGATCGGCCGCGCCCGGCCGAGGTCGCGGTGCAGCGCCGCCAACCGCGAGTTCAGGTATTCGTGCCGCTCGCGCGCCGACTTGTACTCGAAGTTCTCGCGCAGGTCGCCCATTGCCCGGGCTTCCTCGATCGCCTTGCGATTGGCCGGAATCTCGATCTCCGCCAGGCGCTTGAGCTCGACACGCTTGGCGGCGATCGACTCGGCGCTGGCGTAGAGGGCGTGGCCGGTTTCTTCGCGCAAGGAAGGAAAGCGCAGCAGCAGCCCATTCTTGAGCGGCTCCTTCTGGAACGAGTCGAGCGCGTTGCTGCGGGAGATCGACTCGAGTGCGGTCGTTGCCTGTTCCAGGGTGAGTTGGGCGAAGAGTCGCGGCAGCGTCCCGCCGGAGTCGGCGAGGGTGCGCAACCGTCCCTTGAAGGGGGCGAAATCGTCGCTCGCCAGCGCCGCCAGAATCTGCTGGGCGAGGCGCAGGGGATTGCGGCCGCGCAGCGTCTCGTCGTCGGCGGCGCGCTCCGCGAGCCAGGTGAAGACCGCCGGCCCCTTGCGCGGCTGCGACAGCACATCGTCCAGAAGCCGGTCGAGATCTGCCGGAGCTTCGCTGCCGATCGAGGTCGCGAGCAGGTTGAGGACGCGGGGATCGGACTCGCGCAGCAGCTGGTCGCGGTAGAGCGACGGCCAGTCGTCGCGGCGCTCGCGGAGCATCGTCAAGGCGCGCTCGCGCAGCATGCGGTCATCCAGTCCGCCGAGGAGCTTGCGCGCGTCGGAGGTCGAACCGAGCAGGTCCTCGACCGACCACGGGAGGTCGGGCGGAAGGTAGCCGGCGCGCTCGAGCGCGAACCAGGTCTCGAAGGCGAAGCCCGGCTCGCTCTCCTGCCGTTCGCCGGCCAGGCGCCCGAGAACTCCGGCCATGTGGCGCGCCAACGCAGGGTCGCGCTCGGCATTGCGCCGGAAAAGGTCGAGCTTCTCGCGCGGAGTCGCCTTCTCGAACGACTTCTTCACCGAAGCGAGCGCGCCGGCGGTCGAGCTCTCCCAGCGATAGAGCTGCCGGCCGCCGGTGCTGGCCATGATCTGCGGGTGCTTGCGGGCGGTGTTCCACCACGACGTCCACTGCGCTTCGGAGACGATGCCGGCGAGCGTGTCGCGGATCTCGGCGCCGAGCAGCGGGCGCCCGGCCGCCTCGAGCACCGCGCGCAGGAGCTCCGCGGGCTGTTCGTCTCGCAGCTTGGCGAGACCCTCGGGATCCTCGAGCTTGCGGCGCAGAAGGTGGCCGGGAGGCAGAGGCGTGAGCATCTTCGCCGCGGCGCGGAAGCCGACCGTCACGCCGCTCATGCGCTCGAAGTCGATCTTGAGGGTCTCCAGCGGGAGGTTCACCTCGACGACGCGACCGACCCCCTGGTTGGCCATCGCCACGACCTCGCCGACATCGTAGAGCAGCAGGCTCTGCAGGCGGGTGACCTTGTCCCAGATCTTCTTCGGTTCGTCGGAGGGCTTGTTCAGCCCGACGTATTCGAGAATCGACTTGAAGTTGGGCTTTGCCGACCAGATTCCTTCGAGCGTGGCGAGGATCTCGCGCTGCAGCTTGTTCGGCTTGAGAACCAGGAGCCCCGCCCGGCGCAGCAGCTCGAGGCGGGTGGGGTGGAGGCTGCGGCTCTTGAGCTCGGCGTCGTAGAGTTCGAGCAGGCCTCGCGCTCGATCTTCCTCTTCGTTCGCGACCAGCGCCTGGGCGAGGTCGAGGAAAGAGTCGAGATTCTCCGGTTCGGCCTCGACCGCGGCGATCCAGTCGTCTTCGAGGCTCGCCGTGGAGCCCGGGGCCCGGTATTCTTCGATCGAGCGTGGTGTCATGTGGAGCTGACCTTATCAGAGGGGTCGGGAGACGAGCGGGATGGCTGAAGGGCCGACGGAGGATCTGGCGCGACTTCTGCGGGAGGGCAACGAGAGCGAGCTCGACCTCCTGCTCGCCGACCGGCTGGAGGAGATCGAGCCGGCGGCGGTGCGTCAGCTTTTCCGTAATCCGTTCCTCACCGGGGTGCAGATCGACCGGCTGCTGGCCTCGCAACGGCTGCTGTCCTCCTACGAGGTGCGGATGGAGGTGGCGCGCCATCCGCGCAGCCCGCAGCTGCTCGCTTTGCGCTTCATTCCGGGTCTCTATTGGGCCGATCTCGTGCGCGTCGGTCTCGACACGCGGCTGCATCCGGTCGTGCGCCGGGCGGCGGAGATACGGCTGATTGCACGCCTGCCGGCGCTGGCGGTGGGCGAGAAGATGGCCATTGCGCGGAGCGCCTCCCCGGGAGTGCTGTCGGCGTTGCGCCACGATCCGACCCCGAAGGTCATCGCGGCGCTGCTCGAGAACCCGCGTCTCACCGAAGGCCTGCTCCTGCCCCTAGTCGCTGCGGAGGGCGCCCAGACCGGGGTCCTCGCGGTGGTCGCAGGCAACCCGAAATGGAGCATTCGCTACCCGATCCGTTTCGCGCTCTGCCAGAACTCGCGCACCCCCCTCGAGCGTGTTCTGGCACTGCTGCCGTTGCTCAAGCGCGGCGATCTCTCCAGCCTGGCGGCGAACCCCCACCTCCGTCTGCCGGTGCGCCGGCGGGCGCAACTGCTCGCCCGGGGCGGTCAGGAACTGCGAATTTGACCGCGGAGGACGGGACTCGATACCCTAGTCCGTCCGGCAGCAGGCCTCCCGGTACCGGCATGAGCCAGCCCGTCTCCGAAGAAACGTCGAAGTCAGCCGAAGCACCCGCCGCCCAGAACCCGCGCCTGTCGTTCGGCGCCTGGCTGCGGCACCAGCGGGAGGCGCGCAGCGTCTCGCTGCGCGAGATCGCGGACAACAGCAAGATCAGCCTGCGCTACCTCGAAGCGCTCGAACAGGATCGCTTCGACGTGCTGCCGGCGCCGGTCTTCGCCCGCGGCTTCCTGCGCGAGTACGCCAGGGTGGTCGGTCTCAACGCCGACGAGGTGGTGAATCTCTATCTCGTCGCCCTCGAAGAACGCGGCGAGAGCGGCCGGAAGCCGGAGCGCCCGAAGCCGTCTCGTGGCGAAAACGCTGGCGCAGCTCCGTCCTCGCTCGGCTATGGCCTGCTCCTCGGGCTCGCCGTCGTGCTTTTCGTCGGGGTTGCGGCGCTGCTTTCGTTCTTCGCCGAGCGCCGCCGCGGAGCGCCGCCGGAATCCAAGCTGGTGGCGCCCGCGGCGATGGTCGCTCCGGCCGATGCCGGGGCGGCTCCTGCCGTGGCAGCGCCAGAAGCGGTCGAAGCGCTCGCCGCCGCACAGGCGCGTAGCGCTCCGCCGTTCGATCCTGGGGGC
>JAGOCP010000297.1 GCA_017998715.1 Thermoanaerobaculia bacterium | reverse complement strand
CGATGCGATTGACCGCCTCCTGCTCGATCAGAAATGCGTCGTGGCCGTGGGCGCTCGCAAGCTCGACATAGTCGGCCCGCGGCAGGAGCGTCGCGAGCTCGAGCTGCTCCTCCAGCGGATAGAGCACGTCGGTCGACGCGCCGAGCACGAGCACCGGCAGCTCGAGGGCGCGTAGCACTCCCTCGAGACTCCCTCGCCCGCGGGCTGCGTCGTGGCTGTCCATCGCCCCGAGGAGCGTGAGATAGCTGTTGGCGTCGAAGCGGTCGACGAGCTTGCGCCCCTGGTGATCGAGGTAGCGCGCGACCTCGAAGCGGCCGTCGCGCCGGTCGCGCCCGAAGCGCTGCTCGAATCCCGGCCGGCTGCGATAGGAGGTCATGGCGATGGCGCGCGCCAGTGCGAAACCGGCGGCCGGCGGGTCATCCGCCGGATAGTGTCCGCTGCGGAACTTCGGATCGAGCGCGAGCGCCCGCCGCCCGAGCTCCGAGAGAGCGATTCCCCAAGGCCCGTGTCGTGCCGGCGCCGAGAGGACGGCGAGGCTCTCGACCCGGTCGGGATCGAGCAGCGCCCACTCGAGCGCCACCATGCCGCCGAGCGACCCGCCGATGACCAGACGGATGCGCTCGATCGCGAGGGCGTCGAGCAGTCGCTGCTGCAGCCGCACCTGATCGCGCACCGTGATCGCCGGAAAGTCGCCGCCCCAGCAGAGCCCGGAGGGCGCCGCCGGAGAGCGCGGCGACTGCGGCCCGGTGGTGCCGTAGCAGCTGCCGAGGAGGTTGGCGGCGACGACGAAGTCGCTCTCCGGATCGAGCGCCCGGTCGCTGCCGAGGAGGCTCCCCCACCAACGATCGACGTCGGCCGAGCCGGTGAGCGCGTGGCAGACGACCACCGCGTTGTCGCGCCCGGGCGCGAGCGTCCCCCAGGTGCGATAGGCGATCTCGACGTCGCGCAGGCGGTCGCCCGAGTCGAGGAGAAAACTCCCCGGCAGACGCAGGAAGCGCGTCTCCGGGGAGATGTGCAGATGAAAGCTCATGCGAGGACCTCCGGCGTCTCCGCGGTCTCCCGCGCGGTCGGGGTGACCGGGGCGAGCGGGGCGAGTGCCTGCGCGAACGCCTGCTCGAAGTCGGCCTGGATGTCGCCCAGGTGCTCGATGCCAACCGAGACTCGCACCAGCTCGGGCGAGACGCCGGCGCTCGCCTGCTCGGCCCCCGAAAGCTGCTGATGGGTCGTCGAGGCCGGATGGATGACCAGTGTCTTGGCGTCGCCGACGTTGGCGAGATGGCTCGCGAGCTTCACCGCGTCGATGAACCGCCGACCCGCCTCGAGCCCGCCGCGGATGCCGAAGGCGAGCACGCCGCCGAAGCCGTTGGTGAGATAGCGGCGGGCGCGCTCGTGGTAGGGATGCGAGGCGAGGCCGGGGTAGCTCACCCATTCCACCGCCGGATGCGCCTCCAGCCACTGCGCGAGCGCCAGGGCGTTGTCGACATGTCGCTGCACGCGCAGCGACAGGGTCTCCAGGCCCTGCAGGAAGAGGAACGAGTTGAACGGCGAGAGCGCCGGTCCGAGATCGCGCAGCCCCTCGACCCGGGCGCGGATGGCGAAGGCGATGTTGCCGAACGGGCCGCTGGGTCCGAAGACCTCCCAGAAGTTGAGGCCGTGGTAACCGGGCGCCGGCTCGGTGAACGCCGGGAAGCGGCCGTTGCCCCAATCGAAGGTTCCGGCGTCGACGATCACGCCGCCGATCGACGTGCCGTGCCCGCCGATCCACTTGGTCGCCGAGGCGACGACGACGTCGGCGCCGTGCTCGATCGGCCGGAAGAGATAGCCCGCCGCACCGAAGGTGTTGTCGACGACCAGCGGCACGCCGGCCTCGTGCGCGACCGCCGCCAGCGCCGCGAAGTCGGGGATGTTGAAGCGCGGGTTGCCGATGGTCTCGACGTAAACCGCCTTGGTGCGTTCGTCGATCGCCCGCCGGAACGCCTCGGGGTCGTCGCCGTCGATGAACTTCGTCGTGATCCCCAGCCGCGGCAGCGCTACCTTGAGCTGGTTGTAGGTGCCGCCGTAGAGGAAGCTCGTGGCGACGATGTTGTCGCCGGCGCCGGCCAACGTCGCCAGCGCCAGGAACTGCGCCGCCTGGCCGGAGGCCACGGCGACCGCGGCCGCGCCGCCCTCGAGCGCGGCGATGCGCTTCTCGAAGACGTCGGTGGTCGGGTTCATGATCCGGGTGTAGATGTTGCCGAACTCCTGCAGCGCGAAGAGGCGCGCGCCGTGCGCGGAGTCCTTAAAGGTGTACGACGTCGTCTGGTAGATCGGCACCGCGCGGGCGTTGGTGCCCGGCGCCGGCTCCTGCCCGGCGTGGATCTGCAGCGTGTCGTAGTGGTACGGCCGGCTCTTCGGGGTGGACGTCTTCGTCGCTTCGCTCATCGTGCTCTCCTCGTGCGGTTGTGGTTCCGAACCCGGGAGAGCTGCGACGGTGTGCCGGAAGAGAAGACCTCCAAAAAGCAAGAGACCCGCTTCGGCTGTGCCGTCGCGGGTCTCGAGGTCGTCGAACCGATGGGGTTTGCCCTGCTACTCGGTAGACGCTCCTTGCCCGCGCGCATGCATACAACACATGCACATCGGGCAGGTCTGGGTGCCCGTCGAGGGCAGGAAGGAGTTTCGGCCGGTACTCATGGAGCGCGATTTATAGGACAACCCGGCTCGCTCTGTCAAGAGCCGCCGGCAGAAATCTGCCCGCATTGCGAAAGCCCGCGGATGGAAACTCGTCCAGACGTGTATTAGACTGCCGCGTCAATCAGGGCATCGACTGCCAAGCCGATGGCGAAGGCCCGGCAAGGGCTTCGTCGTTCGTCGTTTCATTTCCGGTACTGCAACCTCTCCCAACTCCCTCGCCGACGCACGGAGACTCCGATGCACAATCGAATCGTTCGCACCCTGTCTGTTCGCACCACTCTCGCGTTGCTCGCGGCCGGCGCGGCGGCGCTCCTCGGGACCGACGCGGCGAGCGCCGGCACCATCGGTGCGGACGTCACCGTCTTCGACCTGCCAGGAACGACCAACTACGGCGTGTCGGCGGGCATCCGCGGCTATTCGGTAGGCACCACCTCCTGCAACATCGGGGACACTCCGCTCAACTGGTGCGACATCAATGGCGGTTGTGGCAACGGGACCACCAGTGCCGATCACCCGGTCATCGGCCAGAATATCTACCGGCTGAAGAACGGCCGCTTCGACCAGATCGGCGCCAGCTGGCTGAAGCACGGATTCGTGTCGCTCAACCAGAGCGCCTCGGGCTGCGGCAACGGCACTTGCGTCAGCCCCCCGCTGGGCGGTAATCAGCTCGGCGTGGGTTGCACCGACCCCTACTCGTCGAACCTCAACGGCAGCCGCCCGATGGGCCGGAAGTCCGAGGTCGACGCGACGACCGGCGCCTACCCGATGCCGCCGGGAGGCGGCGGCAGCACGGCAGCGGTCTGGAACCAGCGCGCCGCCGTCGCCGAGGCCGACCTCGACGCGGCAACGAATCCGGAGGCCAGCTACTACGTGGAGGGCCAGTACATCGCGCCCGATGACGCCACCTCCGGCAACGGTCTCAACAACGCCTCGTACCGCAAGGTGACCGTGCAGGCCGGGACCTTCAACCTGCAGTTCGACGGCAGCACCGTACGCCAGAAGGCGGCGATCGAGGTCTGGCCGTTGGTCGATGCCGCCGTCGAGTTGGTGAACGTCGATGTCCCCTCCATTCCGGTGCAGCGCTTTCACGTGGCGCGCAAGGTCACCGATCTCGGCGGCGGCGTCTGGCACTACGAGTACGCCGTGCACAACATGAACTCCAACCGGTCGGCGAGCCGCCTCGCGGTCCGCTTCTTCGGCGCCACGACGTTCGAGAACGCCGGCTTCCACGACGTCAACTCACACTCCGGCGAGCCCTACGACACGACCGACTGGCCGGTCACGACGATGGGCGACGAAATCAGCTGGGAGGCGCCGGCCTTCGCTCCACCGCAGAACGCGAATGCGATCCGCTGGGCGACGATGTACAACTTCTGGTTCGATGCCACTCGCCCGCCAGAGGAGATCGCCACCCACGTGCTGGGACTCTTCTCTGCAGGAGAACCGACCGAGCTCGAATTCCTGGCCGGAGCCAACGTCATCTTCATCGACGGCTTCGCCAGCGAAGACACCTCGGCCTGGTCCGCGACCGTCCCTTGACGATCTCTGCTCGCGGTCCGGGAGGCCCCCTGCCGGACCGCCGCGGGCGACCGCCGGCCGCCGGGCGGCGTGACAGAATCGGCGCGTGATCGTCGAGAAAATTTCCCGTTTCGTCGCGTCGCCGCAGGCCTTGTCTTCACCTGCTGGCGTCGCCGAAGAGTCCATGGCGTTCGAGAGCCTTGCGCTCGCCGCCTTCGCCTATCAGTTCGACCGCCTCGCGCCGTACCGGGCGATGTGCGAGCGCGCCGGGAAATCCCCGTCGTCCGTCACTTCGTGGCGCGACGTGCCGATGATCCCGGCGGCGGCTT
>JAGOCP010000296.1 GCA_017998715.1 Thermoanaerobaculia bacterium | reverse complement strand
CCGGCGCCGCCGAAGGCCTCGGCGGCGAAGAAGACCGCGCCGTCGTGCGCGACCAGACCCGCCCACACGCCGGCCTCGAAGTCGCCGAGCCATCGCGTCTCCGCCACGGTCCCGTCGGAGTACCAGAGCTGCCGCGCACCCACGGCGCCGCCGTCGATCAGGCAATAGATGCCGTCCGATGTCGCCGCGAACGCGCGCACGGAGAAGGACGGCGAACCGAGGTCGATCGGCGTCGCCAGCACCGTGCCCGCGACGGTGCCGTCGCTCCGCCAGACCGAGAGCGCAGCGAAGTGCTCCCAGACGAGGATCAGATAGTCACCGTTGGCCCGGCGGGCGAGTGCCCCCGTTGCGCCTGTCTGTTGCGTCAGAACTCCCAGCCGGAAGGTACCCGCCGCGGTGCCGTCGGTCGCCCAGAGCTCGAGCGGGGACGAGTAGCTGCCCCCCTGGAGAAACAGCGCCCGGTTTCCCTCGTCGACCCACTGGGGAGCGGCATAGAAGGGCGTCGTGCGGCGAAACTCCCCGGCCGCAAGCAGCGAACCCGTCCCTGCTGCCCTGCCGTCGCTCGCCCAGAGCGCGGGTTCATCGAAGCCGCAACGGACCTCGTAGAAGGCGTGCGCAGGATTGGCGTGCAGCCGCGTTATTTGGCCCGACTCGAGAGCGGCGCAGGGAGCCGCTAGCGCGGTGGTTCCCCCCGCCGTGCCGTCCGACTGGAAGAGGCGATCGGCGTGGTCGTCCGGTTGGGCGGCGAGAACGACGCGGCCTCCGACCGCGGCAAGTCCATGCGGAGCGGAGCCGGCGTAGGAGGAGAGCTCGATCCCCAGATCGGCGACGAGATGGGGCTCGGTCACCGCGCGAGCCGCGGCGGAAGCGCCGAGCGTCCACACCATGCAAAGCGCGAGCGCCTGCTTCATCGGGACTCCAGATCGGCCACTGCGGCCGCCTTCTACTGTAGCCGATCCTCAGACCGCGAGCTGCGCACCCAACCAGGCGAGGAGCTGGGGGTGGAGCCCTTTCGCCCCCGGCCGCCCGAGGTCGAGGTCGGCGGGCATGCCGACGTGGCCGCCGCGCGGGGTCCAGGTGACTTCGGTCGTCGGCGAGACGCGTGCCAGCGCGTCTTGCAGCGTCCAGACCGGGACCATCGGGTCGTTCTGCGACTCGATGATCCAGGCCGGCAGGGCGATGCGGTCGAGGATCGGCGCGACGCTGGCGCGGGCGTAGTAGTCCTCGGCCGAGGCGAATCCCCAGCGCGGCGCGACCACCAGGTCGTCCCACTCACGGATGCCGCGCACCCGCGCCCGGCGCGCGCGATCGGCGGGCACCGGCCGCAACTTCTCCACCGCATCGATGTGCTGCTGCAGGCCGGGCAGGATGTAGCGCCGATAGAGCCAGGAGGAGGGCTCGTCGAGCGCCGTCGCCCCGCGGTCGAGGTCGAGCGGCGCGCAGACCGCAGCGACGCCCGCGAGCCGCGGATCGGTCTTTCCCGGGCGCTCGGCGGCGTAGCGCAGGGCGACATGGCCGCCGAGCGAGAAGCCGACGACGGCGACGCGTTCGAACCGCGCCAGTTCCTCCGCCGCGAGCACCGATTCCAGATCGGCGGTCAGCCCGGCGTGATAGTAGTCCTGCGCCTCGCGCTCGGCGCCGCGGTGGTTGAGCCGCAGGCAGGCGCAGCCGGCGCCGACCGCCGCGGTCGCCAGCTGCCGCATGTAGGAGCTCTCGGCGCTGCCACCGAGCCCGTGCAGGGCGACGACCAGCGTGCGCGCGGCGGGCGGCGCGTGCAGCGCGCCGGAGAGCGCGATCGCTCCCACCGTCGGATCCTCGACGACCAGACGGAACGGCTCGTGCGGCGGAGCGGCGGGCGGCCGGAAGTACGCCAGCGCCGCCGGCGCCACCGTCCAGAACTTGCCCGAAAAACTGCTCCCCCTGGACAAGCTGTTACATGCGCCGCGATTCGCCGAAGACGATCTCGAACTCGAGCCGCTTGCCGTCGCGCAGAACGATCGCCTTGGCCTTGTCGCCGGGCTTCGCCTGACGCAGCAGGAACATGAAGTCGTTGATGTCGCCAATGTCACGCCCGAGCAGGCCGATCAGGATGTCTCCGCGCTGCATCCCGGCCTTCTCCGCGGCGCTGCCGGGGCGAGTGCCGGCGAGCAGCACGCCGCTCTTGCCCTCGCCGGGCCCGGCGTAGTCCGGAATGGTGCCCAGCGACGCGCCGAACGAGCGCACGTCGCCGCGCGGCGCCGGCTCCGGCACGGCGCGCAGCGTCAGCTTCTCGGCACCCGCCGCCGCGACGGCGAGATCCGCAGCCAGCGCGGCGATCGTCGCGCCACCGGTGGCGTTGATCTTGCCGCTGTCGTCGCTCGGACGGTGGTAGTCGTCGTGGGTGCCGGTAAACAGATGCAGGATCGGAATCCCGGCGGCATAGAACGGCGTCTGGTCGGAAGGGCCGTAGCCGTCGCCCGAGGTCGTGCAGGTGAGGTCGCGCGCCGCGCAGAGCGGGTCGGCGATCGCCGGCCACTCCTCCGCCGAGCCGCCGCCCAGGATGGCCAGCTTGTTGTCGCGCAGGCGCCCGACCATGTCCATGTTGATCATCGCGCGGACGCTCTTGAGCTCGAGACCCCCGGGCGGATTGCGGGTGAAGGCGGTCGAGCCGAGCAGGCCGCGCTCCTCGCCGGAGAAGCCGACGAAGAGGACGTCTTGCAGGAGCTCGGCCTTGCGGCCGACCAGCAGGTGCGCGCTCTCGAGGAGCGCCGCCGTGCCGGAGGCGTTGTCGTCGGCGCCGTTGTGGATCTCCTCCGAGCCGGGCGCCATGGAGTTCGCGCCGCCGTGGCCGAGGTGGTCGAAGTGCGCGCCAACGACGATCGCGCCCTTGCGGGCCTGCGGGTTCGAGCTCTTCAGGCGTCCCGCGACGTTGGTGCTCTTGCGGTGCTCGGCGATCAGCTCTACGACCAGGTTCGCTTCGTGCTTCCCGGTCAGCAGGCTCTGCGCCGCCTCACGCTTGACCGCAGCGATGACCAGACCGGCATCTCCGGCCTGCTCGGCAGAAAGCTTCGGTAGAGGGGCTTCGTCGGGCATCGTCGCGCCGCTCGCGAGCTCGGGGAGATCGACGACCAGCATCGCTACGGCTCCGTGCTCTCTCGCCGTGAAGGCCTTGTAACGCAGGTCCGAGTAGCGGCGCTCGTCGGCGTCCTTGAATTGGTCGCCGGCGGGCACGAAACGGCGCACCAGGACGATCTTGCCCTTGGCGTCGATACCTTCGTAATCGTCGCGGTTCTTGTCCTTGGCGACGATGCCGTAGCCGGCGAAGACGATCTCGCCGGCTGCCTTGGCGCTCTTCGAGAATGAGAGCGGGCTGAAAGCGTCCGCGGCGACCGCCTTGTCGTCGATGGACAGGGCCGTCGTCGCCCCGGAGGTGAGCGCGACCGTGACGTCGAACTCCTGGCGGTAGCCACCGTCGTTGCCGGCCGGCTCGAGGCCGAGCTTGCGGAAGCGCTCCTCGATGTAGGCCGCCGCCGCTTCGTTGCCGGGGGTGCCGACGCCGCGCCCGTCGCGGGCATCGTCGGCCAGCCAGGCGACATCGGCTGCGTAGCGATCCTCGGCGCGGTGCTCGGTGGCGACCGCCGGGGCGTCGGTCCAGCGCGCGATGTAGACGTCGGTCTCGCCGGGCTTGCCCTGGTTGCGGTTGGACGAAAATGCGAGCTCCTTGCCGTCGGGAGAGAAGATCGGGAAGCCATCGAAACCGGGAAACCAGGTGATGCGCTCGAGGTCGCTGCCGTCGCTGTCGACCGCCCAGATGTCGAACTCGCGACCCTTGGGGTCACCGTGGTTGGTCGAGAAGAGGATCCGCTTGCCGTCGGGGAAGAAATACGGGGCGAACGAAGCGGCGCCGAGGTCGGTCACCTGGCGGGCGTCACGGGCGCCTTCGGGGGTCATGTCGGCGATCCAGAGCTCGAGCTTGCTCGGCCGCACCATGTGCTGTGCCAGGAGCTTGCGATAGTCCTCGAGGTCGGCCCCGGTCGGGCGCGAAGCGCGATAGACGATCTGCTTGCAGTCGCGCGAGAAGAAGGCGCCGCCGTCGTAGCCGGGAGTGTGCGTCAGACGCACGACGTTCTGGCCGTCGGCATCCATGCGATAGAGCTCGAGGTCGCCGTCGCGATCCGAGGTGAAGACGATCGCGCCGTCGAGCTCACAGATCGTCGCTTCGGCGTCGTAGGCGTCGTTCTTCGTCAGCTGCTGGAGGTCCCCCCCCGCGGTATCGCGGGCGAAGATCTCGTAAGCGGCGTCGATCGCCCAGACATAACCGTGCGAGCGATCGGGCGGCGCCGGGCAGTCGGGAGAGGCGAGATGGGTCGAGGCATAGAGGAAACGCTTGCCGTCGGGATAGAAATAGGCGCAGGTGGTCTTGCCCGTGCCCGTGGAGAGCAGCGTCGGCGCCGTGCCGTCGGCCGGCAGCGAGAAGATCTGGTCGCAGGAATAGGGCGGCCGGGTCGTCTGGAACGAGAGCTTCGTGCCGTCCGGGGCCCAGTAGGCCTCGGCGTTCTCGC
>JAGOCP010000295.1 GCA_017998715.1 Thermoanaerobaculia bacterium | reverse complement strand
TCGACGATCCGCGCGGCGCCGTCGACGATGTCGAGCGGCGGGTGGAAGCGATGGTCGGCGAGCTTCCTTGCCGCGATCTCCGCCGGATCCTCGTCGGTCACCCAGCCGGTGTCGACGCTGTTCATATGGATGCCGTCATGATGGTAGTCCGCCGCCGAGGTGCGGGTCATCATGTTGAGCGCCGCTTTCGCCATGTTGGTGTGCGGATGGCGAGTCGTCTTCAGATTGCGGTAGAACTGCCCCTCGACCGCCGAGACGTTGACGATGTGCTTGTCGCGCTCCGGGCTGCGCAGCATCAGGGGCTTCAGGCGGCCGTTGAGGACGAACGGCGCGACGGCATTGACCAGCTGGACCTCGAGCAGCTCGACCGTGGAGACCTCGGCGAGCGACAGCCGCCACGAGTTGCGGCCGCGCAGGTCGACCTGCTGCAGGTCCTGATCGAGCAGGCCCGCCGGAAAGAGACCGGGCTCGGGCGCGAGCTCCTCCGGCAGGAGCGCCACCTGCGACAGCTCGGCAGCATAGGTGAGGCCCACTCCGCCGGCACCCGCGGCAAGTCCGTACGCCGGGGCGGAAGAGCGCGCCACGGCGCCGGACGCCGCGCTCCGCTGCGGATCGCGTAGCGTCTCGTAGCTCGCGAGCAGCGGCCGGTGGCGCTCCTCGAGGGTGTCGAAGGCGGCGACTTCTCCGGCCATCATGTGACGATAGAAATCGGGCGGCCGGCGGACGGTCTGGCAGGCGTTGTTGACGATGAAGTCGAGCCGCTGGCGGCCCTCGTTCCGGGTCAGCAGAAGGTGGCAGAAGGTCTCGACGCTGGGGGTGTGGCGCAGGTCGAGGCCGAAGATCTCGAGACGGTCGGACCAGCTCGAAAAATCGGCTTCGCGGGCGTAGCGCAGCGCCGAGTCGCGCGGGAAACGCGTGGTCACGATCAGGTGCGCACCCGCGCGCAGGAGTTTGAGTCCGGCCTGGTAGCCGATCTTCACCCGCCCGCCGGTGAGCAGGGCGACTCGACCGGAGAGATCGGCCGACTCCTCGCGCTTTCTGAAGTTGAAGTCGCCGCAATCCGGGCAGAGCTGGTCGTAGAAGTGATGCAGCGTCCGGTAGTGCTGCTTGCAGGCGTAGCAGTGACGCTCCTCGAGCAGCACACGCGCCGCCGGTTCGAGCGCCTCTGGGAGCTGCCCGGCCGAGCCGTCGACCGCCCGGTCGGCCGCTTCGTCGACGTCCTCTGCGACGAAGCCGGGTGGCGGGTAGACGTTGGGCGAGGTGACCGGGGGCTTGCGCCGCAGCTCGCGGATCCCCACGGCGTGGAAGAGACTCTCGTCCTTGCGCACCTGCTGCGCGCGGCGCTCCCTGGTCGTCGCCTTCACCAGCCGGCGGCGGGCGCGCGGGTCGGGATGCGACACCTGCCGCGTCGCCCGCAGGAGGCGCTGGCGATCCTCGTCCGGGACCTGGGCGAGCAGGCCGCGGTCGGCCTCGACGGACTCGAGGAACTCGGCCGCCGCCCGCATCCTGGCGACCAGGGGGCTCTCCAGCTCCTGCCCCGGCGAGGGCTCAGGCGGCTCGTCGCCGACGGCCTCGGCGCGCCCGATCGTTCTCTCGGTCATGCCGCCAAGTCTATGCGGCGCGATGGTTCCCTGTCGCGCGGCGATGCGACGTGCTTGTCATCCGGATCGTCGCAACCTTCGTAAGACAGAACAATTGGGGGAGAAACCCCCGAATAGCAACTGCGGGCGACGTCCCCCGCAAACCGAGGCGGTCGTGGCGCGACGCCGCCTCACTCATGCATCGCATTACGTTCCGGAGCCCCAGATGAAACCCGCACGCACTCTGCTCGCCTTCTCGCTTCTCGGCCTGACCCTCGCTGCGGCCTCGCACGCCGCAACGCCGCTCAACGCGCTGCTCTCCGTCGACAACGCCACGGCCAATCCGGGAGGCGTGGCGCGGCTGCGTGTGGTGCACAACTCCCCGGATGCCCCGAACGTCGACGTCATCGTCAACGGCGGAGTGGCACTCTCCAACGTCCCGTTCGGAGCCATCTCGGACTACCTGTCGGTGCCCGGCGGCGCCTACAACGTCAAGGTCTCTCCCGCCGGGGCCGCGAACACCGGCCCGTATGTCATCGACGCCGACGTAGCGCTCACCGCCGGTACGGACTACACGGTGATCGCCAGCGGCTTCCTGGCGGAGATCTACCCGGCCGTCCTGGTCGATGACAACTCCGCCCCGGCGGCGGGCAGCTCCCGCGTGCGCTTCTTCCACGGCTCGCCGGACGCTCCCGCGGTCGACATCGCCCTGATCGGCGGACCCGTCCTCATCGCCGGGGCGCCGTTCGGAGCCGACGCCACGATCACCGTTCCCGCTGGCACCTACGATCTCGAAGTGCGGGTGGCCGGCACGGCCACCGAGGTTCTGCAGCTGCGCGGCCTCGCCTTGGGTGACGGCGTCGTCTACACCGCCTACGCCTCGGGCCTCGTCGCCGACGGCTCGGCGGACCGCACGCTCTATCTCGGAGAGGAAGATCGCTTCCGCATCGACGCCACCTTCACTGACTTCGCCGGCAAGAGCGGCGTCGCCAAGATCTTCCACACCACGTCGCAGACCGGGCAGTTCTGGTTCTTCTCGCCCGAGAACATCGAGCTGCTGATCAAGGTGATCGACGGCCGCGATGTGAACAACGCCTACTGGCTGTTCCACGGCTCCGCCTCGAACGTCCAGTACACCGTCACCGTGACCGATACGGTTGCCGACGTGCAGAAGGTCTACACCAATCCGCTCGGCAACTTCGGCAGCGACGGCGACATCCAGGCGTTTCCGCAGTAACGGACCTGCTGACTCGAACAGCTGGCGCAGCACCCACGGCCGGCGCCGATCCTGGGATCGGCGCCGGCTGTTTTCTCATCCGCCAAGGAGAGTCGCTGGCAAGGCCCTCAGGAGGCGACCAGCACCAGCTCCTCAGACAGATCGAGGTCGAAGGGCTCGCCGGCGAAGCCGCCGTAACAGCGCACCTCGCGAAAGCGCGCCACGTCGAGGAGCGTCAGCAGTTCGCTATGACGCCAGCCCTGGAGATAACGGTGGCGCTCGTGCAGCAGGCGCGGCGCGCCGCTTTCACTCGTCTCTCCCGGCGCGAGGTGAAAGACGCGTTCGGTGACCGTCGCGACGCCGTCGTCTTCGAAGGCGATCGCGGCGCGGAAGAGCAGCTCGCCGTCGTCCTGCGGCAGACGGCGCTCGGGGAGCTCGCGCACCTCGCGGCGCGCCAGGCCATCGAAATTCCATTGATGGAGGATGAGGACGCCGCCGGGAAGGAAGCGCCGCCGTAGTCCAATGAACATCCGCGACACGGCCTCGGCGCCGATGAGAGCCGGCAGAGTGTTCCCTAGGCAGAGCGCGGCCCCGAATTGACCCCGGACCATCGCTTCGACGGCCCCCAGGTCGCCGATCAGGAACTCGACGCCGGGCACCGCGAACTGCTTCGCGAGCTCCCAGCGCTCGCGCACGCCTTCGATCCCGACCACTTCGAAGCCCTGATGCCCAAGCCAGCGGGCGTGTTCGCCGGTGCCGCTGCCGAGATCGACGATCCGCCGGCTGGGGGCTCCGGCAAGCGCCCCGAGCAGGAACGGACCTTCGCGCGCGAGGCGCGAGCGCCAATCGACGGCGCTGTCGTAGTTGAGGAGTCTGGGGATGGCGGGACGCTCGGGCGGCATGGCAGCGCTGACGATATCCTCTGGCTGCCCCCTCCTTCCGCCGGCTGCGCTAGGCTTCGGGAACCATGAGCGAACTCCGCCGACGCGTCCTCGAGCGATTCCTGCGCTACGTGCAGATCGACACCCAGTCCGAAGAGAACTCGACCACTTATCCCTCGACCGAAAAGCAGTTCAACCTGCTGCGGCCGCTGGTCGAGGAGCTCAAGGCGATCGGCCTCGCCGACGCGGCGATCGACGAGTGGGGCTACGTCATGGCGACGATCCCGGCGACGACGAAGAAAGCGAACGTGCCGACGATCGGCCTGCTCGCCCACGTCGACACCTCCCCCGAGATGCCGGGCGACGGCGTCAAGCCGATCGTCCACACTAACTACCAGGGCCAGGACCTCGTCCTGCCCGACGACCCCACCGCCGTGCTGCGCTTCGCCGACAACCCGTGGCTCGCCGAGCAGATCGGCAACGACATCGTCACCGCCTCGGGCACGACGCTGCTCGGCGCCGACAACAAGGCCGGCGTGGCCGAGGTCGTCACCGCGGCCGAGTACCTGATGCAGCACCCGGAGATCCCGCACGGCGCGATCCGGATCGGTTTCACCCCGGACGAAGAGGTCGGTCGCGGCACCGAGCATTTCGACGTCGCGAAGTTCGGCGCCTTCTGCGCCTACACCCTCGACGGCGAGACCCTGGGCGAGCTCGAGATGGAGAGTTTTTGCGCCGACGCGATGACGGTCACCTTCCAGGGCTTCAACACCCACCCGGGCTACGCCAAAGGGCGGATGGTGAACGCGATCAAGGTCGCCGCCGACTTCATCTCGCGGCTGCCGGAAGACCGCCTCTCGCCCGAGACCAC